>JAWUWF010000001.1:0-17209 GCA_034111985.1 Pseudophaeobacter sp.
ATTGCGGCGCTGTAACGCCGGGCAGGTTCTGCAGGCCAGACAAGCCGTTGTTGCCGCGCAGACCGCTGGCATTTTGGAACAAGTAGAGCGACAGACCCAGCGTCATCGCCTGGGTCAGAATGGACAGATACACCCCGGTCACCCGACTGCGTAACGCCAGCCAGCCAAAGACAAAGGCCAGGGCTCCGGGAACCAGCACAACAAAGGCCAGCTGCAGCACAAGGCTGTCTGCAAACATCCAGATCACAGGGCACTCACTGCTGCCCACCACGCCAAAGATCTGGTTGCCGATCGCCGCCTGGATGTCTTCTGGTGTTGGCGGCAGCACGCCTTCGGACAGGGAGGAGACAACAATCTGGCGGGTACGTTCAAACATCAGCCACATGCCGATCATATATCCGCCCAGACCAAAAAAGGCGAAATGTCCAAGCGACAGAATGCCCATGTAGCCCCAGATCAGGTCCATCGCCACGGCGATCAGGCAAAGGCACAGGGTCTTGCCGAGGGTTTTCACCATGCTGGTAGAGACCAGGCCTGCGCCAAACCCTTCGGACATCAGCGTCACAAGGAGGGTAAACAGGGCCAGTATCGACAGGAAGATCAGCACCGAAGGGTTGCGGGCAATAAAGGATCTGTTCATCGCATCAATCTCCTGCCGCGCGACCTTTGAGGGCGATAATCCCTCTGGGCCGGAATTGAATGAAGATGATGATAAAGACGATCATATAGGTCTGTGCCGCCAGCGTGTTGGACGGGTTGAGCCACTCAACACCCTTTTGGAAGCCGCCAATCATCATCGCCCCGGCAAGGGTGCCCCAGATATTGCCGACACCGCCGACAACCACCGTCATAAAGCTCTGAACGATGTAGTCGCCGCCCATCTCAGAGGTAACTTTGGCAAAGAGACCAATCGCCACCCCGGCAATACCGGCAATGCCAGAGCCCAGACCAAAGGTGAGCATATTCACCCGGTCCGGATTGATCCCCATGCTGGCGGCCATCCGGGGGTTCTGTGTGACGGCACGGGTCTCAAGCCCCAGCCGTGTGCGTTTCATGATAAAGAGGAAAAGCCCCAGAAACAGCAGCGCAAGAATGAAAATCGCAATGCGGATAGAGCTGATCGCCACCACGTCATTGATCACCCAGGTGCCATCCAGCCAGGCCGGTGCGGTCAGCGGCCGCGCCTGGGTGCCAAAGATATTCTTTGCCAGTTGCTGCAACGCAATCGACACGCCAAAGGTCGCCAGCAATGTCTCAAGCGGGCGATGCGCCAGCCAGCGGATCACCAGCCGCTCCAGCGCGACACCGGCGGCGAATGTCACCGCAAAGGCAAGCGGCACCGCCACCAAAATAGAGAGCGTGTGGTTGGCAATGAACATTTGCACAACATAGCCTGTGTAGGCGCCCATCATGATGAACTCCCCATGGGCCATGTTGATCACGCCCATCACCCCAAAGGTAATAGCAAGGCCAATGGCCGCGAGAAAATAGATCGAGGCCAGAGACAGCGCATCCAGCCCCAGATCAACCGCCTGATTGACCGCGACGCGGGCCTCGGATTTGGCAAGGCCGGCTGTTGCAGCATCGGTCACCGCCTTTGATGGCTCTTGATAGATTTCAAGGAACTGATGGCTGGCGAGGCTTTTGGCGATGTCATCTGCCGTGATGCGCGGCGCGGCCAGGCCTGCATCCACCAGGGCATCATAGGCCGCATCTCGTTTTGCCTGCGTGTCAAGCTGGGCTACGGGAAAAGGTCCAACCCGGCCCGCCTCGATATTGGCCTCAAGGGCGGCATCGCGTGCATCCTGCGTCAGCTCTGCCGGGGCGAGGTCGGCGGCGACCAGCAGCGCATAGGCGGCCTGGTGCGACAGGTCATCCGTGCCGGGCACCAGCACCCGCGCAACATTTGCATCCGTGACCTGACCTGCCGCAAGGATCGTGGTTTTGGTCGTCAAAATCGGGTTCAGCGTGGCGCGAAAATCAACGCCGAGATCGCCTGCCATCTCATCTATGGCGGCCACCCGTACCGGGATGTCGCTGTCATATGCCATGCTCATCAGGCGCTCCAACCGGGTCTTGCGCAGCAAAATGTCTGGATCGGTCTCATTTGGGATCGACGCCCGCAGCGGCGCCAGTAAGGCGGCCTCAGGGTCGCGGGCAATGGAGTTGAGCGCATCCGCCCGTTTGGCAACATCCGGATCAGACAGCTGGTATTGCACCAGCGCTGTCGCGATCATGGCGCGCACACCGCTATTGGGTTTCAACTGCTTCAGCGCGCCCTTGGCGTAGTCCCCAACCTTTGTGCCGTCCTCAAACCGGTGCAGCGCATAGGTGCCATCGGCGTTTTTAACGGCAGCAAAGAACCAGCCATCTTCTGTGCGTTGCCACATCTCTTTGGCCTGCCAGGCCTCAAACACCGCCTGCATCTGCGGTAACTCACTTTTCACCAGTGCGTCGATTGCGGGGCCAACTGTTCGGCGAGAGCTTTTCTCGATCAGCGCGCGCTGGTCTTGCAAAACGTCCTGGACAGTACTGGCCAGCGCCGGGGCACCATTGGTCAACAGCACTGCCGCAAGCAGAGCCAAAAACAGAGACTTCATAATGGGGACTTTCGGAATTTTTAAAGAGTGAGGGCGCGCATGGCACGCCCTCACAGATCGGGTGATCAGTAGTTAGACAGGGTCTGCACGCAGCTTTTTGTCTCGGTGTTGTACATGCCGCAGCCAAGATCTTTCCAGTCAGAGACCAGTTTGGCGGATTCTGGCAAAAAGTCAGTCCAGGCATCGCCAGGCACTTCGCTGGTCTGGCTGATGATGTCGAACTGGCCTTCGGCGGTGATTTCACCAATCAGGACCGGCTTGGACAGGTGGTGGTTTGGCAGCATAACTGCGGTTCCGCCTGTCAGGTTTGGAAACTCTTGTCCGTACATCGCCTCGCGCACGGCATCCACGTCGACCTTACCAGCTGCGGTGACCGCATTCACCCACATGTTAAAGCCGATGTAATGGGCCTCCATTGGGTCATTGGTGACACGCTCTTCGCCCATGCGGGCCTTCCAGGCGGCAATCCATTCGGCGTTTGCGTCCGTTTCAGCCGACTGGAAATAGTTCCAGGCTGCGAGGTGGCCGACAAGGTTGCTGGTATCCAGGCCAGAGAGTTCTTCTTCGCCAACCGAGAAGGCAACAACCGGAATATCATCCGCCGAAATGCCCGCAGCCGCCAGCTCTTTGTAAAAGCCGATGTTTGCGTCGCCATTGATGGTTGAAATCACGCCGACCTTTTTGCCATCAGCGCCCAGAGCGACAACATCCGCCACGATTTTTGACCAGTCAGAATGACCAAAGGGGGTGTAGTTCACAAAGATATCGTCTTTTGCGATGTCTTTTGACTGCAGGTAGGCCTCAAGAATATTGTTTGTTGTCCGGGGGTAGACATAGTCCGTACCCAGCAGAGCAAACTTTTCGATGCCCAGCTCTTCGAGGAAATAATCCGTTGCAGGAATGGCCTGCTGGTTGGGAGCCGCGCCGGTGTAAAAGACGTTTTTCGAGCTTTCTTCGCCCTCGTATTGCACCGGGTAAAACAGCAGCCCGTTCAGCTCTTCGATCACCGGCAGCACCGATTTACGGCTCACACTGGTCCAGTTGCCAAAAATGACATCGACCTCGTGTACGCTCAGCAATTCGCGCGCCTTTTCAGCAAACAGTGGCCAGTCAGAGGCCGGGTCAACCACGACGGCTTCGAGTTCACAGCCAATCACGCCCCCCTTGGCGTTTTGCTGATCGATCAGGGTCAGCATGGTGTCTTTCAGGGTTGTTTCAGAAATTGCCATCGTGCCGGACAGCGAGTGCAGAACCCCCACTTTAATCGTGCAGTCATCGGCCAGTGCGGGCAGTGCTGTGGCCAGTGTCAGAGCCGTAGCAAGAGCAGTTGTCGTTTTCATGTGATCTCTCCCAGCAGGGATAGCTGCTTGCGCCTTGTCCTTGAAACGCCGACGCCTTAACTATTCCCTGCAACGTAAGTGTTGCAAACCGTGTGACGGCTGGATCGAGGTCCAATTCTACCGGTCGTCACACACCCCCTCTCAACGTAATTTGATTCCACATCCGGGGATGATTCAGCATTGCGGCGGTGCAGCACCCAGAGCAATTGCCGGGGCGCGAAAACGCCACCGCTCGTCAGGACCGCCGCAAATATAGGCAGACATCAGCGCGACCGCCCAAAAAATGACCCCTGACAGCATATCACCGCCTCTTTTGGTGACAAATGCTGCCGCTCTTGCCCGCAGTCTGGTCAAACAAGAGGCGAAATAGAAACCGCCCACCCTTGCCGCAGGAGCCTGTCATCTCTCAACCCAGCCCCATAGACCTGTCAGATCTCTCCCGCATTACAGCTGTGCAACCGCGTGCAGTCGGGACCGGTCGGCTGTCTGTGCTGGCTGACAGCGCAGGCAAAACCCGCCTCAAGGACCTGCGCCAATCCGGGTCCACAAAACTGGTCTTTCCGCATAGTCGCAGTCAGGACATCGAGGTAATTCTGGTCAATACGGCGGGTGGCATTACCGGCGGCGATCAGTTTGATCTCGACATTTCGCTGCAGCCTGGCGCGCAGCTGACCCTTACCACCCAGGCTGCAGAGCGCGCCTACCGCGCCCAGCCCAATGAGACCGGCCAGGTCACATCACGCCTTTGCGTGCAGGCAGGCGCAGCGCTTAAATGGCTGCCGCAGGAATTGATCCTGTTTGATCGCTGCGCCCTCAACAGGCGGCTCGACATCACCCTGCAGCCCGGAGCGGATTTGTTGCTGGTTGAGCCTGTTGTCTTTGGACGCACCGCGATGGGCGAGACACTGCGCGACGTGATGTTTCGGGACCGTATCACCATAACCCGCGCGGGCGATCCTTTGTATCTGGACGGTATGGAGCTGATTGGCGATGCCACCGCCCATCTGGCCCGGCCCTCAATCGCAAATGGTGCCGCGGCAATGGCCAGCGTGGTGATGGTGAATGCCGGGGCCTCAAACCATCTGGAGGCTGTGCGCGCCCTGCTGCCAGAGACCGCAGGCGCCAGCATGCTGGCTGAGGACGTGCTGGTGATCCGCCAACTTGCCCCGGACAGTTTTGAGCTGCGGCGCGCACTCATCCCCATCCTTGAACTCCTTTCTCACACCGCTTTGCCGAAATCCTGGAGGCTGTAACCCATGCAACTCACCCCGCGCGAAAAAGACAAACTGCTGATCGCCATGGCCGCAGAGGTCGCCCGCAAACGGCTGGCCCGTGGCGTCAAACTGAACCACCCCGAGGCGATTGCCCTGATCACCGACGCCGTTGTCGAAGGCGCGCGCGATGGCCGCTCGGTTGCGGACATGATGGAGGCCGGCGGGCTGGTGATTGGCCGCGATCAATGCATGGAAGGCATCCCCGAGATGATCCACGAAGTGCAGGTCGAAGCAACCTTTCCAGACGGCACCAAACTGGTCACCGTCCACAATCCAATTCGTTAAATCCGATCCGCTAAAGGAGCCCAACCGATGAAAAACCTGTATACCGGCCTCGCCATGCGCCTGTCTCTGTCTCTTAGCCTGTCTCTTGCCCTGTCGCTCCCCCTTGCCCTGCTCGCCTCCCCTGCCCTGGCGCATGGGGCCCACGAGATCCACACCCACCCCGAGGACATGATCGGTCTGGCCGCCCTTGTGGCTCTGGCCGTGGTGGGCGGCTATATTCTGTGGAAAAACCGCACATGATCCCCGGAGAGCTCTTTCCCGCTGCAGGCAGCCTGACCCTCAATCAGGGCGCCGAGGCGATCACTGTTATGGTTGCCAATACCGGAGACCGGCCCGTGCAGGTTGGCAGCCATTTTCATTTTGCAGAAACAAACCCCGCGCTGGACTTTGACCGCGCCGCCGCACGCGGCATGCGTCTGGATATCGCATCTGGAACGGCGGTACGTTTTGAGCCGGGCCAACGCCGTGAAGTGCAGCTGATCCCGGTTGGTGGGCTGCGGCGCATTTTCGGGTTCAATCAGCTCATCATGGGAGATCTTTGACATGCCCCGCGAAATATCCCGCGCAGACTATGCTGCAATGTATGGCCCCACCACCGGCGATAAGCTGCGTCTGGCCGATACCGATCTGATCATCGAGGTCGAACGCGACCTGACCACCTATGGCGAAGAAGTGAAATTCGGCGGCGGCAAGGTGATCCGTGATGGCATGGGTCAGTCGCAGGTCACCCGCGCTGCAGGCGCCGTGGATACGGTGATCACCAATGCGCTGATTGTTGATCACTCTGGCATCTACAAGGCCGATGTGGCCCTGAAGGGCGGTCTGATCCACGCCATCGGCAAGGCAGGCAACCCGGATACGCAATCCGGCGTCGATATCATTGTCGGCCCCGGCACCGAGGTGATTGCAGGCGAAGGCCGCATCCTGACGGCGGGCGGCATGGACAGCCATATCCACTTTATCTGCCCGCAACAGATGGAGGATTCGCTGCATTCCGGCGTCACCACCTGTTTTGGCGGCGGCACCGGGCCGGCCCATGGCACACTGGCCACCACCTGCACCCCCGGTCCCTGGCATATTGGCCGCATGCTGCAGTCCTTTGATGGCATTCCCATGAACATTGGCCTGTCGGGCAAGGGCAATGCCAGCCAGCCCGAGGCGCTGGTTGAGATGGTCAAAGGCGGTGCCTGTGCCCTGAAACTGCATGAGGACTGGGGAACCACCCCGGCCGCGATTGATTGCTGCCTCTCGGTCGCGGATGACATGGACGTACAGGTCATGATCCATACCGACACGCTGAACGAAAGCGGTTTTGTGGAACATACTGTCGCCGCCCTCAAAGGGCGCACCATCCATGCCTTCCACACCGAAGGCGCCGGTGGGGGCCACGCGCCGGACATTATCAAGATCTGCGGCGAGGCGCATGTGCTGCCCTCCTCGACCAATCCGACCCGGCCTTTCACCGTCAACACGCTGGAAGAGCATCTGGATATGCTGATGGTCTGCCATCACCTCGACAAATCCATCCCCGAAGACATCGCCTTTGCCGAAAGCCGCATCCGCCGCGAAACCATTGCTGCCGAAGACATCCTGCACGACATCGGCGCCTTTTCCATCATCGCCTCCGACAGTCAGGCCATGGGCCGGGTTGGTGAGGTGCTGATCCGCACCTGGCAAACCGCCGACAAGATGAAAAAACAGCGCGGGTCTCTGCCCGAAGAAACTGGCGACAACGACAATTTTCGGGTGCGGCGCTATATTGCAAAATACACCATCAACCCGGCAATTGCCCAGGGTGTCAGCCATGTACTGGGCGATATCACGGTCGGAAAACGCGCCGATCTTGTGTTGTGGAACCCCGCCTTCTTTGGGGTGAAACCTGAAATGGTTCTGATGGCAGGCACAATTGTCGTGGCGCAAATGGGCGATCCCAATGCCTCTATCCCAACGCCGCAACCCGTCTACAGCCGGCAGATGTTCGGGGCTCTGGGCACGGCGCTGCGCCACAGCTCTGTCAGCTTTGTGTCAGAGGCCGCGCAATCCGCCAATATTGGCGAGACCCTGGGATTGAGCAAACAGACCATCGCCGTGCGCAACACCCGCAATATCGGCAAGGCGGACATGATCCTGAATGATGCGACACCAAAAATCGACGTGCATCCAGAGACCTATGAGGTCCGCGCCGATGGTCAGCTTTTGACCTGCCCGCCGGCAGAGGTGCTGCCAATGGCCCAGCGCTACTTTTTGTTTTGAGAGGCCAGTATGACCAAACTTCCCTTTGCCCAAATCCACCATCACCACGGCTCCAACAGCGCGCGGTCCGAGCGCTGCGCCCTTGACTATACTGAACGGTTCTTGCGCCGCAAAAAGCTGACCACCAGCGCGGGCAGGCCCTTTTTGGTCGACCTTGAGCAAACCACCTCGCTGAACCACGGTGACTGCCTGGAGCTGGACGACGGCACATTTGTCGAGATCATAGCCGCCCCCGAAGAGCTGCTCAGGGTGACGGGCCCGGATCTGGTGCGTCTGGCCTGGCACATCGGCAACCGGCATACGCCCTGCCAGATCAATGGCGACCATCTGCTGATCCAGGCCGACCCGGTGATCGGTCACATGCTGGAGCACCTCGGCGCCAGCCTTGAACACGTGACGCTGGCCTTTACCCCCGAAGGCGGCGCCTATGGGCATGGCCGCACCCATTCGCATGAACATGTCGCAACTGCGCATGACCACTAGCGCCGGCACTGTAACTGGCACTGGCTTGCTGACCCTGACGCAATGGCTGTCTCCTGCCTTTCCGGTGGGGGCCTTTGCCTATTCGCACGGGTTGGAAACGGCGATCCAGTCCGGCGCGATTGCAACCCCTGAGGACCTGCAGATCTGGCTGTCAGATCTGTTGCACCACGGCAGCGGGCGCAATGACTGCATTCTGTTGCGCGCCGCCTATGGCAGCAAGGATGCGTTGACACTGGCCCATGTCAACGCCAGCGCTCTGGCGTTTGCCGCCAGCGCCGAGCGCCGGATGGAGACGCAATTGCAGGGGGATGCCTTTTGTCAGACCACCGCCGCAATTTGGGGCAGTGAGCTGAACGGTCTTGCCTACCCGGTTGCCGTTGGGGCGGCCGCCTTGCGGCTGAGCCTTGATCTGGACCTGACAGCGGGGCTGTATCTGCAGGCCTTTACCAGCAACCTCGTCTCGGCAGCCGTGCGCCTTGTGCCACTGGGGCAGACCGCCGGGCAGGCCGTTCTTGCGGCGCTGACACCTGACTGCACAAAAATCGCAAGGGACACGCAGCAAAGCACAATGGACGACCTGCAGAGCAGCGCCTTTTTGTCCGACATTGCTGCGATGACCCATGAAACTCTTCAACCAAGGATATTCCGCTCATGACACGTCTAAATGGCCCGTTGCGCATTGGGATCGGGGGGCCTGTAGGCGCCGGGAAAACCACCCTGACGGCGGCCCTCGCCCGGGCTTTGCACCCTGACATCTCAATCGGTGTCATAACCAATGACATCTACACTCAGGAAGACGCCGAAGCCCTGATGCGGATGCAGATCCTGCCACAGGATCGTGTCATCGGTGTCGAAACAGGCGGCTGCCCGCATACGGCCATCCGCGAGGATGCTTCGATCAATCTGGCCGCCATCGCCGAGATGCGCAAACGCCATGCGGATCTGGAGGTCGTCCTGATCGAGAGCGGCGGCGACAATCTGTCTGCGACCTTCAGTCCCGAGCTGGCAGACCTGACGATCTATGTCATTGATGTGGCTGCAGGCGAGGAAATCCCGCGTAAGGGCGGCCCCGCCATCACCAAGTCCGATTTGCTGGTGATCAACAAAACCGACCTCGCGCCGCATGTCGGAGCCAGCCTGGAGGTTATGAAGCGCGACAGCGCAAAGATGCGAGGCAAGCTGCCTTTTGCCTTTTGCTCTTTGCGCCATGGTGAAGGCATCAACGAGGTGCTCAGGTTTGTGGCCGATATGGGCGGGCTGCAGTATGAGGCGCCTGCCTAACCTCCACCTGTATAGCAGCCACCTATGGCCGCCCGCCGACCTAGCCCCTGCCTGGGCGTAGCCCTCTGCCTGCGTCGCGCCCCCGCCCGGGTTGCGCAGGCAGAGCACTCTGGCGCGGTTATCGGTTAAAGTGCTCTGCCATAAAGTCTACAAAAACACGGATCTTCGGGGCCAGATTGCGCTTGTCCGCAAAGATCACCGCCACATCCGCGTGTTTCTGCGTATAGGCTGGAAACAACCTAACCAGCTCGCCCGTAGCGATTTTTTCGGCAACGATATAGTTTGATAGCCGGGCAATACCCAAGCCGGCCAGGACGGCGCGATAAACGGCGTCGGCGCTGTTGCCGACAAAATTCCCGGCAGCATCAACCCGGTGTTTGACCTGGTTCAGCTCGGCCTCCCAGGCATTCCTGCCGACAAAATTAGAGGTGCGCAGGCAGTTGAACCGTGCCAAATCGCCAAAACTCTTGGGGGTGCCGTGCTTTTCAAGAAAGCTGGGGGAGGCACACAAGACACGCTCATTTTTCAGGATCCGGCGCGCTACGACATTCGGATTCGTCAGCTGCTCAGCAAAGCTGATCGAGACGTCAAAGCTCTCTTCTTCCAGGGCAATCTGGCGGTCGCTCAGCTCTAGAGAGACCGTAATTTCAGGATAAAGATCAAGGAATTCAGGCAAAGCCGTGATCAGCTGATACTTGCCAAATGCGACGCTGGACGCAACATGCAAAACCCCCTTGGGCTTGCCTTTCTGGTTGGAAATATGGGCTTCCGCCTCCAACATGGCAGCGGCCACCGCCCGGCATTTTTCATAATAGTCCCGGGCCTCATCGGTCATGGAAACCCCCGTTTTGGAGCGATGCAGCAACCTGTAGCCAACATGATCCTCCAGGTTCCGGATCTGTTTGCTAACGGCCGAGGGCGTTTGTCCACTGGCTCTGGAGGCCGCAGAAATGCTGCCCAGTTCCACGACTTTTACAAAAGCCAGCATCTGCGAGGAAATATCCATCATGCGGCGTACCCTTTCCAATTTGGAACATCCCCTATGCATATTTAGAGGATTGGAGATTTTGCGCGTTAGCGCTATTGCTGCAGTGCGGCACAGTTACTGCATCGCAGCAATCAAAAAGAGGAGGCCTGAAGTAGATGGCATTCATACACACCAATGTTCGCCCAAAAATTCACCTTGGGCCCCTGCGTTGGCGCCTCGCGCAGATGCTGTCTGCTGTGAAAGCGGCAAAGTTGCGCCGTGACCTGTACCTCACCACCCTGTCTGAGCTTCGCGCTCTTTCAGACCGGGAGCTTGCGGATCTTGGCATACCTCGCTCTCACATTCGCAGGCTCGCTCTTGAAGCCAGTCGAAAGGACAAAATATGAAGTATCCTAGCAACACTCTCCCAGGTGCAAAGCTTTGGTTGCATCTCGGTCAGGCCGCGACCTTGGCGTCGGGCGTCTCACGCGACCTTTTGTCAAAACTGCGCAGCGGATTGTCGGCAGTCCTGAGCCATGTTCAGACCGCAAAAATGGAATCTGTGCTGAATCAGATGTCAGACAAGGAACTGGCAAATATCGGAATCACCCGCAGTGGAATCAAGCGCCATGCGCAATTCCTGCTGTCATACGAATACGATGGTCTGTGATCACGACGCCCGCGTCAAAACGTCATTGAACCATCACGACATCAATGGCCGCTCAACCTGGTCGGCATTGACAGGTATCAGGTCTCGCTCCTCCCAGAGTCATCCTGAAACCGCACCTTAACGGTTCTTCCTCCCGGAGCCCGTTAAAACCAGGGCCAACAGTATCTCCTCCTCCCGACGCTGTTGGCCCGACCTTCTCCCCCCCACACAGCGCAGACTTTTACATGCTCTGGCTCAGCTGCGTCACAGTAACTGGTGCGTCACAGTAACTGGTGCGTCACAGGTAACTGGTGCGTCACAGGTAACTGGTACGTCACAGGTAACTGGTACGTCACAGGGACATGGTACGTCACAGGCATCTGACGCCAGATGGCACAGGCCTGCCTGCTCTTTTGGCAACATTCTTGTGGCGCCCTGGGGGCCACTATGCAGGATCTCTCCAAACACAGTGCCGACAGCAGGGCAGCCCTGCCAGGCGCGTCGCCGCTTGTCCTCGCCCATCGCCGTGCTTTGGCTGGGACGCGGGATCACCTGAACGGAGAGTATTGATTTGAAGCTGCTACGATTTGGCCCCAAAGGGCATGAGAAACCCGGACTGTTGGATGACAGCGGCACGGTGCGTGATCTCTCGGCCCATGTCGTGGATATTGCCGCCGACACGCTGAGCGACGCCGGGCTGGCAAAAATTGCCGCCCTCGACCCCACCACCCTGGCCGCCGTTCAGGTGGATCGCTACGGGCCCTGTGTTGCGCAGACCGGAAAATTCATCTGCATCGGCCTCAACTACTCTGATCATGCGGCCGAGGCCGGTATGGTTGTGCCTGCTGAGCCGGTGATCTTTGCCAAGGCCACCTCGGCCAGGGGCCGGATCAACCAGTCCCTGAAAACCTCTTGAGATAAAAAAAATGGGGCTGCGGTACAACGCAGCCCCATTTCGCAGTCTCATTTCGCAGTCTCATTTTTCTGTGCAAAATCATCCTGCGCCTGACTAGGGCAACAGCGCCAGGCGTTTGAGAAACAGTGATTTCACTGCCTCGGCGTCAACTTTCATGCAGACAGAGACCGCGTCGCGGCTGCCCTTTTCAGCCTCTAGGGTGGTGCCGACCTCTTCGCCCTCGCACAGCACCCGGATAGGCGTCTTGCGGGTTTCAAAAAGCTCAGGGTTGCTGCAGGCGATCACCGCCGCCGGGTCATGCAAAGAGCAGCCATCAAACTTCCCCACCGTGGCATAAAAGGACAGGTAAAACTCGGACATGCGCTGCAACATGCCGCCCAACTCGGGCGATTGCGCCGCAATAGAGGCAAAATCTTCCTTGGTGCACAGAATGCGGTGGGTGACATCCAGCCCCACCATCACCAGTTTTTTACCGGCGCCAAAAACCACATCTGCCGCGTGCGGGTCGTGATAAATATTGGCCTCGGCATGGGGGGTAACGTTGCCCCCCTCCTCCAGCGAGCCACCCATGATGACGATGCGTTTGAGGTTTTTGACAAATTCCGGGTCGCGCTGCATCGCCAGGGCAATATTGGTCAGCGGCCCGATCGGGCAGAGCACCAGTTCCCCTTTGTGTTCACGCGCCATGCGGATCAGGAAATCGGCGGCATCTTCGTCAACTGGCTGCCCCTTGGGAGTCTCGGAGGGGATGTCGCCAAAGCCCTCAACCCCATGCACCCGGGCGGATGGCGAACAGGGCGGCATCGAAAGCGGCGTCTCAGCGCCATGGGCCACCGGCACCGTCAGCTCCACCGCCTCAAGCAGGCGCAGGGCGTTGCGGGTGGCGACCTGGGTGGTGACATTGCCAAAAATCGTGGTGAGCCCCAATAGTTCGATATCCGGGGCGGCGGCGGCGTAAAAAATTGCCATGGCATCATCAATGCCGGGGTCCGTGTCGATAATCAGTTTGATCATACCAGTTTCCATCTCGCTTACCGGAGCGGCCTAGCACCTGGTTCAGCCCTGCTGCAAGCCCCGCCAACCACAGCGCGGGGCAACCGTCTGCTCATTTGGCCCAATAAAAACGCCCACACAGGCGATCTGCGCGGGCGTCCGGTTTGTGGTCTGTCTCTGCACTGGCCATACCTGCGCAAAAACAGAGATCTATTTGCTGAACAGGAAGTGCATCACATCGCCATCCTTGACGACATAGGATTTGCCCTCGGCGCGCATCTTGCCGGCCTCTTTGGCCCCCTGCTCGCCATTGCAGGCAATGAAGTCATCAAAGGCGATGGTTTCGGCCCGAATAAAGCCCTTTTCAAAGTCACCATGAATAACACCGGCGGCCTGTGGGCCTGACGTGCCCTGGCGAATGGTCCAGGCACGCGCCTCTTTCGGGCCAACGGTGAAATAGGTTTCCAGATGCAACAGCTCGTAGCCCGCGCGGATAAGCCGGTCGAGGCCGGCCTCCTGCAGGCCCATCTCTTCGAGGAACATCTGTGCCTCATCCGCCTCTAGCTGGCTGATTTCTTCTTCGATCTGGGCCGAAATAATGACGTGTGAATTGCCCTGCGCCGCGGCCATCGCGGCCACTTTGGCAGAATGTTCGTTGCCATCGACCGATTCCGACTCACCTACGTTGCAGACATAGAGCACCGGTTTGGTGGTCAAAAGCTGCAGCATCCGCCATGCTTTGGCATCGTCTTCATGGACTTCGACAAGGCGTGCGGGATTGCCCTCTTCGAGCATCGCCTGCGCCTCGGCCAGCAGACGTTCCTGCTGCACGGCCTCTTTGTCGTTGCCTTTGATCTTGCGCACCAGACCGGCGCGGCGCTTCTCAATGCTCTCAAGATCCGCCAGCATCAGCTCGGTTTCGATGGTTTCAGCATCCGCTACGGGGTCGACGCGACCGTCAACATGAGTGACGTCGCCATCTTCAAAGCAGCGCAAAACATGAGCAATTGCATCGGTTTCGCGAATATTCGCCAGAAACTGGTTGCCCAGGCCTTCGCCTTTGGACGCACCTTTGACGAGGCCGGCAATATCAACAAAGGTCATCCGGGTCGGGATGATCTGTTTGGAGCCGGCAATCGCTGCCAGCTGGTCCAGACGCGCGTCCGGAACGCCGACCTCTCCCACATTGGGCTCGATCGTGCAGAACGGAAAGTTCGCCGCCTGCGCCGATGCGGTTTTGGTCAACGCGTTAAACAAGGTCGACTTGCCGACATTCGGCAGGCCCACAATTCCCATTTTAAAGCCCATATCAGCCTCCTGATGCCACTTGGGAGTGGCTTCTAGGCAGCATTGCCCTCCGGCGCAAGCAAGCTCTGTCTTCCTGCGCCCCATCTTGGTCCCGGCTTCATCCAGTCAGCCCCCCGCCAGCACCCCGAGAAAGGCTGAAAATTTGACCATACAGGATCTCGTATTTCATATAAAAGAGGTTTAACTCCGTCACGGCGACCCTATATCCGATAAAATTTGACCACGCTTCGGGGACGAAATGAAACGAAATATTCTGTTCTGTGCAGCCTTGATTGCAGGCTTTGCCCAAACCGCAGCCAGCCAGGAAATTGTTCTTGGTGCAGGCTATACCGACTATTCCTTCAATGGCGCAGAAGATGGCGCAGTTTTCTCGCTCGAATATATTCACCGCCCCTTCTATGAGAAGGGCCGCTTCTCTGCCCGTCTGGCCGGCGTGATCGAGGTGGTTGAGACCGGAGATACATTTGTCGGCGGGGGCCTCAACGGCAATTGGGATCTGCAGCACAACTGGTTCATTGAGGCCAGTGTGATGCCTGGGGCCTATTTCGAAGGCATGTCATTCAACGATCTTGGCTCAACCTTTGAAGTGCGCAGCCAGATCGCTGTCGGCAAGCGGTTCAATAATGGCAAAGCCCTGTCGCTTGCTTTGGGTCATAAGTCCAACGCGTCCACCGGCCGCATTAACCCCGGCGTCAATGCGGTGATGCTGCGCTGGCATATTCCGCTGAACTAAGACGACAATGCGCAATTCGGGCATGGGGCGGGATTGAGGGCGGGATTGATTTCCCCTACAACTTTCGGCACACCAGAGCAGTAAGTTGCAAGAGGCCTGACCATGACCCGTATTGACGCAAAATTCGCCGAACTCAAAGCTGAGGGCAAAAAGGCCTTTGTGTCCTATGTCATGGCTGGTGACCCCACCTATGAGAGCTCGCTGGAGCTGGTCAAAGGCCTGCCCGCAGCAGGGGTTGATATCATCGAGCTGGGCCTGCCCTTTACGGACCCGATGGCGGATGGCCCGACCATTCAGCTGGCAGGTCAGCGCGCCCTGGACGGTGGCATGACCCTGGAAAAGACGCTGCAGCTGGCGGCTGATTTTCGCCAAACGGACAACACCACGCCCATCGTTCTGATGGGCTATTACAATCCGATCTACAATCGCGGCGTCGACACGTTCCTTGTGGATGCAAAGGCGGCCGGGATCGACGGGCTGATCGTCGTGGACCTGCCCCCGGAAGAGGACGACGAGCTCTGTATCCCGGCACAAAAAGCCGGTCTCAACTTTATCCGTCTGGCGACCCCAACCACCGATGATGCGCGCCTTCCAAAGGTGCTGCAGAACACCTCTGGCTTTGTTTATTACGTGTCGGTGACCGGCATCACCGGCGCTGCCGAGGCGCAGGCCGACACGGTCGCCCCCGAGGTGGCCCGCATCAAGGCCGCCACGGATATCCCCGTCATTGTGGGCTTTGGCATCAATACCCCGGAAAAGGCCGAGAATATCGCCTCAATTTCAGATGGCGCCGTGGTCGGCAGTGCGATCGTCAGCCTGATTGGCGCCGGCAAGACAACCAGCGAAGTTCTGGCTTTTGTGAAAACGCTGGCAGAGGGCGCCCACCGGGGCTGATCACCTCTCTCACGTCAGAGGCAAAGCTGCAAAACCGCGCCCGTGCTGCATTTTTTGCATGGGTGCGGTTTTTTGCATTTCAGCCCCCCGCGAACAGTATTGCAACACAGCGCGTAAATTGGTAAGGAAACCTTACCAGCTAATAGCGAGGACTGTTCCGTGCCGGTAATCACAAATATTCAGGACCTAAAACGCATCTTTGAGCGCCGCGTGCCGCGGATGTTTTTTGATTATGCCGAAAGCGGCAGCTGGACCGAGCAGACCTTTCGCGAAAACACCTCTGATTTTGAACAGATCCGCCTGCGCCCGCGCGTCGCGGGCGACATGTCAGGGCGCAGCACCCGCGGTGTGATGATCGGTGAAGAGGTCGCCATGCCGGTGGCCCTAGCGCCGGTTGGCCTTACCGGCATGCAGCATGCCGATGGCGAGATCAAAGCCGCCCGCGCGGCAGAGGAATTCGGCGTACCCTATACGCTGTCGACCATGTCGATCAACTCGATCGAGGATGTCGCCGAGGCGACCACAAAGCCCTTTTGGTTTCAGCTCTATACCATGAACGACCAGGACTATGTCCGCCGTCTGATTCAGCGTGCCAAGGATGCCCAATGATCGGCTCTGGTGATCACGCTGGATCTGCAAATCCTGGGCCAGCGCCACAAGGATCTGAAAAACGGCCTTTCTGCGCCGCCAAAGCTGACGCCAAAAACCATTGCCAATCTAATGACAAAATGGACCTGGGGTCTGCAGATGCTGGGGGCCAAACGGCGCGAATTTGGCAATATCGTGGGCCATGTCGAGGGCATCTCGGACGCCTCCTCGCTGGGGGCCTGGACCTCGGAGCAGTTTGATCTTTCGCTCGACTGGGGCAAGATCGCCAAGCTGAAAGAGATGTGGGGCGGCAAGGTAATCCTGAAGGGGATCCTCGACGCGGAAGACGCCAAGATGGCGGTGAAGGTCGGTGCGGATGCGATCATCGTGTCAAACCACGGCGGCCGTCAGCTGGACGGCGCGCTCAGCTCGATCCGGATGCTGCCACAGATCCTGGATGCGGTCGGCGGCGAGGTCGAGGTGATCCTCGACAGTGGCATTCGCTCTGGTCAGGACGTGCTCAAGGCGCTGGCCATGGGCGCATCCGGCACCATGATCGGGCGCGCCTATATCTACGGGCTTGGCGCTATGGGGCAAAAGGGCGTGACCACCGCGCTGGAGGTGATCCACAAAGAACTGGACACC
>JAWUWF010000002.1:0-16099 GCA_034111985.1 Pseudophaeobacter sp.
TGCAACTGGGCGGTGGGAAAGGCCGTTTCTGCGCCCTCCTGCCCGGCGGCCAGACGCTGCCCGGCTGTTTGTCGCGCGGTGTGGATCCGGTGTCCGGCTGCCCCCATCTGCGCCTCAAGCACCCGGTACCAGGCCGCATCACGGATCTGGTCCTTCAGCAGCTTGTTGCGCTCGCGCATGGCTTTCTCATAGGCAAGCGTCGCTTCAGCATGGCTGGGCTCAAAGCTGAGCGCGATGCGGTCAAGAAAACGGCGACGGCCCTCGGCGGCCTCGACCCACAAGCGGTCCATCACCGGCACCAGCCAAACCACCCGACAGATCTGACCCAGCGCGATCTGGTTGCTGGCTTTGTTGTCGATGCGCACCTGACGTGCACCCCCCTCCTCTGACCAGGTCTCAATCTCATAGGCCTGATCCGGGGCCTGCAGCACGCCTTTGAGCTTCCAGCCCAGGCTTTCGGGGCGGCGCGCCATCTCAGCGGCACTGGCGCGGCGCAAACCACGCCCGGGCGAAAACAGCGAAACCGCCTCAAGGATATTGGTTTTGCCTGCACCATTGTCGCCGTGAATGGCAACCGGACGTCCGTCCAAATGCATTTCCGCCCGCAGATGCGAGCGGAAGTGAGACAATGTCAGTTCAGTCAGGGCCAGCACGAAGGGCGCGCCTTTCTCTGAGCTGCTCTCTGGACGGCGCAGCGCAGATTATAGATCAAACGCGCATTGGCATCACAACATAGACCGCGCTTTCGTCACTACCTTCGCGCATCAATGTCGGATCCCCCGAGGAGTTGAACAGGAACACGGCGTTTTCGCGGTCCACCTGATTGGCGATCTCCAGCAGATATTTAGCGTTAAAGCCAATCTCCAGACGTTCATCGCTATAGGCCACGGCCAGCTCTTCTTCGGCGGCACCACTGTCGGGCGCATTGACCGAAAGGATCAGGCGGTCCTCTTCCAGCTGCAGTTTGACCGCGCGCGACCGCTCTGACGAAACGGTTGCAACCCGGTCTACCGCACGGGCAAACTCGGACGCGTCCACCTCAAGGCGGCGGGTGTTTCCAACGGGAATAACCCGGGTGTAATCGGGGAAGGTGCCGTCGATAACCTTGGAGGTCAGAGTGATATTTGGCGTGGCGAACCGCACCTTGGTTTCCGATACAGAGACCGCGATATCCATCTCGTCGTCATCCAGCAGCTTGCGCATCTCGCCGACCGTTTTGCGTGGCACGATGACGCCGGGCATATCCTCGGCGCCCATGGGAAGGGGTGCATCAATCCGCGCCAGACGGTGGCCATCGGTGGCAACACAGCGCAGAACCTTGCCGCCCTCCACCGCGTCCGACACATGCATATAGACCCCGTTGAGGTAATAGCGGGTCTCTTCGGTAGAGATGGCAAATTTCGATTTATCAAAGAGGCGGCGCAGCATGGCCGCATTGGCGGTAAAGTTGGAATGGTACTCGGAGGAGGCCATAACCGGAAAATCTTCGCGTGGCAGCGTCGCCAGTGAGAAGTTGGAGCGCCCAGCCTCAACCGTCAGACGCCCTGTCGCCGCATCGGCCGTGAGTGTCACCAAAGCGCCATCCGGCAATTTGCGCACGATCTCATGCAGAGTGGTGGCCGCCACGGTGGTGGCTCCAGCGCGCTCAACCTGAGCGGGGGCTTTGTCGACCACTTCGATATCAAGATCTGTGGCACGGAACTGAGCCACATCGCCCTCAGCTTCGATCAGAACATTGGCCAGGATCGGAATGGTATTGCGGCGCTCCACCACCGATTGGGCCTGCGCAACGGCCTTTAGGAGTGTGCCGCGTTCAATGCTGATCTTCATGTCGCTTATCCTCTTCGTCGCGCCTTTGGTCCCGCCTATGCGCAGTCACCAGGCCATGGCAAAGCAATGGTCGGGACAGGCAAGGTACCGGTTTGCCCCTCATGTACAAGGCTTTTTATTGAGTTTTCCAAGGGAATCTCTGCAGCGTCAAGGGGCGAGAGCCCGTTACCGCCTGAAACCCCAACTTTCGTTGCTGCCGCGCCCGTTCATCCCCATATCCCCCCCTTGTCACCGCTCATTCAGCGCAGATTTTCCACCAGCGTGACAGCCTCCTGGACAGCCTCCTCGGCAGAAAGGCCCACTATAGAAAACGGCCCCGGAAAATCCGGAGCCGCTGGGGTCTGATGAATGCACCGCAGGTTTTAGGATTCGAGCGAGCGGCGCAGCATTTCCACATCTTCCGCGATCTGGCCATCGGTGGACTTCAGCTCTTCGATGCGACGCACACCATGCATGACCGTGGTGTGATCACGTCCGCCAAAACGGCGCCCAATTTCCGGCAGGCTACGGCTGGTGAGCTTTTTGCACAGATACATCGCCACCTGGCGCGGCCGCGCATAAGACCGCAGCCGTTTGGGACCAACAATATCCGACATGCGGATGTTGTAATACTCCGAAACCTTGCGCTGAATTTCCTCAACGGTGATCTTACGCTCGGAAGCGCGCAACACATCTGCCAGACAATCCTGGGTCAGATCCATGTCGATCTCACGCCCAACGAGGGAGGCAAAGGCAAACAGCCGGGTCAGCGCCCCTTCCAGAACACGCACATTGGTCGAGATCCGGTGCGCCAGGAATTCCAGCACGCCATTGGCGATCTCAAGGCCCGGATAGGTCAGCTGCTGATGCTGAACCTTGGTCTGCAGAATACCAAGACGCAGCTCATAGTCGGTAGGGTGCAGATCCACCACCAGACCACATTGCAGACGTGACTTCACCCGATCCTCAAGATCCTTGATTTCGCCGGGGGCACGATCCGCAGAAATGATGATCTGCTTGTTCTGATCCACCAGCGCATTGAAGGTATGAAAGAACTCTTCCTGCGTTGAATCCTTGCCGGCAATGAATTGCACATCATCCACCATCAGCACGTCAACCGAACGGAACAGGTGTTTGAAGTCCATCATCTTGCGTTCCCGCAGGGCCTGCACAAAGCGATACATGAACTGCTCTGCTGACAGGTAGAGCACGTTCAGAGACGGATTTTGCGCTTTCAGCTCCCAGGCGATGGCATGCATCAGGTGGGTTTTACCCAGGCCCACACCACCATAAAGCACCAGCGGGTTGAACGTCACCGGACCACCCTCAGCCACACGGCGTGCGGCGGCATGTGCCAGCTCGTTTGGTTTACCCACAACAAAGTTGTCAAAGGTGAACCGCGGATCCAGCGGCGCGGCCTGCAAGCTGTCCAGCGGCGCCGAGGCCGAAGCCTTGCTCGACATCGACTGACCAGAGGCAGTGCGGCGCACAGGAGACTCATCCCATTTGCCATCGCTGTCGCGACCTTGGCCGTCCTGCATCTCTGCAAACGGCTCGTTTGGTTGCTCCACCTGACGCACAGGACGTGCAGGTGAATTGGCAGCAACCCGAAAGGCGAGCCGTTGAACCGGCTCACCAGAGAGATTAAATTCATGCAAGATCAGATCTGCAAAGTTCTGACTGACATAGTTGCCCATGAAGTTGGTCGGCACGTGAAACACGGCGACGCCATCATCAACAGAACTGAACTCAAGCGGTTCAATCCAGGTCGTAAAGTTGTTTTGCCCAACAGTCTTCAGAAGTCTCGTTCTGAGCTGTCCCCATTTTTCTTCCGTCATGCTGCGCCTCATGCGTCCCCAAAAGCACGGCCCGATCTTCCTTGGCCTATCGTTTCATCATGCTCCGATCTGGAGCAGTTCTTCACTCACATCTTCTGCACGTACGGACAGGGGTTTCCTGACCGCACTCCCTTTCGGGGCAACGGATCTTCCAACAAAAAATTACCACTTAACCGTGGCACTCACCTTCGTTACCAAAGAACCGTTTCTGCACACAAATGAGACACGACCACTGGTTGGAAATCCCAACACAGCAGAGCAAACATCCATTGAAAACCAAACTGGCATCCATTGAACAGCTACGCATTCAGTGACCTTATTGCCCGTCAAGGTCACTGCGAGCAGCCTGTCCCCCCAGCGAGTGAATCGCTATACATGTGGTAGCAAGTTGCGAGGGGCAGCGGCAATGAAACTCTGATGTTGACTCATGCTTTGCGGCTAAAGAATCTATCGCAGCTATTTCAGGGTGCGGACAGATAAGGACAAAATGAAAAGGCGCCGCAAAAATGCGACGCCTTCAAAATTTTCAATTTCTTGCTTGCAGGAAAATCCCGTCAGGGAATCAAGCCAGCGACTTGACCCGTGCGGACAGGCGGGAAACTTTCCGCGACGCCGTGTTCTTGTGGTAGACGCCTTTTGTCACGCCACGCATCAATTCGGGCTCAGCAGCGCGCAGCGCGGCTGTTGCCACGGCCTTGTCGCCGGACTCGATTGCTTCTTCAACTTTACGCAGGAAGGTGCGGATGCGCGAACGGCGGGCTTTGTTTACGACGAAACGCTTTTCGTTCTGACGTGCGCGTTTTTTCGCCTGAGGGGTATTTGCCATGTCTCTGTGACCTTTTATTCGGGTTCATATATCGATTTAGGCGCAAGCCAGCCAAACCCGGATCAGATCACGGAGTGATTCTAGCCAAGCGGGCTGCACGCGCATGTATGGCAGCGGTCTTTAAAGCGGTTTCCCCGGATAGGCAAGGGATTTGCCGCAGGACCATTTTTCGAGCCTCACCGTGTCTGCCACTTCACGGTATGGAACCAGGTAAATCACCGGGGCCAATCCTATGGAAAGGCCCCGGCTTTTGAGGAAGAAACCTCTGGAATTTATTTGTCGCGGAACTGGGCTTCGCGCTTTTCCAAAAAGGCGGCCATGCCCTCTTTTTGATCCTCGGTGGCGAACATCGAGTGGAAGACACGGCGTTCAAACAACATGCCTTCGCTCAGAGTGAGCTCATAGCTGCGGTTCACCGCCTCTTTGACAGCCATGGCTGTCAGCTGGGACTTCTCGGCAATCTTATGCGCCGTCGCCATGGCCTCATCGACCAACTTCTTGGCGGGGACGACCCGCGACACCAGACCGGCGCGCTCGGCTTCTTCGGCGCCCATGAAACGACCCGTCAGGTTCATATCCATGGATTTCGATTTACCCACAAACCGTGTCAGGCGCTGGGTGCCCCCGATACCTGCAACCACACCCAGATTGATTTCTGGCTGGCCGAACTTGGCAGTCTCAGCAGCGATGATGAAATCACACAGCATTGCCAACTCGCAACCGCCGCCCAGCGCATAGCCTGCCACAGCCGCGATGATTGGCTTGCGAATCGCGGTGATGCGGTCATTGACCTGGGCAAAGAGATTGCTGGAGTACACATCGGTAAAGCTCATCTCGGACATCTCTTTGATGTCCGCACCGGCGGCAAAAGCCTTTTCAGAGCCGGTCAGCACGATGCAGCGCACCTTGTCGCTGGCGTCGGCTTCTTCCAGGGCCGTGCAAAGCTCACTCACGAGCGCCGCATTGAGCGCGTTCAACGCCTCGGGGCGATGCAGTTTGATAAGGCAAACGTGGTCCTGCACATCGACGTTGATCGTCTCATAGGCCATGATTATTTTGCTTTCGTTGTTCCGTTCAGAAACGAGTCATTACCACGAGAAATATCGCATTCAAGCTATCTTTGACACTTGTCACAGTAGAAGGAGGATCGCCCCGCTTGGGTGATTCTAGCAATAGTGCCTGTGCATCCCTCCCTGCGGCAGGGCTCTCCCTCGCGACCATAGACATCAAAGCTATGTTGAAAATATCCAAGTTCTCCATTGGCTTGGCGGAAATCCTTCAGCGAAGATCCGCCTGCCTTTATTGCGTCCTCAAGCACGCGGCGGATGATCGGAACCAGGGCTGCAACCTGCTTTGAAGCCAGCTGTCCTGCTTTTTGTTCTGGTGAAATTCCTGCCCGAAAAAGGGCTTCGCAGACATAAATGTTACCAAGGCCCGCGATGATTCCCTGATTCAGAAGCGCCGATTTCACCGGCGTGTTCTTATTCGCAAAGGCCGCGATCAGGTAGTCGTCATGGAAATCGTTGCCCAAAGGTTCCGGCCCCAGCACCTTGAGCAGCTTGTGCGACGTCAGCCCTTCTGTGGGGATCAGGTCCATGGCACCAAAGCGCCTTGGGTCATTAAAGGTGACGCGGGCGCCATTCTCCATGTCAAACACCACATGGTCGTGTTTTTCCGCCTGCGGGTGATCATGCGCAAACTGCCCCAGCGGATCACCCGAGACCGTCATGCGCCCCGACATGCCCAGATGCACCAGCAGGGTCTCTCCGCGATCCAGCTCTGCCAGAATGTATTTCGAGCGCCGCCTGAGCGCCGTAACCCGCGCGCCGGTCAGCCGTTCGGCCATCCGATCAGGAAACGGCCAGCGCAAATCGGGACGGTTCACATGCGCCTGCGTAATCACCGCTCCCTCCATCGAGGGCAAAAGCCCCCGCATCACGGTCTCGACCTCGGGCAATTCAGGCATTACATCATTCCTAACGGAGTATTACATAGAGCATTACACAAGGGCCGCATTGTGCCAGCCCTCCAGCCCCCTATAAGTGGGGCGATCCTTAGAAAACGGCAAGCCACATGAGCGACAGATCAGACAGTACCACCCATTTTGGCTTTGAAACCGTCCCCGAGCATGAAAAAGCGGGCCGGGTGCAGGGCGTCTTTAATTCGGTGGCGTCAAAATATGACATCATGAATGACGTGATGAGCATGGGGATCCACCGGGTCTGGAAAGACGCGATGATGGACTGGCTGGCACCACGGCCCGGCCAGCGCCTGCTGGATGTGGCCGGCGGCACCGGGGATATCTCGTTCCGGTTTTTGAAACGCGCAGGCCAGGGCCATTCCACCGTGCTGGATATCACCGCGCCGATGCTGATTGAGGGCCGCAAACGCGCAGAGGCAGAACAGATGGCCGACAGCCTAGACTGGGTCACCGGCGACGCCATGGCCCTGCCCTTTAAAGACAACAGCTTTGACGTCTACACCATCTCGTTCGGCATCAGAAACGTCACCCGTCCGCAAGAAGCCCTGAACGAGGCCTTTCGTGTGTTGAAACCCGGTGGCCGCCTGATGGTGCTGGAATTCAGTCAGCTGCCCAATGACGGCATGCAAAAGCTCTATGATCTCTATAGCTTTAACGTCATTCCCCGCATGGGAAAACTCATCGCGGGTGACTACGACAGCTACCAGTATCTGGTGGAATCAATTCGTAACTTCCCCGATCAGGAGACCTTTCTGGAGATGGTGAAAACGGCGGGCTTTGCCAATGCCAAATACCGCAACCTGTCGCTGGGCATTGCCGCCCTGCACTCTGGCTGGAAAATCTAGACGATGCGCGGTCCTCATAATATCATCCGCCTGATCCGTACCGGCGCCACCATGGTGCGCACAGGCGCCATGAAGGTGGTGCTGGATGCCTTTGACGCGCCGGCCCCTTTGCGGGTGCTGGCCTATACTCTGGGCTGGCCCTTTCAATGGCTGGGCTACAGGGGGGATCCAAACATGCCGCCCGCGACCCGTGCGCTGACGGCGCTGGGTCCGGCCTATATCAAATTCGGTCAGGTGCTTTCGACCCGCCCCGATGTGGTCGGCGAGGAAATGGCACAGCAGCTGCGCGTCCTGCAGGACCAGTTGCCGCCCTTTTCGCGCGCCGAGGCCATGGCAGAAGTAGAACGCGCGCTGGGCCGCCCCCTGGCGGATGTGTTTTCAGAATTCAGCGAGCCCATTGCCGCCGCCTCAATCGCCCAGGTGCATCGGGCCCGGATGGCGGACACCGGCGAAGACGTCGCC
Source organism: Pseudophaeobacter sp. (assembly GCA_034111985.1). Lineage (GTDB taxonomy): Bacteria > Pseudomonadota > Alphaproteobacteria > Rhodobacterales > Rhodobacteraceae > Pseudophaeobacter. The sequence continues at coordinate 7,762 of JAWUWF010000002.1, forward strand.
GTCAAAGTGCTGCGCCCCGGCATTGAACGCGCCTTTAACAAGGATGTGGATGCTTTCTATTTTGCCGCCCGCATCGTCGATCTTTTTGCCCCCAGTGCCCGCCGTCTGCGCCCGCTCGAGGTGATCGAGCATTTTGATGGCGTGGTTCAGGGAGAGCTGGATCTGCGTCTTGAAAGCTCTGCCGCCTCGGAATTTGCAGCCAATACCGCCGGGGACGCTGGCTTTCAATTGCCGCGCATTCGCTGGGAGGCCTCGGCGCGCCGGGTGATGACCCTTGACTGGGCTGATGGCGTGGCACTGGGCGATAATGCCGCGCTGGACGCTGCTGGCCATGATCGCCATGCTTTAGGCGAACGGGTGTTGTCCCTGTTTCTGCAGCATGCCCTGCGCGATGGCTATTTCCACGCCGACATGCATCAGGGCAACCTCAAGGTCGCCGCCAATGGCGATATCATCGCCTATGACTTTGGCATCATGGGTCACATTGATGAATACACCCGCCGGGTCTACGCCGAGATCCTCTTTGGCTTTATCAAACGTGACTACAAACGTGTCGCAGAGGTGCATTTTGAGGCCGGCTATGTGCCTGCAGATCGCGATGTAGATGAATTCGCCCGCGCCATTCGTGCGGTCGGAGAGCCGATCTTTGGCATGGATGCCAGCCATATCTCCATGGGAAACCTGCTGAATTACCTCTTCGAGGTGACTGAACGCTTTGGCATGGAAACCCGCACCGAGCTGATCCTGTTGCAGCGCACCATGGTGGTTGTTGAAGGCGTCGCACGCTCGCTGGATCCCAAAATCAACATCTGGGAAGTGGCCCATCCGGTGGTCGAGGACTACATCAAAAAGAGCATTGGCCCCCGCGCCGTGGCCACGGACCTGATGAAAACCGCCAAGATCGTGTCCCGCTTTGGCCCCCGTCTACCTGCGCTGATGGAAAAGATCCTGATTGCCCAGGCGCAAACGCCGACATCAGATCAAAAAAGGCAGCCCTGGATAGGCCTAGCCCTGGGTGCAGGTGCAGGAATCCTGCTCACCCTGCTTGCCACTCACCTGCTCTGACTGGTCTAGTTGACAGATAGCAGGCCGACCAAAAAACCAAAGGGCGCTGGCTTTAGCTGCGCCCTTTCTTTCATTCATCTTGCATTAAATACCTTGGGGTGAATGGCCCAGCAGCGGGCCAGAGGGGCAAAGCCCCTCCGACAAAACTCACTCACAAACCAGATCACAGATCTTTTCAGATATGGGGCCTTTTCAGATATGAGGCCTTTCAGATCACAGGCGTTCAATCGCCAGGGCAATCCCCTGACCGCCACCGATACACATGGTGATCAGAGCTTTTGAGCCACCGGTGCGCTCCAGCTCATACAGTGCTTTCAGCGTGATGATGGCGCCAGTGGCCCCAACCGGGTGGCCCAGCGCGATGGCGCCGCCATTAGGGTTGACCTTGGCGGGGTCCAGACCCAGCTCTTTGTTGACCGCCAGCGCCTGCGAGGCAAAGGCCTCATTGCTCTCGATCACGTCGAAATCGCTGGCCTTGAGACCGGTTTTGGCCAACAGGTTCTGCACAGCGGGTACCGGACCAATACCCATGACTTCAGGGCGCACACCGGCATGGGCGTAGCCGAGGATGCGTGCCTTGGGTTTCAGGCCCGCCTTTTCAGCTGCATCACCGCGTGCCAGGACCAGAGCAGCGGCCCCATCATTGATGCCCGACGCATTGCCCGCTGTGACCCGGCCATCTTTCTTGAACACGGTCTTCAGACCCGCCAGCGCCTCGATCGAGGTTGCCTTGGGGTGCTCGTCGACCTCAAAGGCCACCATGTCGCGCTTCACTTTGACCTCAACCGGGGTGATCTGGCTGGTGAAATACCCGGCCGCAATGGCCGCAGCTGCGCGCTGCTGGCTGGCGAGGGCAAATTCATCCATCTGCGCGCGGGTGATTTCATGCTCATCCGCAACGTTTTCCGCGGTCACACCCATGTGGCCGGTGCCAAAGGGGCAGTTCAGCGCGCCCAGCATCATATCGAGCGAGGCCGCATCCCCCATCTTCTGACCCCAGCGGGCCGAGGGCATGATGAAAGGGCTGCGCGACATGTTTTCAGCACCACCGGTCAGCGCATAATCCGCATCGCCCAGCATCAGGGACTGGATGCCCGAGACCAGCGCCTGTGCGCCCGATCCACACAGCCGGTTCACATTCATCGCGGGCGTGCCATGGGGCACACCGGCCTGCATTGCAGCACCGCGGGACAGGTACATATCGCGCGGTTCGGTGTTGATGACATGCCCAAAGACCACATGGCCAATCTGTGCCGGATCCACGCCAGAACGCTCCATCGCGGCCTTCGAGGCAATGGTTGCCAGATCAATAGGGGCGGTATTGGCAAGCGCGCCACCAAAGGTACCAATGGCGGTGCGGGCACCGTCCAGAATGACGATATCGGTCATGATTTCTCTCCTCACGAGTCAGTTGCGCCCATTATGCAGATGCAGCATGGCGCTGTCTGCCCCCGGCTGCTGTGGACGTCCCGTCATTGACAATTTGCCTCAGGAGCCGCAGGACGTCTGTTATGACGGAAGATACAGACGATATCCTGACACTGCTGCCCGCCCGCCTGAAAGAGGCACGTCGCGCCCAAGGGCTTTCCCTTGAAGCCGTTGCCAATCTGTCAGGGGTGTCGCGCTCCATGGTCAGCCAGATCGAACGCGGCGAGAGCTCGCCGACCATTGCGACCCTGTGGAACCTCACCCGTGCGCTGCAGGTGGATTTTGCCGGCCTTCTCGAAGCAGGCGACAGCCAGGACCGCATCGAGGTTTTGCGGGCCGTGGATGTGCCCAAGATCGAAAACATCGGAGAGGGCTGCCGCATCCGCATCCTGTCGCCCCCCGAAGAAGCCGGGGGGCATGAGGTCTATGATATCCGTTTCGACAAAGGCGGCGCCTTGAATAGCCAGCCCCATACCCGTGGGGCTGTGGAACAGCTCACCGTGCTGGACGGCGAGATCACAGTGACCTCAGGCACTGCAATCGACCACCTGAGCGCGGGCGACACCGCCCGCTATGCCGCTGACGTGGCGCATGCGATCACCGCGCCGTCAGCGGCCGCGCGGGTGTTTCTGATCGTTAAGAACGCCTAGTGAAACAAATCGCACCCCAGGCAGGCCCTCCCCACGGGTTGCCATCGCTCTAAAAGTGACAAATTCCAGTTTCACGGATTTTTTTCTAATATAGTGAATTCCCCTATTTGGGAATCTCATCCGTTATGGTAGAAACAATTCCACGGACAAGGAGTTTCCCGCCATGAGCACCGCATTTCTGAATGACATCTCTGAAACGCTGACCCAGATCGAGGCTGATGGCCTCTACAAGCGGGAACGAATGATCACCTCACCGCAAGGCGGCGAAATCGCGGTGACGGATTCGGCGGGTGCGACGCATCAGGTGATCAACCTTTGCGCCAATAACTACCTTGGCCTTGCCGACCACCCGGATCTGATTGCAGCGGCGCGGGGCGTCATGGATGACAAAGGGTTCGGCATGGCCTCGGTCCGCTTTATCTGCGGCACGCAGGACATCCACCGCCAGCTGGAACAGCGCCTGGCAGGGTTCCTGAACAAAGACGATGCCATCCTGTTTGCCGCCTGCTTTGACGCAAATGGCGGATTGTTCGAGCCCCTTTTGGGACCTCAGGATGCTATCATCTCGGACAGTCTGAACCACGCGTCGATCATCGACGGGGTGCGCCTGTGCAAGGCAAAGCGCTATCGCTACCTCAACAGCGATATGAACGACCTTGAGGCCTGGCTGAAACAGGCCCGCGCTGACGGTGCGCGCCATATCATGATCGCCACCGATGGGGTGTTCTCGATGGATGGCTATCTGGCAAAATTGCCGGAGATCCGCGCGCTGGCCGACAAATATGACGCCGTGGTCATGGTCGATGACTGCCACGCCACCGGCTTTATGGGGCCAAATGGGGCGGGCATGCCGGACCATTTTGGCGTCGATGTGGATATACTCACCGGGACATTGGGCAAAGCACTGGGAGGGGCCATTGGCGGCTATATCGCCGGGCCGCAGCCAGTGATCGACCTGCTGCGGCAGCGGGCGCGGCCCTATTTGTTCTCCAATTCGCTGCCGCCCTCCATTGTGGCTGCCGGGCTTGAGGCCATCTCACTGGTCGAAGAAGGCGCTGAGCTGCGCGCGCAGCTGTTTGAAAACACCCGGTTCTGGCGGCAGGGCCTGACAGAGCTGGGTTTTGACCTGCTGCCCGGCGAGCACCCCATTGTGCCGGTGATGCTGGGCGAAGCCCAACTGGCGCAGGATATGGCGGCTCGGCTGTTTGATGAGGGCGTTTATGTTTCGGGCTTTTTCTTCCCGGTGGTGCCACGAGGTCAGGCCCGCATCCGCACCCAGATGAATGCTGCGCTGACACGCGAGGAGCTGGAACGCGCCTTGCAGGCCTTTGGCAAGGTCGGCCGCGATCTGGGGATCCTGTCATGACAACGCCAGCTTTCGCCAGACCCAACACCATGACAGCGCTGCAAAAGTCTCAGCCCATTGAGGGGCTGTGGATGGTGCAGGCTCCGGTCCCAGAAATCGGGCCCGACGATGTGCTGATCAAGGTGAACAAGACCGGCATCTGCGGCACCGATGTGCATATCTGGAACTGGGATGCCTGGGCGCAAAAAACCGTACCGGTGCCTCTGATCACTGGACATGAATTCGCCGGTGAGATTGTCGAGTTGGGCCGCAATGTTACAGACCTCGCGCTGGGGCAGCGTTGCTCGGGCGAGGGCCATCTGATCGGGCATCATTCCCGGCAAAGCCGCGCCGGCAAGTTCCATCTGGACCCCGAAACCCGTGGTATTGGCGTCAACGAACAGGGCGCGTTTGCCCAGTATCTCCGCCTGCCTGCCTTCAATGTGGTGCCGCTTCCGGATGATATTTCCGACGATATCGGCGCCATCCTCGACCCGCTTGGCAACGCGGTGCATACCGCGCTCAGCTTTGATCTGGTGGGTGAAGACGTGCTGATCACCGGTGCCGGTCCCATTGGCATCATGGCGGCTGCCGTGGCCCGCCATGCCGGGGCCCGCCATGTGGCCATCACCGATGTAAACCCCGGCCGGCTAGAGCTGGCCGCCAGGGTCGCCAACGTGCGGCCTGTCAATGTCGCACACGAAGACCTGAACGATGTGATTGCCGAGCTGGGGATGCGTCAGGGATTTGATGTCGGGCTTGAGATGTCCGGCAACCAGCTCGCGCTGGACCAGATGGTAGAGGCGCTGGTGATGGGCGGGCGCATTGCACTGCTGGGCATTCCGCCGGGCAAATCCCCGGTCGACTGGAGCCGCATCGTGTTCAAGGCGCTGACCCTCAAAGGCGTCTACGGCCGCGAGATCTTTGAGACCTGGTACAAGATGATTGCCATGTTGCAAAACGGTCTGGATGTGAGCGCTGTCATCACTCATCGTTTTGGGGTGCATGAGTTTGAAGCAGGCTTTGCCGCGATGCGGTCAGGCAACAGCGGCAAGGTGGTTCTGGACTGGACCTAGGTCTGGGTGCAGGGCTGAGCCGCCAACACCCCGACCATCGACACTACGACCATCGACACAGGATTCCGCAGGCCAGATATGCTGCGCGCCGGTGATCTTTTCTCTCTTGGGAAACGGACCGGCGGCGATACCAGGATCCCCGAGGGCACCCGTTACACAAACACTCTTTACAGAGCCGCCGATCACATCGTTACAGTAGCGCCATTTCAGCGCCTCAAAACATATAACCCCATTTTAAGAAACGGTTTTTTGCATTTTTAACGAAGGCTCATTTAGAGACCAAAGGTTTTCGCCCTTCAGGCGTCAGAACCCAGCACTGCCGCCCTTCAAACACCGCTGTCGTCAGGGGCCGCCCAAACCCGGCGCCAGAATCAAGGTTGACCCGGTTGCCACGATGCTCGGGCGCCGGGATCTGCGTATGGCCATGCACCACCAGCCAGGGATGCTCAGTCTGATCGTTCAGAAACTCCTGACGGATCCAGATCTTGTCTTCCTGGTTTTGATCCTCCAGCGCCACACCGGGGCGGATGCCTGCATGCACAAACAACAGCTCCCCCTCCTGATGGTAGTCCGGTAGTGCCTCCAGAAAGCTGCGGTGATGATCTGGAACCGCTAGCAACGCCTCGGCATGCAACTCGTATATCCGGGTCGTCTCGGTCAGCTGCAGCCCGTAGGATTGCAGCGTTTCCACCCCACCGATGCGTTCATGCAGCCAGTGGTATCCCACCAACAGGCGGGCATCGTTGCGCGGATACTCCTCGATGAACATTGAAAACATCCGATCGTGATTGCCCAGCAGACAGACCCAGTTGCGCCCGGCGTCCAGCCCCTGCGACAACAGCTCTATCACGCCTTTTGAGTCCGGCCCGCGATCGGTGTAGTCACCCAGAAAAACCACCTTTGCGTCCGGGCCACCATCCGCCTCAATCCGCGCCAGCGCGTCCTGCAGCATCCCGAGTTGGCCGTGAATGTCACCGATGGCATAGATGGGCTGGGTCATGGGGGCTCTCCTTGGGGCGACTGCTTGGCGCAACTGGCCAATTGATGGCGCAAGCTGTGCAGCATCACAAGGGGGGCCAGAGCCCTTCAGGACCAAAGCCGCAATCTTGCATCAGCGCGATCCCCGCCGTAGGTTTGCAACCCTTGGGTCAGGGGGCGTCATGCGCAACATTCAAAGCTACGCGGATATTGAAACGGCGCGCGACAAAGGGGAGCTGACCCCGGCAGAGGAGCAATTTATCGACTGCTGCCGCGAGGGCCGACTATGCGAATTGAACCACGGCACCCGGCCCGCGGCACCCAACCCGACCCACAAAATCGGCGCCGACCTGCTGCGCTATCTGATCACCGGCGGCGGTGAGGGCTGCGTGCTGCATGACAGGGGCGTGAGGCTGGCTGGTGCCTATGTGGCAAATCCCTTGGAATTGGATTTTGCCACGGCCAAAGGAGCGACAACCCTAGAGAATTGCCATTTTGAGCATAAGATCAACGCGACCCACACGCAGTTTGAACAGCTCAGCTTGGAAGGAAGCCACCTGAGCCAGGGCCTGTTTGCCCAGGCAGCAAAAGTTACGGGGAGTATTTTTCTCCGCAACGGGTTTGTCGCAACAGGGCTGGTAGATTTGAACAGCACTGACATCGGCGGGCAACTCAACTGCGCCGCCAGCCATTTCATCGTGACAAAGGGGGACGCCCTCAATGCACAGGGCGCAAAAATCGCGGGGGGTGTTTTTCTAAGCGACGGGTTTACTGCCAAAGGGCCGGTGGATTTTACAAACGCTGACATCGGCGTGCAGCTCAACTGTGACGAGGGCAGTTTCAAGCGGGAAAAGGGCATCGCGCTACAGCTGCAAGACAGTCGTGCCAAAGCCTTTTTTTGGAGGAAGATCACAGCGATCAGCGGCAAACTGGATCTCAACGGCGCGCATTTCTCTGAGATCACCGACGATCAGGACAGTTGGGACAGGGTGGACAGGGTGGACAGCTTGACCCTGACCGGGCTCACCTATGATCACTTGACCAGTCCCGGTGACACAAGAAAACGGCTGGAGTGGTTGGGCAAGGGCGACCGGATGAACGGTGAATTCTCACCGCAGCCCTATACGCAACTGGCCAAGGTGCTGCGCGACATGGGCCATGATGGCGATGCCCGCCGCGTATTGATCACCAAGGAAGACCGGCTCAGGCACGCCCGGACAAGCGGGCTTGCTCCTATTACCCGAACCCGAAATTTCCTGTTCCGCTGGCTTGTTGGCTATGGCTACAGGCCGTTCAACTGCCTCTGGGCTTTGGTTCTGATGATTGCCATTGGATCTTTTGTCGCGCAGCGCGCGTGGAACGCTGGAGATTTCACGCCCAATTCGGATGTAATCCTGTCGACCGCCGACTGGCAAAATCTGGCCGAGGATGACACCATCAAAAACCCGGCGCTGGAATGGTCAGATAGAACAGCAAAAGGCCGCGACTACGAGACCTTCCAGCCTATCGCCTATGGGTTTGACGTGGTGGTGCCCATCGTCAATATCGGACAAGAGGCCGCATGGGCCCCCTCGACCACGCGCGGGCCTTGCGGCTGGCATCTATGGTGGCTGCGCTGGGTTCTCAGCATTCTGGGCTGGGTCGTAACAGCGGTTGGCGCGGCGGCGATTACCGGCATTATCCGTCAGGACTGAAAAACCGCCGGGTTTTCCCTCCGGCGGCTTTTGCGTATCTGGTCGGAACGAGTGAACCGCCTGGCCGATAGGCCGGGCAGCGCCCGACCCTCCCCCATGGGA
>JAWUWF010000003.1:0-9631 GCA_034111985.1 Pseudophaeobacter sp.
GATCGCCTTTTCGACCGAGGAAGAGGCGCTGGAGATGGCCAATGACACGCAATACGGCCTCACCGGCTATGTCTGGACCAATGATTTGACCCGCGCGCTGCGCTTTACCGACCAGCTGGAGGCCGGGATGATCTGGGTGAATTCAGAGAACGTGCGCCACCTGCCGACCCCCTTTGGCGGCGTCAAGGCCAGCGGCATCGGCCGCGATGGCGGCGATTGGTCCTTTGACTTCTATATGGAGCAAAAACACGTCGGCTTTGCCACCGGACAACATAAAATCATGCGCCTCGGCGCCTGACGCCCGACCCTGACACCCCTACTGGGGCATGGCGGCATACCCGCTGCTGTGCCTCACCCTGCGACATCTTTGTCGCGCAAAGAGCCGCACCTCTGGCGCCTGCCAGAGCCCTAAAAACCCCCTGGTCCATCCGGACCGGGTCACGTCCCTGATCAGGAGGCCCAAATGCCCATTCCCGCGCCCGTACTCTATCCCCCCTTTAACATTGTCCGGCTGTCCCACCTGGAATACCGCGTCACAGATCTCGCCGCATCGCGCAAATTCTACGTCGAGATGCTTGGCCTGCAGGTCACCGAGGAAGACGACAACCGCGTCTACCTGCGCGCCATGGAAGAGCGTGGGCACCACTGTATTGTGCTGGTTCAGGCCGAAACTGCAGAGGTGGGCGTGCTGGGGTTCAAACTGTTTGATGAGCCCGACCTCGACAAGGCCGCCGAATTTTTCGCCGCCAAAGGCCTGCCGGTGGACTGGGTAGAGCGGCCCCATATGGGACGTACCCTGCGCACCCGTGACCCCTGGGGCGTGCCGCTGGAATTCTACGTCAAGATGGACCGGCTGGAGCCCATTCATCAGAAATACAGGCTCTATAGCGGGGTAAAACCGCTACGCATCGATCACTTCAACCTGTTCAGCGCTGATGTGGATGGGGCGGTCGCCTTTTACAACGAGATCGGTTTTCGGGTGACCGAATACACCGAGGACGACGAAAGCGGCAAAGTCTGGGCCGCCTGGATGCATCGCAAAGGTGGCGTGCATGACATAGCCTTTACCAATGGCACCGGCCCCCGGCTGCACCACTCGGCCTTTTGGGTGCCAACGCCGCTCAATATCATCGACCTGCTCGACCTGATGTCCACCTCTGGCTATATCGCCAATATCGAGCGTGGCCCCGGTCGCCACGGTATCTCCAATGCGTTCTTCCTTTATGTGCGCGACCCTGACGGCCACCGGATCGAGATCTATTGCTCGGACTATCAAACCGTTGACCCGGATCTGGAAGCCATCAAATGGTCCCTCACGGATCCGCAACGCCAGACCCTCTGGGGCGCACCCGCGCCGCGCAGCTGGTTCGAGGAAGGATCAACTTTTGAAGGCGCTGAAACAAAACCAAGTGAGTTGACAGCACAGCCAATCATTGCGCCATAACAGGCGACCATTACAGGCCAAAGGACAGCGCCCTTTAGGTTGAGGGCGCTGTCCGTGTTTTATTGCGACAGGGGAAAAACAGATGAAATGGGATGAATTTGGCACATGGGGCCGTCGCATCGCCGATTGGGCGCAGGACTATCACCTGACTGTCGGCGACAAGCCGGTGCGGGCACGCACCGAACCCGGTGATGTGCTGAATGCCCTGCCTGCCACTCCGCCCGAAGGGGGGACCGGCATGGAGGCGATCTTTGCCGATTTTGAAGAGATCGTGATGCCCGGAATCACCCATTGGCAGCACCCGCGTTTCTTTGCCTATTTCTCCTCAAATGCCGCCGCGCCCTCGGTGCTGGCAGAGTTCCTCACCTCGGCCATCGCGCCGCAGTGTATGCTGTGGCAGACCTCTCCGGCGGCAACCGAGATGGAAACCCGGATGATGGACTGGCTGCGTCAGGCGCTGGATTTGCCCGGTGAATTTCAGGGCGTCATTCAGGACAGCGCCTCCTCGGCCACTCTGGCGGCGGTGCTGACCATGCGGGAAAAGGCGCTGAACTGGCGAGGCAACCAAGAGGGGCTGTTTGCACAAAAACCACTGCGGATCTACTGCTCTTCCGAGGTGCATACCTCGGTGGATCGCGCCATCTGGGTGGCTGGCATTGGCCAGCAAAACCTGGTGCGCGTGCCCATCAAGGGCGACTGGCGCGGCATGGATCCCGACGCCCTGCGCCGCGCAATTGAGGCCGACATTGCCGCCGGGCTGCAACCGGCTGGCCTGATCCTTTGTGTCGGCGCCACCGGCACCGGCGCCACCGATCCCGTTGATCAGTGTCTGCAGATCGCCGAGGAATACGGGCTTTATAGCCATATCGATGCCGCCTGGGCGGGATCGGCGATGATTTGTCCTGAATATCGCCACTACTGGCCCGGCGTGGAGCGGGCCGACAGCATCGTGTTCAATCCGCATAAATGGCTGGGTGTGCAGTTTGACTGCTCGGCACATTTTCTGAAAAACCCCGATGATCTGGTACAGACGCTGGCGATCAGCCCCGAGTACCTGAAGACCCACGGCAAAGACGGCATCATCAACTATTCGGAATGGTCGGTGCCTCTGGGGCGGCGGTTTCGCGCCCTGAAGATCTGGTTCCTGATCCGCACCTATGGGCTGGAAGGGCTGCGCCAGCGGCTGCGCAACCATATCGACTGGTCCAACAAACTGCACGATAAGCTTTCGTTAGAGCCTGATTTTGAGATCGTCACCCCGCCGATGTGGTCGCTCTGGACCTTTCGCTATGCACCCAAAGGGGCTGAAAATCTGGATGATCTGAACCTCAGGCTGGTCAATGCGATCAACGATGACGGGCGGATTTATCTGACCCAAACGCGGGTTGACGGTGATCTGGTGATCCGCTTTCAGGCCGGCCAGTTTGAAACCACCGAAGCGGATGTCATGAGCGCCCATGCGGTGATCACCGAAATCGCATCCAGCCTCTGAGCCTGGCTACGGGCATCCATCAGTGAAACTCTGGACAAGGGACCAAGGCCGGAGCTAACCTCCCGTTAAGGGCGTGGCTCCGGACAAAAGCACGTCCCCTGTCTCTGAAATCGGTACCGGTGTCAGAGCCTTTGGCGCTGTTGCCATGCCCTTTGCCTGAACGAGGTTTGCCCATGCCCGCGCCCGAAAACACCTTCAAACAGGCTCTGGCCCGTGGCGAACGCCAAATTGGCTGCTGGATGAGCTTTGCCGAAGGGCCCGTCGCCGAGATCATGGGCACCGCCGGTTTTGACTGGCTGGTGATTGACGGCGAACACGCCCCCAATGACATCCGCTCGATCCGCAACCAACTGATTGCGCTGGCGGCCTCAGACAGCCACCCGGTGGTGCGGCTGCCAATTGGCGAGACCTGGATGGTGAAACAGGCGCTGGATGCTGGCGCCCAAAACATCCTGATCCCAATGATAGAGACTGCCGAACAGGCCCGCGACATGGTGCGCGCCTGCCAGTATCCGCCCCATGGGACCCGTGGCGTCGGCGCCACCGCTGCCCGCGCCAGCGGCTTTGGCTCTGTCAGTGAATACATTCAGACGGCAGATGCGCAGATCTGCCTGCTGTTGCAGGTGGAAAACCGCGCAGGGATCGCAAACCTCGACGAGATCCTTGCGGTCGAGGGCGTTGATGGCGTGTTTATTGGCCCGTCGGATCTTTCGACCGATATGGGCCATCAGGGCGACTCTGCCCACCCAGAGGTGCGCGCAACCATCGCCGAGGCCATCACCCGCATCAAGGCCGCAGGTAAGGCGCCGGGCATCCTGGGCGTCACCGAAGAGGCAACACAGGCCTATTTCGACATGGGAGCGCAGTTTCTGGCCGTTGGCATTGATGTGCTGATCCTGGCCCAAAACGCGCGCCGCCTTGCAGCCGGGTGGAAGGCAAAGTAGTCCTCTTGCAGGGAAATGCGTGACATTCGTATTTCCTGCAATTGACCAAAACATAAGGCCGCCGTTAGCCTGAAGGCACAGGAGCGAGACTGCGCCAGCCGAAATTGGCGCGCCCTCAGGGAGGAACGACATGAAACGCACTTTGCTTGCAGGAATGGTCTCTGCGCTGGCACTGGCCTCGGCCGCCACAGCAGATATCAAAATTGCCCATATTTATGGCAAGACCGGCCCGTTCGAGGCCTATGCCAAACAGAGCCATGATGGCCTGATGCTGGGGCTGGAATATGCCACTGGCGGCACCATGGAGATCAATGGTGAAAAGATCATCATGATCGAGAAAGACACCCAGTTGAAGCCGGAGAATGGCAAGGCCCTGCTGGAAGAGGCCTACGGGGACGACGAAGTTGATCTCGCCATTGGCCCGGTCAGTTCAGGCGTGGCGCTGGCGATGCTGCCCGTCGCCGAAGAATATGAGAAGATCCTGATTGTTGAGCCCGCCGTGGCTGACAGCATCACCGGCTCCAACTGGAACCGCTATATCTTCCGCACCTCGCGCAACTCGTCGCAGGATGCGGTCTCCAGCGCCATCGCGCTGGCCGGTGAAAACGTCAAGATCGCCACACTGGCGCAGGACTATGCCTTTGGCCGCGACGGCATCGCCGCCTTCCGCGAAGCGCTGGCCACCCAGGGCATCGAGCTGGTCCACGAAGAATACGCCCCCACCGACACAACTGATTTCACCGCCGCTGGCGAGCGTATTTTTAATGCCATGAAAGATCTGGACGGCCCCAAAAAGCTGTTTGTGATCTGGGCTGGCGGCGGCAACCCGCTGGGCAAGATCAACGCCATGGATCCGGGCCGCTTTGGCATCGAATTTGCCGGTGTAGGCAATATCCTCGCGGCTCTGAAAGGGTTTAAAGACTACGAGGGCATGGAAGGCGGCACCTATTACTACTACGAGCTGCCCGACAACGCGGTGAATGACTGGCTGGTCAAAACCCATTTTGAGCGCTTTGACGGGCCCCCTGATTTCTTCACCGCCGGTGGTATGGCCGCAGGCATTGCCGCAGTTGAGGCAATCCGCAAGGCAGGCTCTACCGACACCGAAGCGCTGATCACCGCCATGGAGGGCATGGAATGGGAGACCCCCAAAGGCACCATGCGGTTCCGGGCTGAGGATCATCAGGCGCTGCAGTCGATGTATCACTTCAAACTCGCCGTGCAGGAAGGTGTTGAGTGGGCTGTCCCAGAGCTGGTGCGTGAGTTGACCATCGACGAGATGCCAATCCCGATCCGCAATCAGTAGGCTTTGCCTCTCGTTTTGCCCTGGCCCGAGGTATCTCCTTGGGCCAGAGTTGCACGGGGCCAGAGTTGCACGCAGCCCCATGCCATCAGGTCGGGTCATCCGATCAGGCCACCCGGTCTGGCCATTCAGTTTGCGGGCGGTCCAAATCGCCATGCGTTGCAGTCTCCGCCACCGGCCACTGGGCCGCGCCACACCTACGGGTAAAGATCCAAGTTCATGATGACAGACCCAATCCTGAGAACCACCGACCTTACAGTCCGCTTTGGCGGTCATGTGGCGGTGGATGCGGTGACATGCGACTTTCACGCCGGTGAGTTGACGGCCATCGTAGGCCCCAACGGCGCTGGCAAGACCACCTATTTCAATCTGATCTCTGGCCAAATCCCAGCCTCGGCGGGCCGCGTTGCCCTGCGCGGGCGTGATATCACCCGGGCCTCTGTGTCAGCCCGCACCAAGGCCGGCATTGGTCGCGCCTTTCAGCTGACCAATCTGTTTCCCGGCCTGTCTGTACTGGAAAACCTGCGGCTGGTGGTACAGGCGCGGCATGGCCGTGGCTTTAATCTCTGGTCGATGGTCTCACGGCACCAGGATTTGACCGATGAAGCCGAAGCGATCCTTGCCCGCGTGCGATTACTGGACCTGCGCACTCAGGTGGTGTCAGAACTGTCGCACGGCAATCAGCGCAAACTTGAGGTGGCCCTGCTGATCGCCCAGGACCCGGATGTCTATATGTTTGACGAGCCAACAGCCGGCATGAGCGTCGATGAAGCCCCTGTGGTGCTGGATCTCATCGCCGAGCTGAAAGAGCAAAAGGACCGCAGCATCCTGCTGGTCGAACACAAGATGGACGTGATCCGCAGCCTCGCCGATCGCATTATCGTGTTGCACAATGGCGCGCTGGCCGCCGATGGCCCCCCGGCTGAGGTCATGGCTTCGGACGTGGTGCAGGAGGCCTATATGGGCCGCGGTCTCGAAGGAATTCTGGCAGATGTCTGATGGAATCCTGACGCAAGCCGCACCTGATCCGATCCTGCGGCTCGAAGGCGTTTACACCAATATCGCGCAGTACCACATTTTGCAGGGCGTCGATTTGCAGGTGCCGCGCGGCGGCGTCACCATGCTGCTGGGCCGCAACGGCGTGGGCAAGACCACGACACTGCGGACCATAATCGGTCACTGGCGCGCCCATCAGGGACGGGTGCTGTTTGACGGTGAAGACATCACCAAGCTGCCCACGCCTGCTATTGCCCGTCTGGGTGTCGGTTTTGTGCCAGAAGACATGGGCATTTTTGCCGATCTTACGGTTGAGGAAAACATGGTGCTGGCGGCGGTCAGCGGCCCGATCAATACAGCCCGGCTCGACTGGATCTTTACTGCGTTTCCACCGCTCAAGACATTCTGGAAATCAGACGCCGGCACGCTCTCGGGTGGGCAAAAACAAATGTTGTCGATTGCCCGCGCCATGGTCGAGGAACGCAGGCTCTACCTGATTGATGAGCCCACCAAAGGCCTTGCCCCCGCGATCATTTCAACCATGGCCAAGGCCCTGAAAGATCTCAAAGACCAAGGCGCCTCGGTGCTGCTGGTCGAGCAGAATTTTGCCGTGGCCCGCGCGCTGGGAGACAGCGCCAATGTGATGGACGATGGCCGCATGATCTGGTCTGGCGAGATGGCAGATCTGGGCCGCGACGCCGCCCTGCAGGAACGCCTCATGGGCCTCAGCATGGAGGCGCATTGAATGTCCGCAAGCCCGTTATTCACAGTCGCAGCGGCACTGTCTGACGCCGCCCTGCCTCGTTTCAGCAAGGGAGATCACAGATGAGCGCCGCCCCCGAACACGCCCCCACCATGGCGCAGGCCACGCTGGCCGAACGGATCGCGCCACATATGCCGGTGCTGCTGGTGCCCCTGCTGGCGCGGGCGGGATTTCTGGCGATCATGAACCCGGCCAGTTGGCTCACCCTGACCGTCTCGGGTCTCGCCATGGGCATGATGATCTTTCTGATGGCCTCTGGCCTGACGCTGGTTTTTGGCCTGATGGATGTGATCAACTTTGGTCATGGCGCCTTTGTCTCGGTTGGAGCTTTTGTCGGCATCACGGTGTTGATGGGGCTGGGACATCTGACCGAAGCGCCCTCGCTGATGCTCAACCTCGGGGCTATATTGCTGGCGGTCATTGGGGCCATGCTGGCCACGGGGCTGATGGGCTGGGCCTTTGAAAAGGTCATCGTCGCGCCTGTCTATGGCCATCACCTGAAGCAAATCCTGGTTACCATGGGCGGGCTGATCGTGGTGGAGCAGTTGATCATCGTGTTTTGGGGGCCGGAAGAGATCTATTTCACCCGCCCCGAAGCGCTGAAAGGCGCCATTACCTTTGCCGGTGCTGCAATCGAGAAATTCCGTCTGGTCGCCGTCATCGTGGGCCTTGTGGTCTTTGGCGTGATGCGCTGGGTGCTGCGCCGGACCAAAATCGGCCTGATCGTGCGCGCCGGAGTCGAGAACGGCGAGATGGTACAGGCCCTTGGCTACCGGCTGAAACTGGTCTTTGTCGGCGTCTTCATTGCAGGCTCTGCCCTGGCGGGTCTCGGGGGCGTCATGTGGGCGCTCTATCAAGAAGTCATCACCGCCCATATGGGCAACCAGGCGATGATCCTGATCTTTATCGTGGTGATTATCGGCGGGCTTGGCTCGGTCGAGGGCTGCTTTATCGGAGCACTTCTGGTGGGGCTGATGCAGAACTACATCGCCTTTATCGAGCCAAAGGCAGCACTAATTTCCAATATTGCCCTGATGGTCACCATCCTGATGTGGCGCCCTATGGGTATGATCCCGGTGGTAAAAGCAAAATGATCCGCTCTGTTCTGTCTGGCGACCTGCCACGTTCCCTGCCCCTGGCCCTGCTCCTTGGCGGCATTCTGATCTGCCTGGCGCTGGCGCCGTTTTTGTTCCCAGGCGTGCGCACCGTCGATACTGCCGCGCGGATCTGCATCTTTATCGTGCTGGTGGCCAGCTATGACCTGCTGCTGGGCTATGGCGGCATCGTCAGCTTTGCCCATACCATGTTCTTTGGCATCGGCGCCTATGGTGTCGCGTTGACCTCCACCCATATGGGACGTGGTTTTGACGCCATCGCCATCGGCAGCCTTGCCGGAGCTGGTCTTGCTGCCATGCTGGCGCTGTTGATCGGACTGTTCTCCTTGCGGGTGCGGGCGATCTTCTTTGCCATGATCACCCTGGCTGTGGCCTCGGCTGTGGGGGTGCTGGTCAGTCAACTCTCGGGCCTCACCGGTGGCGAAGACGGGCTGACATTTAAAACGCCGCGCGAATTGGGGCCCGCCTTCAAATTTGGCAAAGAAGCCTTTGGTGGCACCCTTTTTGGGGTAAAACTGAACGGCAAGCTCTTGGCCTATTATTTTGTCTTTATCGGCGCGCTGGTGCTGTTTTTAGCCCTGTTGCGGGTGGTAAACTCACCCTTTGGCCGAGTGTTGCAGGCGATCCGCGAAAACGACTTTCGTGCCGAATCCATCGGCTACCGGGTGGTCTACTACCGCGTTGCCGCCACCTGCCTGTCGGCCGCCATCGCCGCATTGGCAGGATCGCTCTATGCGGTCTGGCTGCGCTATGTTGGCCCTGACACGGTGCTGTCAATGGAGCTGATGATCGACATCCTGCTGATGGTGGTGATCGGCGGCATGGGCACGCTCTATGGTGCCATGGTGGGCGCCACGCTATTCGTGCTGGCGCAGAACTACCTGCAAAATCTGATGGGTGCCGCCTCCGGTCTGGTCGAGGGCCTGCCTCTGCTGCCAGAACTGCTCAGCCCCGATCGCTGGCTGCTATGGCTCGGCGTGCTGTTCATCCTCAGCGTTTATTTCTTCCCCACCGGAGTTGTCGGCCGCCTGCGCGGCACCCGCTAGGCCAGCCCCTGCCACGTAATGTCCCGATCGCAGCCAAGCGGGTCAAGGGCCGCTGTCAGCGGCCGCGCGCCAGCGCGGTTTACCCTTGACGCGCGCAACCTTTAAAAACTGAAAAACGGCGCATCAGGGCAGACCTGCCCCTGATGGCCTTCTCAGCAAATTTTCTTTTTTGCACCGCTGTCGCGGTGCCTCCCTTAAAAACCAGCACTGCGACAGCGGTGCCGGGCCCAACGGGAACGGATGGATCTTTGATCCCTCCCTGTTCCGGGCGGGAGCGCTGAGCCCTCAATCATGAGGCTCAGCGCAGCAGCTTGCCTTCGGGCCAGCTCAGGGTGGTCTGCAACTGGATAAGCCGCTCTTCACCCGGCGCCAGATCAAATTCCCAGGCCAGAATACCGCGCTGCTTGTCCACATTTTCATGGCTTGGACGCGGCTCTGCGACCCAGTCAATCTCCAACTCCTCCTGCTGCGTATAAGGCACACGGTCCAGCAGGCGCAGCGGCCAGCTCTCGCCGGTCAGGTTCTCCA
>JAWUWF010000004.1:0-11181 GCA_034111985.1 Pseudophaeobacter sp.
GCAGCTGATCCGGCAGCACCTGCCCGGCATCGACACCCAGACGAGCCTCGGGCCAGAGCAGGCGCAACAGCGGCTGAAGCTCTTGCAACACAGGACCAATATAGGCCTCTTGCGCGGCGCCGCGCGCCTGTTCCAGCGCCAAATCCAGACGCCGCAAAACCGCGACCTCAAACTCGACAGCCGTGAGACGCTTGCGTGCCGCCTCCAACTGGTCCCGCGCCTCGGCCAACTCCTCCTCAATGGCTTCGCCTGCCGTGATCGCAATCCGGCTGTCCAGCACTGCCAAATCACGGCCCAACTCCTGCAACCGCTCACGCGCGGCCACCTGCGCAGAATGCGCCCGCTGGGCGCGGGCGCGGGCCGCCTCAAGATCGGGGGCCTCCTGTAGCAAGGCCTGCTGATGGGCCGTTGCGGCTATCAGATCCTGACGCAACTCAGCCTGACGCAGCTCCATCGTGGCCAGCGCCCCGGCAACATCCCCCTGCCCGTCCAATGCGGCCTTGGCCCGCTCCAGACGTTGCACTGCCGCCTGATGGTGCACATTGCTGCCCTCAAAAGAGAGCCGGTGTTGCGCCTCTTGACTGCGGGCGACCTCAAGCGCTGTCGCGGCCTGATCCACTGCGACGCGGCTGGAGGCCAGCGCAGCCTCAGCCTCCTCGCGCCTGCCTGGCGCCACCGCCGCATCAGCCTCGCCTGTGGTCGCAGCTGGGATCTCAGGCAAAGCATCAAGCTGCTGTATCAGCTCCATAATCCCCTTTGGGGCCAGCACCTGCAGCTGCACCTCGGCCTCTTGCAGACGAATGATCGCCTCCTGACGCGACCGATGCGCCGCGCGCGCCTCTGCCACGTCGTCACAATTGACCACAAAGAGCGCTGCCGACAGGTCGCGTTGCGCCTGTTCCAGCTGATCAGCCCCGGCGCCCTGCCCCGGATACAACTCGATAACAGCCAGCCCCGGGACTTTGATACGACCGCCATTGGGCAACGAGATCCGGGTGCCGCCGGCAAGAGCCTCTCCGTCCAGGCGCAGCTGGCCCTCCTGGCCCGCCTCATAGGTCACACGCAGGGCAGAGGCCGCCATATCCTGCACCTGCACCGCCAGTGCAAGTGCTGCGTGGGCGGTCTCGATCTGTTCCATCCCTTTCTGGTCAGGCCCCTGTGCCGCAAGCTGCTTAAACGCGTTCACTTGCTGCTGCAGCTTGCGGGCCTGGCCCAGTGTCTGCGTCAGGACACGGCGCTGCCCGGCGGCCTGCGCCAGCCGTTCCGCCTGCTGAACCTGCGCCAGCAAGGCCTCAGAGGCCTTGGCCGCGCGCTGCGCCTGCGCAGAATTATTTACAGCAATTTCAAGCTGGGCGCGGGCAGGCTCCAAGGCCTGGGTGACCTGCTGCAGGTTTTGCGCGGCCTCTTTGCAGGCGGCCTCCGCCTCGGCGCAATCACGCTGCCGCGCCCGAAGCCCTGCAAGGCTGCTGTCTTGATTTTCCAACACCAAACGCGCCGTCTGCACCGCCTGCTGCGCGGTGTGCAGTTTTTGTTGATACTGTTGCGCGGCTGCAAGATCCTGTTGCGCCTGCAGCATACGCGCCTGCAGCTCCTGCTGGGCGTCCGGCTCTTGCAGCTGATCCTGCTCGCGCCGCAGCGCCTGTCGCTGATCCAGCTGCGCGCGCAACTCCACCACCTTGGCTGCCAGCGTTTGTTCGCGCGCCTCAAGGTTAGCGACCGCCGTTGCTGCCAGCTCTAGAGCACCGCCTTTTTTGGCACCACGCGAGGTGACCAGCCGGTCCAGTGATTGACGTACATCGCGGCGGATCGCATCCATGCGCTGCCCGCCAGTGATGGTGTCAACCTCGCCCACAACCGAAGACATCAGGTCCTGCCGTGCCGCCAGTGTTTCCTTGGCATCGGCAAAATTGGTCAGCCCCTGACGCACCCAAAGCAGGCCTGCCGGGCCGCCCTCTTTGGGCGATTTGATCAGCTGCTGCAGCCAGGCCTCTGCCGCGTCAGATTGCAGATAGAGGCTATCGCCCTGCCAGATCCGGACATCCCCCTTGCCCGAAGCCTTTTGAAACTGCTTTTCCAATCGATAGCCGCGCCCATCCAGGTCGATCTCCACCTCAACGCGCGGCTCACCCCCGGCACGCGGCGCCAGGGCGCGGATGTCCTTGTCCCAGGATTTTGCATCCTTGAAAAAGGCCGCATGCAGGGCGTCAAAAATGGTGGATTTGCCCTGCTCGTTAGGCGCCGCCAAGACGTTCAACCCGGGGCCAATGCCCGTGATCTCAACCGGGTCGGTAAAGCGGCGCATGTTTTGCAAACGGATGGCGCAGATTTTCATGCTCTCTCCTCCCGCGCATCAGCACCAGAGCCCTGCGGTGCGCTCTCCTGCGCATAGGCAAACAGCCGGTTCAACGCTGCCGAGGCCGTGTCCCGCGCGACCTGCGCCAGGGCGGTATCTTCTGCTGCCTGCATCAGATCCTCGGCTGCAACCCGCAGCGCGCCGTTGGTGGCGATAAGGTCCAGATCCTCGAGCTGATGCTCGCTGCGCAGGCCAGCCTCATCCAGACTGAAATGGCAGAATTCGGGTCCGACCTCGGCCACCACCTGCTGCAGGGTCAAACGCTGCGGCGCCGTGATCCAGCCCTCGGCCCTCAGCCGCAGCAGATGCAGATGCCAGGCGGCCCGGTCGGTAGGCAAAAGTGCCTGCAACAATGCCGCGACATCCGAGGCCGGGGTCAACTCGAGACTCTGCTCTTGCCAGTGATACACCCCCGTCTCAAGGCTGGTGGCCTCGGGGGCCAGTCCGGCGCCGGGCAGCTCGACCAGCAGGCATTGGCCACGGCCCGCGTGCTTAAAACGGTCCGCTTCGGGGGTGCCGCTGTAGCGGCTGCGCGCGTCCAGGGTAAAGGCGCCGTGCCAGTCGCCCAGTGCCAGATAATCCAGCCGCGCCGTGCTGGCGCGTTTTGGTGAGATCACTTCTCCGCCGGCCTCATCACTACCAAAATCGAGCACACCACCATGGGCCAGCCCGATGCGCAGCTCCCCCTCTGGTGTCACGTGGCTGTCCATCCAGCGAGTTAGGTCCTGTGCGGCAAAGCGATGCCGGCAGGGGGCGGGCAAAAGATGCACGCCAGGCGCCATCAGAACCGGCTCTGGCTGCATCAAAAGATGAGTATTGTCAGCGGCATGTGCGGTCAGTGCCGCCCAAAGCGGCTCTGCGGCGGCGCTGTCATGATTGCCGGGAATGATCCACCACTGCAGATCCGACGCCGCCCGCATCATCGCCAGCGCCTGCCGTTGCACCCGATCCGAGGGGGTCTCGGTGTCAAACAGATCACCGGCAATCAGTACATGTTCAACGCCCTGTTCACGCGCAATCAAAGCCAGTCGCGCGATGATCTGCTGCCGCGCCTGCTGCAGATCAGCCCGCGCCTCCTCTGGCATCTGGCCAAACCGTTTGCCCAGGTGCAAATCCGAGCTGTGCAAAAAGCGAAAGGCGGTCATTCAATCTCCGGATCGGTCACTGGCGCCGACAGGACGCCTATGCGTCTCATGAGTGGCAGAGCCGCACCGCAGGGTCAACGCGGCTTTGGGCGAATGAGGTCCTCCAAAGCACCCTGATGCGGAGGACCTGCAGCGCAGCGCAAGACAACCGATTGACAGCGGGGCGGTATATGCGGCAAAAATGTCCAACATTTTTGAAAATCGGGTTCAAATGATCTTTGGTGCAAAACAAGATGAGGATGAGACAGTGGTGACCATGCTCGCCTCTGTGCTGCGTCGCGACATCTCCTTTGGCCTGCTCAGACCTGATGAAAAGCTCAAACTGAACGCCCTGCGACAGCGCTATGGCGGCTCTAATCATTCCATGCGTGAAACCCTGCGGCTGCTCAGCGCCGAGGGGCTGGTGGCCGCCACTGCCCAGCGCGGCTTTCGTGTGACCTCGGCCACCGAAGACGACCTGCGCGACATCCTGTTCATGCGTCTCCAGGTCGAGAAGCTGGCGCTGGAAAAGGCGTTAAAACTGGGGGACGTCGCCTGGGAGGGACGGGTTCTGGCCGCGCATCACGCCATGCGCCATTGCGAAGCAGTGGTGCAGGAGGATCTCAGCGATCTGGCCGCACTGGAATGGGACAATGCCTGTCGCGGCTTCTTTTACAGCCTGTGCGAGGCCTCTGGCTCCCCTCGGTTATTGGACACGCAGCAAAAGTTTTATGATCAATCCCGTCGCTTTCGGCTGGCGCAATTGCGCGAGGGGCGGCTGAATTTTCAAGATCGCGACACCCAGCATCAGGCTCTGCTTGCGGCGGTGCTGGCGCGGGACCTGTCAGACGCGCTACTGCGACTGGAGGCGTTGATCACCACGGAACTGACAGCCTGAGAGCGCCACAAAGCCGGTGCGCAGGCAAGGATATCAAGACGACACTAGGGAGGAAGAAACATGACTGTATTTACCCGCCGCAAGGCATTGGCCCTCTTGGGGGGCACCGCAGCCGCTGCAGGACTGACGACACCGGCGCTGGCCTCGGGACGCAAGATCACCGTGGGCGCGCTGCGCTTTACCAGCCATTCCGGCAGCTTTATCGGCTTTGAGCGCGGCTATTTTGCCGAGGCGGGCCTGGATGTGGAATTCAAATTCTTCCAGGCAGCAACCCCAATGGCCGTGGCCATTGCCTCGGGCGATGTGGACTATGCGGTCACTTCGATGTCCGGCGGTCTGGTCTCGCTGGCCGACAAAGGCGCGGTCAAGGTGATCGGCGGCGCGCTCTCGGAAGAAGCCGGCATTGACGGGCAGAAGTTCCTGGTCTCGGATGCGGCCTTTCAGGCTGGCGTCACCACTCCGGCGCAGCTGGCCGGCAAAAGCTATGGCATCACCACGGCCGGGTCGTCCTTTCACTACATGGGCGCCAAAATGGCCGCAGCCGAAGGCATCGACATCAAATTCAAGCCGCTGCAAAAGGTTGGTGCTATCATTGGCGCACTAAAGTCCGGCCAGATCGATGCCTGGTCCATCGTGCCACATCTCGCCAAGCCGCTGGCGGGCTCGGGCAAGGTGCATATCATTGGCAATGTCTCGGACTACCTGCCCAACTATCAGGTCACCACGGTTTTCACCTCGGCCAAAAACGCCTCGGGTGAGCAGCAGATGACCCGCGATTTCCTGGCTGGCTATTCCAAAGGTGTCAGCGACTATAACAGCACCATGATCGACCAAGCCCATGGCGAGACCGGCGTGCAGCAAATGGTCGATCTGATACACAAATATGTCTATGCGGATCGCCCGCGCGAAAAGGCGGCCGGCTCCATCATCAATGGCACCATGCGCCTGAACGAGGGCGCCGCGATGAACACCGCCTCGCTGCAGGATCAGCTCAGCTGGTTCCAGTCCGAAGGTCTGGTGGACCAGAGCATCAGCCTGGACACCGTGATTGACCCAAGCTACGTGCAAACACTCGGCTAACCCCGGTTTAGCCCGGGCGTGGTTTTGCACGCGCCCGGGCCTTTTGCCCCCACGACCCTGCAAAACTTCCCTGAATAATTTCGGAGCCGCCCCATGGATATTCGCCTTTCCGGCGTCAGCCATTCCTATGATGATTTTGAGGTGCTCCAGGATATCTCGCTTGAGATCCCATCGGGGCGGATTGTCTGCATTGTCGGCCCCTCGGGCTGTGGCAAATCCACTTTGTTGCGGTTCATCGGCGGGCTGGAACAACCCACCAAAGGCGAGGTTTTGCAGATCGGCACCCCGCCAAAGGACTGCCTTAACCCGCTGACCTATATTTTTCAGGACTTTGCCCTGCTGCCCTGGCGCTCGGTGCGCGGCAATGTCTCTTTGGTGCTGGAAGATCACGGCATCCGTGGTGCCCGCGCCGACGCAATCATTGAAGACGTGCTGGCCCGCACCAAGCTGAGCGACTTTGCCAAGGCGCTGCCAAAACAGCTGTCGGGTGGCATGAAACAGCGGGTGGCGATTGCGCGTGCACTGGCGGTGAACCCGGCGGTGATGCTGATGGACGAGCCGCTCTCGGCGCTGGACAGCCAGACCCGCGAGCTCTTGATGGATGATCTGATCAGCCTCTGGACCCGCACGCCCTTTACCGCCGTCTATGTCACCCACAACCTGGCCGAGGCGGTGCGTCTGGGCCATTCCATCGTGGTGATGTCGCGCCGCCCCGGCAAGATCCGCGAAGTGGTACATCTGGAAAAGCCTCTGGACCAGCGTCAGTATGGTGACAGTGATCTGGAAGAGCAGCAGAAATACCTATGGCAGTTGATGCGCGAAGAGGCCCGTGCGGCAGATGCGGAGTTGGTTCATGTCTGATTTGAAAGCGCCCCAAATGCCTGCTCGCCAGTCCACAGCAAACCAGCCCAAGGCTCGTCAGGTCACCTTTCGTGGCGGTGGCTTTGCTCCTGTCAGTCACCGCTGGATTGGCGTTGCCGTGTTTGTCCTGCTCATCACACTGGCCGAGATCGGCACCCGGCAAGGCTGGATCACCTCCCTCACCCTGCCCCGGCCCAGCGATGTGCTGGAAACCTTTGGTGAGCTCTACTCCTCGGGGCTGTTGTGGACCCATCTCAGCGTCTCTTTGATGCGGCTTCTGGTTGGTGCCGCCCTTGGCGCCAGCTTTGGGGTCGCGGTGGGGGTGATGATCGGATTGTTCTCTTATGTGCGGGCCGGGCTGGTACCACTGACTGCGGCTTTGTTCCCGATCCCCAAAATCGCGCTGCTGCCGCTGTTTGTGATCTGGTTTGGCATCGACGAGGGGTCGAAATACGCGCTGATCGCCTTTGGCACCTTCACGCCAACGGTTGTGGCCACCTATGGGGCCGTGGACAATGTCGACCGCAGCCTGATCCGCATGGGCCAGAGCTTTAACCTTTCGTGGTTCTCCATCGTGCGCAAGATCGTGCTGCCAGGTGCCATGCCCGGCATCCTGTCCGGCCTGCGCATCAGCCTCGCCATTGCCATCATCCTGCTGGTTGCGGCCGAAATGCTCGGCGCGGAACATGGCATCGGTGCCTATATCCTTGAGGCCGGCTCTCTTTATGATCTGGAGCGGTTGTTTGCCGGGGTGGCCATCCTGTCGCTGCTGGGTATCGGCATGAGTGCTGTGATCAGCCTGATTGAACGCCGGTTGCTGAACTGGCGTCAATAGCAGTGCTGCAAGCAATGCCCGAGAGACCCGGGCATGCCAAGGCTGTAGGTGAGACCGGTGGCAGCAATGCAGTCACCGGCTCGCCGCCTGCCGCCAATCACAAAGCGGATCTGGTATAACGTTATGACCAGCCCCTGACTGGCCTTTTGGCAAATGAGCTTTGAGAATAGCGGCCCGATGGGCAAAAACACGGGTATCTGAGAACGGCATGCCATCTTTGCGGGCATTGACAATCATCTGTGCCAGACGGGGACGATCCGCATCCAGACGGGCAACTTCATGTGCCAGTGCTTCGGTATCTCCGCGTGGCACCAGAACGCCGCCTGCATGGCCCGAAATCAGGTCGTCCGCATAGGCGCCACCATAGCCCAGGATCGGCGTGCCGCAGGTCAGAGCTTCGATCAAACAGCGCGGCGACTCGGCCGTCTTGTGACAGAACATGAACAGATCCGCCCGTCGCAGGGCCGCCAGTACCGCGGTACGATCCTCGACAAACCCCGGAAAGTGCACCTGTTCTGCCAGTCCGGCCCGCTTGATACGCGCCCGCATCTGTGGCAGCGCCTCGCCATCGCCCAACCAAGTGGCTTCAAATTCGACCCCCATCACCTTGAGCCGCTCCAACACCGTGGTCCAGTCGATCGGCCCCTTCATCGCATCAGCCCGCCCGGCGTAGACTAGACGCAGTGGCCCTGTGCGCACCTGCGACATCTTTTGGGTCAGATCCCGCACCCCGATGTGGTCGCTTTCGGCGATATGAATATCATGCACCAATTGCGGGTTGCGGCAAAAGCCCTCAAAGGCCTGATAGGTCTCGGCGCCGTGGAACAGCCCCAGATCGGCGCGCGAAATCACCGCGCGCTCCAGCCAGGCCATCGGCCGGTGATACAGCCGCGCCCGCAACCGGCTGCGCCAGGTGGTCTGGTCCAGTGCCTTATCATAGGCGCGCTCTTGCGCCTGACGCATCACGTCAGACTCGACCCGGTCGGTCCAGACCGCAAAGGGGCGCCGCATCTGATGTGCTGCAAGGCAAGAGACAGCCCCCCAGTCGCCAAACAGGCCGCCAATGGCAAAACTAAGATAGTCAGCCTGCGCAATCAGATCCCGGATCCGGCGCAACGTCCGTGGCAGGGCGCGGGCAAATTGATCCGGGCGATAGGCCATCGGCAGGGGCTCAATACTGACGTCCGCCAGATCTTTCAGATGGGCACCCAATGGCTCCCAGCCCTGTGGCGGCGCCCCCTCGCTGACCGGCATCATGACCGTCACCGGATGAAAATGCTGCGCCCAAAGCCGCAGCCCGTTGACTGCCTGGCGCTCGATATAAAAACTCCCCTGATACAGATGCAAGGGCACTGGTGCATAGATCAGCAGGCTGGGAAGGCGCGTTGGGTCAGGCATCATCGGTCTCCTTGTCGGCGGAGCTTTTTCAGCCCCTTGAGCAATCAAGGTTAAAGCTTTTTAACCAGATTCCCCAAAGCCGCCTTGGCAGAGCACCCCGGCGCAAAATCGCCAGTTGCTGCGCCAAAAGGATAGGGAAAAGGCGCGTAAGGGGCGCAAAATGCTGCACCGCGTCAATCTGCCGAGGTAAATGGGCATCCTAGCGATTGCACCGGGGCCGCTCCTGCTCTACATGGGAGCCATAAATGGCCCCGGCCCGGACTCCGCTTCTGGCCTGTGGTCTGTTCAGTTTCTTCTGAGATGTAGCGCTGCTGCACAAACTCAACAAAGCTTCCGTTATCGCTGAAAGGTTGTGAACTATGACAGAAAATTCAAACCCCGACATTCTGTATACCATCGTAGACGAAGCCCCCGAACTGGCCTCGGCGTCCTTTCTGCCGATCATCCGCAAGTTCGCCTCGGCGGCCGATGTGAGCGTTGGCACCAAGGATATTTCCCTGGCCGGGCGCATCCTGGCAACCTTCCCAGAAGGCCTGAAGCCCGAGCAGCGTCACTCCGATGATCTGGCCGACCTGGGCCAGCTGGTCAAAACCCCCGATGCCAATGTCATCAAGCTGCCCAACATCTCGGCCTCGGTGCCGCAACTGGTGGCCGCCATCGAAGAGCTGCAGGCCCAGGGCTATGACATTCCTAGCTATCCTGAAGAGCCACAGACAGATGCCGAAAAAGCCACCCGTGCGCGCTATGATGGCCTGAAAGGCTCGGCTGTGAACCCGGTTCTGCGCGAAGGCAACTCTGATCGCCGCGCCGCCCGCGCCGTCAAAAAATACGCTCAGAACAACCCGCACTCGATGGGTGCCTGGGCCTCGGACAGCAAGACCAAGGTCTCGTCCATGCCCGACAATGATTTTTACGCCAACGAGAAAGCCGCAACCATCACCGCCGCACAGGCCGGTGATGCCAAAATTGAATTTGTGGCCAAAGATGGCAGTGTCACCGTGCTGAAAGACGGCTGGACGCTGGAGGCGGGCACAATTGCGGACGCGACCTTCATGTCCGCCAAGGCCCTCGACAGCTTTTTGGCAGGTGCAATTGACGACACCAAGGCCGACGGCACCATGTTCTCGTTGCACATGAAGGCCACCATGATGAAGGTCTCGGACCCGATCATCTTTGGCCATGCCGTCAAAGCCTGGCTGGCGCCAGTGTTTGACAAATTTGGCGCTGAGATGGATGCGCTGGGTGTGAATGCGAATTCTGGCATGGGCGACCTGCTGGACCGCGTCAAAGACAACGCCGACATCATGGCCGCAATTGACGCCGTCACCGCTGCGCGTCCCGCCATGTATATGGTCGACAGCGACAAGGGCATCACCAACCTGCACGTGCCGTCCGATGTGATCATCGACGCGTCCATGCCGGCCGTGATCCGCGCCGGCGGCAAGGGCTGGGATGCAGCAGGCAACAAGGGCGACACCAACTGCGTTATCCCCGACCGCTGCTATGCCACCATATATGACGAGGCCATCAACTTTTTCAAAGCCAATGGCGCGCTGGACGTGACCACGGCGGGCTCTGTTGCAAACGTGGGCCTGATGGCGCAAAAGGCCGAGGAATACGGCAGCCATCCCACCACCTTTGAGGCCCCAGCAGATGGCACCATCCGTGTGGTTCTGGCCAATGGTGAGACGCTGCATAGCCACGAGGTTGAGGCCGGCGACATCTGGCGCGCCTGCACCGCCAAACAAGCCCCGATTGAGAACTGGATCGAACTGGCGCTGGACCGCCAGCGTCTGACCGGAGCTGAGTCAATCTTTTGGCTGGACGCGAACCGCGGCCACGATGCTGAGCTGATCAAATACGTGACCGCCGCGCTGGAAGCTGCCGGCAAATCGGATCTGTTCCAGATCATGGCCCCACGTGAAGCAACAGCTCAGTCGCTGAAAACCATCACCGCAGGCAAGGACAGCATCGCCATCACCGGCAACGTGCTGCGCGACTACCTGACCGACCTGTTCCCGATTCTTGAGCTGGGCACCTCTGCCAAGATGCTGTCGATCGTGAAACTGATGAAGGGCGGCGGGTTGTTTGAAACCGGTGCTGGCGGATCAGCCCCCAAGCACGTGCAGCAGCTGGTAGAGCAAAACCACCTGCGCTGGGACTCGATGGGGGAATTCTGCGCCCTGGGCGAAAGCCTGAACTTTTTGGCCGACAGCAAAGGCAACGCCAAGGCTGGCGTGCTGGGGGCTGCTGCTGAACTCGCAACCCAAGGCATTCTCGACCACAACAAGTCGCCATCGCGCAAAGTCGGCGAGCCTGACAACCGCGACAGCCACTATTGGTTTGCCCGCTACTGGGCCGATGCCCTTGCAGCCCAGCAGGACGATGCCGATATCGCGGCGCATTTTGCCCCCATCGCGGCGGCATTGACCGAAGGTGAAGCCCAGATCCTGTCAGAACTGGCAGCCGTCCAGGGTCCTGCCGCAGATATCGGTGGCTACTTCCACCCCGATGCGGCCAAAAAGGCGGCCGTGATGCGCCCTAGCGCCACACTGAACGCGATTATCGACTGATCCGATCTCCACCAGCCCCGACCTGCCCGTCAGGTTACCAGTAAATTTACCTGTCAGGT
>JAWUWF010000005.1:0-28932 GCA_034111985.1 Pseudophaeobacter sp.
AGCGGGTGAACTCATCGGTGTGGCACAGGCCGGTGGCCTTGATTTCCACCAGCACTTCGCCCGCCTTGGGGCCCTCCAGGTTCACTTCCATAACTTCGAGCGGCTTGCCCGGAGCAACTGCAACGGCTGCACGTGTGCGCAAAGGCTCTCTCCCTAACTGTATTGATCCGACTCTACCGATCGTTGAAATCAGCCTACTGTTGCCGGACCGAATCTCACAATTGCGACCTTGGTGTATGTTGTGAGGCGTGGACTTGCAGACCGTGCCGGGTACAATTGGGTTGGGAGGAAACCAGATGAGAAATAAGCGACGCGCGACTGTAAAGGCTCTTGTAATGACCCTTGGGCTGGCCATCCCCGCGACTGGCTGGGCGGCTGATTTCTCAGACCCCGAATGGCCCTGCCTGCAGCGCCGGGTGGAAAATATGTCGCTGGGCCTGATGTGGACCCAGCCCATTCCCGAGGGTAAAATTCCCGCCGAAATCAGACCGCAAGCGATTGACCTGGCCGAAACCCTGGTGCTGCGCCGGGTTTCCCTGACCGAGGCAGAGGCGCTGATCCAAGAATTTTTGCGTGACACGCCGGGTGTGACAGATGCGGTGCTTGGTCAGATCTTTCGCATTGTTTTTGAACGCATAAATAGCAACCGCTCCCAGCTTATCGGCGGCATTACCAGCTATTCTCTCGCCCAGATTGAGGCCTCAGAACGGATCGACAAGGCCCGGGTCGAGATGGATCAGCTCATGGCCGCTGAGGCTCCTGATTATGATCGTGTCGATGCTCTGGAAGAGCAGCTGGACTGGCAACAGCGTATCTATCGCGACCGGGCACAGGCCCTGACCTATGTCTGCGAAACACCTGTTTTGCTGGAAAAGCGCACCTTTGCGCTGGCACAGGCCCTGGCCAGGCACTTGCAAAGCTAAGCAGCAACCTGCAGGGATGACGTCTGCTCTTTGCCCTA
Organism: Pseudophaeobacter sp.; assembly: GCA_034111985.1. Classification (GTDB taxonomy): domain Bacteria; phylum Pseudomonadota; class Alphaproteobacteria; order Rhodobacterales; family Rhodobacteraceae; genus Pseudophaeobacter. The sequence goes on from JAWUWF010000005.1 coordinate 962, forward strand.
TTCCCACTCAAGCTCTGTATAGGCCACGGTGGCATTGCGGGCGTTGAAGAGATCAAACAGTTCCCAGTCTTGTGACTCGCCCTGTGCGATTGTTTGCACTGCCTCCCCCAGCGAGTCACCGCGGCTTATCGCGGCCCGCGTCTCGGTGATCAGAACCTCCAGGTAGCTCTGCAGCGGCGCGGATGCCCCGGGCCAGGGCAGCACTGGGCCACCGTGTCCGGGAACCACCTGGGTATAGGGGAGGTTTTGCATCTGCGTCAGCACCCGCTGCCACCCCAGAACAGAGCCATCCAGCGCCGGGGCATGGCGATCAAACAGCAAATCCCCCGCAAACAGGATCCCGCTTGTGGGGTCTCCGACCGTGAGATCCGCGCCGGTATGGGCATTTGGCCAGGGGTGTAGGGTGATCATGCGCCCGCCCAGATCCAGGGTATGAGGGGCTGTGATGACCTCGTCCGGGAGGACTGGCTGCGTGCCAATCAGGGCCTGGGCACCGGTCAAGAGTTCAAAATTCGCCAGATAGCTCTGGGCTCGATCCGCCAGCGCGCGCGGCAAGGCCGCATGGCCAACCACCCTGGCACCTGCATCGGCAAAAACGGAGGCCCCAAGCACATGATCGGGGTGCATATGGGTGAGGATCAGGTAGAGAATGGGCAGCTCGGTGCGGCTGCGAATCGCCCGGTAAAGCTCTTCGCCAATCTTGCGGGAGCCTCCGGCATCAATCACCGCAACACCCTGTGCGCCGATGATGAAACCGCTGTTAGACACATCTCCGGCATTACCCTCCGTCACATCCGCGACTGCGCCCATATGCACAAACAGGCCAGGGGCGGCTTCTCTCACCTCGGCCTCTGGCCCGGTTTCCTGACAATGTGGCAAGCCTGAAATCAGGTGCTGCGGAAAATTTTTCAATGGGAGTCTGGTGTTGAGCGCCGCCTCGCAGGCTGCAAGACTGGGCGCACGGTAGCCGGGAATAAGGGCCTCCCGGCAAATTTGGGGCGCGGCGGCGAGGCAAAGGGCAACAACTGCTTCGAACATGCGGGATCCCTTGTTTCTGGCAAATATGCCCTCAAATCTCGGCACACTTCGGCGCGCAGTACGACCAATCCTTTAGGATCGTTCCGCCCAACGCCAGAATGTGCTATGGGTTTTGCCACAATACGGAGAGCATGATGAAAAATATTTTTGTCGCCTCAGTCCTGGCGCTGCTTGCATCCACCGCTTTTTCCCAGCGCCTGAACGCGCAGGAGAACCCGCTTCAAGGCGCGGCCTCCTGGGAGGATCTGCGCGGGGATATTGTGGGGGAGGTGGCGCTGCAGGACGGTGCCTATTTGTTCGACGTCGTGGCGCCCTATCGCGCCCATGACGCCGCAACCGTGCCTTTGGTGATAAAACAAACCCCCGGCACCCAGCCCATACAGCGGGCTATTGTGGTCATTGACGAAAACCCGGCTCCGATGGCGGCGGATTTCAGTTTCGGTGCAGCAATGGGGCCGCTGGACTTTGAATTGCGGGTACGGGTCAATCAATATTCAAACGTTAGGGTGCTGGCCGAAACGGCACAGGGCTGGTCGATGTCAGGTCGCTATGTCAAGGCCTCGGGTGGCTGTTCCGCCCCGGCGTCGCGTGACCCTGAGGTGGCGTTGGCCTCCATGGGCAAAATGCGGCTGCGCCATTTTGAAGCTGAGACAAAACCGCTGTCGACCCCGGCCCAGATGTCGATGGCGCGGCGTGAAGCCCAGATCATGATCCGGCATCCGAATTATTCCGGGCTGCAGCGCGACCAGATCACGCAGCTATTTATCGGCGCGCATTTCATTGACCAGCTTGAGGTTTTTCAGGGCGATGAGATGCTGTTCACCATGACCGGCGGGATTTCCGTCAGCGAAAACCCGGTGTTCCGGTTTGGCTATCTCGACAATGGCGCGCCTGCGCTGCGTGTACGGGCCCATGATACCGAAGGCAATGTCTTTGAGATGCTGCTGCCAAAATCTGGCGAGAGCTAAAACCCAGAGGGCTAGGCCCCGCATTTGTGCCCTTTGATCTCTACGCTCTGCGCCGCGCTACCCTGCAACCTGGCATCAAAGCCCTTTTATAGGGCGGGTTCGGCGTAGCAAAGGCACTTGTATTTAGCCCTCAGTAAACCCCTGTTATGACCGGGCTGCGGCGTGCTCACTCGTAGGTCAAAAGCAAAGAATTTCAGCCTCGGCCTGGGCGCGGCGCAGATCGGCCACCAGGGCCTTGGCGGGGGCGGCGGTGCGAAAGATCGACATGCGTTCCCCGCCTGCCAATTGCAGCGATAAAACCGTTTCGGCCTCGACGTATTTTTCATAGGGCAGGACAGAGGCGATATGGTCAATCGAGCAGGCGCATTTGCGCAAAATGTCCTGTCCCTGCCCGTTTGCCGCCATGCAGCCAAACACATAATCTGCCCGCGCGGTCGTGGGATAATCGTTCAGCCGGTCAGACACGGACTGCGCCCATGCTGGCCCTGCGGCTACCATCAAACAGCTGATCACGCAGAGAGTTTTCATTTCTCAACCTCACCAGCGGGCAGCAATGTCAGGGAATTTCTATAGCCCGGCGCGCCCTCTTTACCGGGGGCCTCTGCCACCAGCGAGCTGTACCAGCCCGGAACCTGCTCTGACATGGTGAAGGTAAGCGAAAGATCCGCATAGGCCCCCATTTTGGCGCGGCTTTTGTCGGTCTCAAAAGGGCGTAAAACTATCTGTTTTGCGGCGACGCTCTGGCCGCCAAAGGGTACATCGGCCTCCACCACGGGCACCTGCAGCAAGAGAGTTTCCTTGATACGGTTGCGGATGTAAAACGGGCTGCCGCCCGCCTCATGCGCCACGTCCCGCAACACGGTTTCGACAAAGTACATTATGATCGGATTGCCAACCGTGGCAGGAAACCGGCCAAGCAGTTTTTGTTTCTCTTCCTGCACAAACTGCAGGCGGGCCATGTCATCCGGCTCAAACGTCAACCTGACATGGCCAGTGTGGCGGGCCGAATACTCTGGGTTTTGGTCTACATCCACCTGCCGGTCATAGGTCAGAACCTCGGTTTGAGGCAGGCCTGACAGGCTCCCCTCGCGGAAAATGAGATCGTATGTTTCGGCAGCTGCAAGGGGGCTTGCCAAAAGCAGCAGGAACAACAGGGCGCGCAGAAAAATCATAATGTCATCCTTTTGATTGAACCCAGACTACCCGGGCAGAGCCAGAGGTCATGGCAGACCTTCGTCTTAACTCTGCGATTTTTCGAGCTCAGGGATATGGTCTGGGTCATGGTCAGGGACATAGCGGGTCTTCCAATCTATCAGCGGCCGCAGGCGAGACAGGTTGACCGGCTTGGTCAGGACCGAAAACTGGTGCTTTGCCCCTATTTCCTTGATGGTTTCTTCCTGATTGGCCGTGATCATAATGGCGGGGATAGCAATGCCGGTCCGGCGCCGCAGCTCCAGAATGCAATGCACCCCGGTATCCTCCCCATCGAGCTGATAGTCAGCCAGAATGATATCCGGGCTCATGCCGATTTCTTCGAGCGACGTGATCGCCTCTGCAGTCGAGTGACAGCCAAGAACCGAGGCGCCCCAGCTTTCCAGTTTTTGCGTCAGAGCAAACAGAACGCCGGGATCATTTTCGACCAGCATAATGATCAGATCCATGCCTGAAGTGTCAGAGGCAGGCAGCAAAATTGTCTCACGGGGCTGCTCATTCTCCGGCGCCACAATCGGCAGTTTGATGGAAAACAACGACCCTATGCCCGGCTTGGAGCGCACGCTGACATCATGTCCCAAGAGCGCACAGGCCCGCTGCACGATGGAGAGCCCAAGCCCCATGCCAAAGCCCATTCTGGGGCTTGGGTCGACTCGGGTGAACTCCTGAAAGATGCGTTGCTGATCCCGCTTGGAAATGCCGATACCGGTGTCCCAGACCTCTATAATGACCGCGTCTCCACGCCTGCGACAGCCGATCAGAACACGGCCAGACTCGGTATATTGGATCGCATTATTGACCAGATTTTGCACCGATCTGGCCAAATAGCGCCGATCACTGCGGACCCAGACGCTGGAAGGGACCACATCCAGCCGCAACCCTTTCTCATGGGCGAGGGGGGCTATATCTTCGGCCAGATCCCGCAACAAGCCGCCAAGATCAAAATCGCTAATCGTCAGTTTGGTATCCACCGATTCCAGTCGCGAAATGTCCAAAAGAGCGTGCAGCAGATATTCCATCGACTGAAACGAGCTGTCCAACCGCTGTGTGGTCTCTGCCATATTGGTGCCGGCCGCCATGTCACTCAGCGACGAGATAAGCAGCTTGGCGGCATTAATCGGCTGCAGCAGGTCATGGCTGGCGGCGGCAAAGAACCGCGTTTTTGAACTCATCGCGGCTTCGACCTCGGCCTTGGCTAGGCGCAGGTCCTCTTCGACACGAGCCTGTTCCGCATATTGCCGCCGCAACACCGTATTCACATCTGTCAGCTCCTGGGTGCGCTCCTGCACCCGGTTTTCCAACTCTTCTGTGGTCTGGGACTGGGCCGTCACATCCACAACATTCACGATGCAGCCGCCATCCGGCAGCGGGTGCAGATCGATATCGAGCACGGTGCCGGTGCCGTGGCGCTCGCGCAGGTGCATCTGCCCATTGCGGCGTAAAAAGCGCATCAATCCGTCAAAGCTGTTTTGGGTAAAGGCGCCAACCAGAACCTTTGCGTTGAGATACTCCATGATCTGCGCAAAGGAAGTGCCCACACGGGTCAGCTGCAACGGCAAGGTCAGAAGATCCGAAAAGCGGGCGTTGTTGATCAACAAGGTCCCATCGGCCGAGAAGGTGCAGACCCCCTGTGGCATGTTGTCAAACGCGGCCTTCAGGAAATGCTCCTGTGCGTCAATCAGGCGGTTTTTTTCCAACCTGTTGGACCGCACCACCGCGGTGATTTCGGTCTGCAGAACCACAGTATTGTTCCGGCTGGTCCGCCGGTAACTGATCACAAACCAGCGATCATTTTTGAGCGCAAAGACAAAAGGCGGCGTGGATTTTGCATCCTGCTGTTGGGCCGCACCTTCCATGTTCAGCCGGTCGGCCTCATCACGGGGCGAAATATCACGGCTGCGGCTGAGCACCTGAAAATACTGCGCCAGCGACAGACCCGGCTTAATGATCGGGCAGGCGTCCGTGATCAGGTACTTGAAAAAGTCATTATAGACCTGCAGGCGGCCATCGGTAAAAAGGGCAAATCCCCCTTCCATGGTTTCCAGCGCGTCCGCCAGGCTTTCGCGGGTCTGGTTGCGCGCTTCCTCAGAGGTTTCCAGATCATTGCTGGCCCGCCCCAGAGTGTTGAGTGCGGCCTCAAGATCGCGGGTTTTCTCTGACACCTTGCTTTGCAGTGTGATCGCCGACTGGAACAACGAATAGGCAGAATTGCCCAGCTCGTGGCTCTGATTTGCCCGTGATATCAAGGCTTTGATGATTTTTTCTTGCTTGGCGACCTGCACTTCGAGAGGCTGCTTGTTGTCAATCACAGGTCTATTTCCCGTTTGGAGGGAAAAAAGGCGATGCCGACAAATGTCTGGTTCATATGGATGCCTCCATGCTGCTCTCCATAGGTGTTGAACCCTACAACCCGGTTGTCGCGCAGCACCTGAGAGGCCGCATCAGACAGCGATTTATGTTCGATCTCCAGTCGGCGCAGCACGCAGTCGAACCCCAGCACAAAATCAGGCCGCTCCCCCTGTGGGCCGCGCACCCGCAGTTCGGTGTCCATTGTCTCGATGATCTCTTTGCCCCGGCCTAAGGCCAGCACCAGCCCGTTCTCGATGGCAGACAGAAAGGCAAGCGCACCATCCTCGCGGACTTCTTGGATGGCCCGCACGTGCCAATTGTCGAGGGTTCGCACCAAAACCGGGTTTTCAGCAAATACATGGGGCGACAACTCCGCCACCGAACAGCCGATCAGGCGGGCGTATTCCTCGGCGGCGGGACTGCCGTTGATCTCCTGAACCACCCGGTCTTCGGGGTCGGCTTCGGTCACCACCAGCTGACAATCGGTCGGGGTAAAGTGGTCAAATTCCAGGCTCTCAAAATACAGGTCGGTTTCAACGATCAGCAGCAGGGCTGCATTTTCATGAAATTTTCCGCCATGCAGAATGTAGGTGACATCATAAGCGATGCCGCGCCCGGCCGAGCCACCAAAGACCGGCATCGACCCAAGTCCAGCCTCCAACGCAGCGGCCAGAACGTCTTCCTGCTTTGACAGGCCATCGGCAAAGGTCAGGCCAAAGCGACGCCAGTTGGCCGTGGTGCGAAAGCGATTGGCGAGCGTCTTGGCCTTGATGGCGGTTTCTTCAATGGAAACAGGTTTCAAAGGACAAAACAGCGCAGATGAACAGCGGAAATGCTTGCGCGGAAACCCCACCAGCAGCAGGGCATTGCCCTCATATCCCTGCGGTGTGATCTGGCCACCACTGGTGCAGCCAAAAACAGGTGTCCTTGGCAGATGCAGGTTCAGCGCCTCGGCCAGTGCGGCGGGATCAAGGCATTCCGGGGCGAAGGCCAGCACAAAACACAAAGATCGCGTGCCCAGCATGGCCACGGCCTCAGCCACCGCGCGTTCCGGATCATCGCTGATCGAGACGCCCACAGAGGCGATTTGCGAGGCCGTCTGGTATTCCTGCGCCATTTTCAGCTCAACAGAGCCCGGGCATCACTGTCAGACAACCCGTCCTGCCGGTCTAGACTGACGCTGTTGACCAGCACGGCCGCCTGGGTGCGGTTGCGCACTCCCAGGCGCCGCAACAGTGCCGTGATATGCGCCTTTACGGTGGCCTCGGCCAAAGACAGCTCATAGGCGATTTGTTTGTTGGGCTTGCCGGCGCAGATCAAAGCCATGATCCGGCCCTGCTGTGGGGTGAGATCCGCGATTCGCTGAGAAATTTCATGCAGGGCGACAACATTGCTGTCCGCTGGTGCCGATTGCGGGCTAAAGCCCGGCGGCAGGTATTTTCCGCCCACCTGCACCCGCTCCAGCGCCTCGGCGATTACGGTTCGATGCGCATCCTTGGGGATGAAACCAGCCGCGCCAGCCGCCATCAGTGTCTGGATCGTTTCATCGCAGGAATCCGCCGAAATAATCAGGATAGGAACATCGGGGAGCTCCTGTCGTAGCTTGATAAATCCGCTCAGGCCGGTGACATCTGGCAACCGCAGATCCAGCATGACGAGATCCGGAACCAACCCTTCGGACAGGACCTGCAAGGCCTCATTCAACGAATAGACAGAATGAACCTGCTGCATTTCAAAAACTGTAGACAAAGAGGCAGCCATCGCATCGCAATAAAGCGGGTGATCATCCACCACCAAGGTCATATTAATCGCGACAGGTACTTCCCTACCCATAGAATTCGGCATCTTTTTTCTCCCTTGTGAGGAGGTTAGAGGAAAGCTTTTTTAAAACAAGGGAAGTTTTTGATAAAGTAATGGTAGCGTATCGTAACAGGAAACGCCTTCTTTTGACCTGCCGCATAGCAAAAGGATTGGCATGGTCCTTTATTCTGCATCGCAGCAAATTGCTGCAGCATTATTCTGCATCTGCGAAATGATCGGGAAACTAACTTAGTTTACAACTATGAATAATTCTTTCAGAGTGCTTTCGCATATCCAGAGAGCTCTTGTTAGGCGCAAAAACAGTTTCATCCAGCTCTGCCAGCAGGGTTTCTCGCACCTCTGACGGGGCATACATCGCATCCAGAAGATGAGCGGTGCGCCGCAACGTGGCGATATCCGATCGCCTCGCAGCCCGCCTGAGTTGGCGCCGCCTGCGCTGGCCCAGGGCCCAGGCTCTCATATGGTCGGTGGACAGGTGACGTCCTCGGGTCGCCATCAGGACACTCAGACCAAATGCAACGCCTGCAACAGTCACAAGCCAGCCCGGATGAAGCCTGACAGCCGCGATCTCTGCCTGCCCTCCTGGGGCGGGCGGCAGAGGGGCCGCGTCGCCAAAGGCCCCGCGTTGCGCAGAAATCACCACCCGCTTGGATTTGCGCTCAAAGGTATCAAAATAGGAGAACTCTATGGGCTCCAGAATGGCAGCATGGCCATTGGTGGGGGTGACGGTCCAGCGCCAATATGCGATGGCCTCGGGGCCGTGCGGTGTCAGATCCACCAGACGTTTTTCGGGATGGGCAAAGATCAGCGCCGAGGGTGATTTCAGCTCGGGCATTGGCGGGATCATATCTGGGCTGGCACCCAGGGCCGATATGCGCACCACCCGCAGCACGCCGGCGCCTTGTTGCAGCTGGTCCGGCGCGTTTGACCAGTTGTCCGCGACCACAAGACGGCGCACAGGAAACCACCAGTCAGCGCTTTGCGCTTCGGGGTCCACAGTCAGAGTGATCGGATTGGAAGAGACAGTATGTTCGAACCACTTGTTATCTTCATCCAGCAGGGTCAGGTGGTGGTGGAAGGGAGCGATTTCCAACACTCCGGTCTCATTGGGAAAAATCGCCATACGGCGACGCATGTTCTTGACCGGGCGGCCATCGAGCATGCTTTCGAACCAATGATCTTCGCCCAGCTGCATCCAGTTGAAGCCGGTAAAATCGGGTTGTTCCAACCGTTCCAGCGTGATGTGCCGCTTGTAGATGCCATGAATGGTCAAAAGGATCATCTCCTGGCGCATCGGCGTGGCGGGCATGGCCTCAACTGTCACGGTCAACTGCAGGTCAGCCGCCTCAACGCTCTGGCTTTGGGCCAGGACAGGTGCGGCCAGGCAGAAGGACAGACAACAGGCGACACAATAGGCCAGGCAACGGGTCTGCAGCCTGACCATCAGGCCGAAATTGATTAGGGCCCACAGCGTCACCATGGTGTGTCCTGTGGAATTTGCCCGGTGCCGGCTTTGCGACGCTGTTTGTAGGCGTGCTGAATGCGGGCCCCAAGAAAGGCCCCCGGGACATCCTCTAGTGTTTCCAGCCACTGCGGGCTTGCCACGATAAACCTGTCATCAAAGACATGTCGCACCCCAAGCCGACCATGGCTCTGCATCTCTGCCAGCCCCAGAGTTGCCCCGGTGTTGGTCACGTCATTGCCCGTACCCGCAGCCCGCGCCGATCCGCGCGCAATCGGGGCCTCTGCAGTGTCGCCCTCGCGGTCTTCTTGCAAAAACACCGAGTCGGCATCAATCGCGGTTCCGGCATAAAAGGCGCGCAGCAGGTCAAAATTCGCCTGCGCTTGGCGGTCATCCCGCAGGGTTAGCGCCAGATCATAGGCCTCCAAGGCGGCGGCGTATTTGCCTTGTTGTGTCAGCGCATTGCCAAGGTTGTAAAGGCCCTTTGGTCCGGCAACGGCAAAGGCAGCCGAGGCCTGCGCATATGCGCCCGCCTGATAATAGGCGACGCCGCGCCACAACGGATCGTAAAACAAAGACGCGGCCAAATTAGGCAGGCCAAAGGACAGCGCGACCCGGCCAAAAGGCGCGCTGCCGCCTGCAAGCCCTGCGAAAACAATAAGCAAAAGCGCCGCGAGACCCAGAAACAGCCGCCGCATCAGACCCGCTCCTTTCGAAAAAACAAAAGAGCCGGCAGGAGCGCAAATAACAAAAGGTAGCGCCCGACATCTGTCAGCAAGAGCAGTTGCAGATCCTGGCGTTGCAGGTGCTGCGCATCCGCCGCCTTTAGATCTGCCATGAAATCAGCAACCTGATCCTGGGTGTAGAGCTGCCCTGCGCCCAGATCCGCCAACATGCGCAGCGCCTCAGGGCGGGTGGGGTCCACCTCGCCCGAAACGCTTGTGGCAGCCTGAACGACCCACAACCGCGCGCCGCGTGCGGTGATGTCCCGGACGGCCCGGGCTGCCAGGGCGGTGTCTGGCCCCAGACCGGCGCCATCCGTCATCAGCACCACATTGCCAGCCATGATTTCGGCCTGGGTCAGGATCTGTGCGGCCCGCTGCAGCGCCAGACCCGGACGATTGCCTCGGTCCGGAACGGTTTTGTCATCCAGCAGGGACATGGTCTGACCCAACTGCACATGGTCGGTTGTCAGCGGCGAGGCCAGATAGCTATCCCCAGCATAGACAACCAAAGCCGCCGGGCGACTGCCCAGAACACTCACCCCGGCCCGCGCCATGGTCACCATGCTGGTCCAGCTGGCATCGCGGGTCATCGAGCCTGAGACATCCATCACAAACACCACACCATCCAGATTGCGAAAGGTCTGGGCACGGCGCTTCTCTACCGCAGGCCCGGTCAATGCCAGAACCACAAGACCAGCAATAACAAGGGGAAGCACAGTTTTCCCTGTGGTGCGTGCGGTTTCCACCCGGCCCAAAGCGGTCAGCGCGGTCAGCATTTCCGGCTGAATACGGGACTGCCAGTCGCCGGGCCGCGCGGCGCGTTTCAAGGCCAAAACACCCACCACGACCAGCAAAGGAAGCACCAGCACCCAAAAGGGACGCAGCAGGCTGACACCGGCGAGCTCGATCATGGCAGGCATCCCAGCCATGGCGGACAGACCCATCACCGCCGCGCCCCGATCACCATGTAAAGACAGCTGGCGGCGGCCAGAATCGCGGGCCAGATCCATAGGTCGCGATAGGTCTCGGCCGCGAGGCCAGCCCGTGCTGTGGGCTCCAACGTGTCGAGCTGCGCCGTCACGTCCTGCAAATCGGCGGTGGTTTTTACCCGAAACATCTCACCGCCACTGATCAGAGCGATTCTGCGCAGGGTTTCGGCATCAACGCCGCCACGATCCGCCGGATCTTCCTGAAGCGAAATCGGCCCAAGGGCGATTGTGTGCACCCGCACCCCCATCTGTGCCGCCAGTGCTGCGACATCCACAGGCGTTGCCGCCCCGGCGTTGTTGGCGCCATCGGACAAAAGCAGGATGACCTTTGTGTCTGCATCCGAACCCGCCAGGCGTTTTAATCCGATCCCCAGCGCATCGCTGATATTGGTTGCCCGACCTGAAATGCCGATGACCATGTCCTCAATGCTGCGGGCAATCGCTTCGGTATCAAAGCTGGGCGCGGCGGCCACATAGGCGCCAGAGCCAAACACCACCAGCCCAACCCGGTCGCCGCTCCGTTGCCGGGCAAAGGCTGCGGCAACGGATTTCACCGCCTCAAGCCGGGTGGCGCGGCGGCCATCCAGTTCAAAATCATCACGCACCATGGACCCTGAGAGATCAATCGCCAGGATCAGGTCGCGCCCCGACATGGGCAGCGCCTGTTGCGGTGCCAGAACCCGCGGCCCTGCCAGAGCCGTCACCAGAAGAACCCACAGCAGGGCAGGCATCGCCAATCGCCGCCAGGACGCCTGTACCTGCGGCTCCGCACCAGCCAAGAGAAAGCGCCCCACGCTGTCTGGCACCACAAGCGCCGCCCCGGCATGCCCCTGCGGTGGGGCCAGGAAATACACCAGCACCGGAACTGCCAGCAACACAAACATCAGCGGGTCGGCAAAGTCAGGCATCCCTTGCCTCCTGCGCCAAGAGCGCCGCCTCAACCTCTTGCGCCGAGGGGAACACCCCGGGCGTATAGAGCGCCTGAGATGGGACAAGTTGCACCTGCGGATACTCACGCCGGGCTAGGTGCAGCAGTGCCAGGATGCGATTTTCTTCTGGAAGCTGCCGCAGCGCTGCGATCTGTTCAGACACTTGCGGCGCCGAGACGGGGCGGGGCCGGCGATGCGACAGGCCCGCAAGTAAAATGGCAACCCCCGTGGCCACAACCAAGCCCAGTGCCATGGCAACAGCCGCCTCGGCCAGAAAGCCACCCGGCGCATCACCTGGCAGGCGAATACCCTGCAAGGCGACCAAAAGGGCCTCTGCCTGGACGCTCTGCTCTGTCATGGCTGGCTGCCCCCGGCAACGCTGATTGACGACCGGCGCATTGGGTCCGGCGCGTTGCGCTGGTCCTGGGACTGGTATTGGGCCTTATACTGAGCCTGGCGCATCGCGTCCTGAACAGGCAGCCCCGCATCAATGCGCCACAGATTATGCCCCGACGGGTCGGTTGGGGCCGCCACCGGGGCAGTGGCCGCACCGGAAAACTGTACGTCCCGGCGGCTGCCATCGGCCCCCCGCAGGGGATAGTGACCGGCTGGCAAATCATGCAGTGCGCCATCCTCTACAAGCAAAAACTGCGGGCGGCGGTGCTGGGAAAAATCACCAAGCCAGGCCTCGAACGCCTCTCCTGCGGTATCGAGTGCCGTCGCAAGGATTACATCCGCGCCACGCGGCACCACGCGGCTCAAGCCTGTGACAGCCTGCCGCAGGGTGGGTTCGGCAAAGACATCCGCTGTGCCATCTGTGGAACTTCTGCTCTTTCTCGTGGCCCGCGCCATGGCGGTCTCTATCGCCTCGTCATGCGCCCGCACCAGGCCACCAATAACAGCGAGCATACCGCGCAATCCGGGGCGGGTTGGCACAATCACCGTATGCTGAGCTGTGGCCGCCAACAGGCCGACCCGACCACCGGCCTCAACAGCCTGCCAGCCAATCCAGCACAGCGCTTCGGCGGCAGCCACCGAGCGAAACGCCCGCCGCATGCCCCAAAGCATTGAGGGTCGAAAATCGGCCACAAGAAAGCACACCCGATCCCGGTCTTCGTGAAAGCTGCGCACATGCAGTGTCCCGGTCCGCGCGGTTGCGCCACGGTCCACATGGCGCAGATCATCGCCCTGCACAAAGGGACGGCTGTCGGCGATCACCTGCCCCTGACCGCGCCTGCGCAGGGCAAACCCACCCGGCAAGGCGCTAAGAGACGGCTCTGAGGCGGCGGCCTGAAGCACAAGGTCGCGCATCCCGATCAGCGCCTGAGACGACAGGCAGGTGCCCGGCGCGCCCGTCACAACGGATCAGTCTGGTTCAAAATATCTGCGACAATACCGCGCGCCGTGCGCCCCTCGGCGGTGGCGGCCCAACTCAGTACCATGCGGTGCGCCAATGCGTCAGCTGCGACACTCTCCACATCCTCGGGTAGGGCATGATCGCGTCCGGCAAGATAAGCCCGTGCCCGGGCTGCCGCCGCCAGCGCCAATGAGCCGCGCGGTGAAACCGCATGGGCGATCTCATCCGAAAAAGGCGGCGCACGCGTGGCAACCACCAGACGCACGATATAGTCGCGCAGCGCAGCAGACAGATGCACCCCGGCAACATCCCGCCGCGCACCGCGCAGGGTATCAAGGCTCAGGACCGGAGGCGCAGCCTCGGTGCTGTTGTTTTCGCTTTCGACCAGATCAAGGATCTGCCGCTCGGCCTCAAGCCCCGGCAAATGCAGCAAGATATGCATCAAGAACCGGTCCAGCTGGGCTTCGGGCAGCGGAAAGGTGCCTTCGTGTTCGATCGGGTTTTGTGTGGCCACCACAAAAAAGGGTTCCGGCAGAGGATGCGTCGTAGCCCCGCTGGTGACCTGAGTTTCGGCCATGGCCTCTAGCAGCGCTGACTGCACCTTTGGGGGCGCGCGGTTGATTTCATCCACCAGCACCAGATTGTGAAACACCGGCCCCGGCGCAAAGGAAAATTTTCCGGTTTCGGGATTGAAGACATCGGTGCCGCTCAGATCGCTGGGCAGCAAATCCGGTGTACATTGCACCCGCGCAAAACTGCCGCTGATGGCACTGGCTAAAAGCTTGGCCGCGCGGGTCTTCGCCAGTCCCGGAGCCCCCTCGATCAACAGATGTCCGCCGGTCAGCACCCCAATCAGCAACCGTTCGATCAGGCTGTCACTGGCAATCAACCCGGCCTGCAGCCAGCGTTTCAGCTCTGCTATCTGTTCAAACCGGGTCTGTGAATTCTCATCTGGCAAAACGGCTGACCTCCCGAGGTTTGTCAGCAGTCTGTTCCCGGACCCGGCAAAAATCTACATAGCCCTTGGTCGGTACAAGGGCAGTTCGGCGTCCCAGCCACGCCCTGTCAGGTGCAAATCGCTAGCCCGGCTTTTCAGTCCGGTTCGGTCAACTGGGAACCGCGAGGCAGCCGCTATCCAGAACACTGGCATATCCGGGGTTGGCTAGCGTCTGCAGCGTTTGGTTCCGCAGCTGTTCAAAATGGGTTTCGATAAATCCCAAGAGCGCCGGGGAGTTTGTGTTGCGCAGGTTCGCACCGGCCAGCGCATGCAGCATGAAGACATCAAAGCTGCAGAGCGCACCCGGAGTGCTGGTCAACAGGCCCGCCATGAAACTCTCTGACGCCCAGGGCAGGGTGCGCAGGTTCACCGGGATTTCCTGCAGCTTGGATAAAAACGGCGTGGCGCGTTCAAATTTCAGAATGTCAGAGCCGAAACTGATGGCCTGAAACAGCTCTTCGATCAGAAGTGACGCGTGATATTTCCGTTGCAGCGCGCTCAGATCACCAACGGGCGGCTGGTTGATCAACAGATGTGCCGTGGCGCCACGACGCCCGAAAAACCCATTGACCTGTCCCGGAGAGCGCACAGGTTCGCTCCAGCCGCGCGGAAAGCCAATGTCGAATTCCCGGTCCAGATGTTGCAAATCCGCGTTGAAACGCTGGTCGGGGGCAGCGCCAGAATAAAGCCGCAGGTAGAGGCGTTGCCGCCTTGGGCAGTTGTTGATGTCCCCCGGTGCATAGGTGATCGCCAGACGGTGGCCGTAGATATCGCTCAGCAGGTCGGAAAAAATGTGCAAGATCCGTGCAGACTGTGCGTGGGGCTGGTCGCCAAACACACAGATCGGTCCAAGCGCCGCCTCGGTGCTATTGAACTGAACCTCCGCTGCGCCCGTTTCGCGCTGGTGGCGCGCGGTGCGGACCTCGTAGACCCAGCCTTGGCGCGCCAGAGTAAGGAAATCTTCGCGGCTCGGCGGGTTTATCTGCTGGGCCAAGGCCTGTGGGGCCGGGCCAAGGACGCTGGCGCAGAGCATCAGGCGACAAAGCCACTGTGAAAGTACCCGGCTGAAGTTTTGCATCACCACCTGCTTATACTGCCTGCGACACCATGTCAGCGCGCCCTGCTGCGCCGCCAGACCAGCCTAGATCCAAGGCGTAAATATACAGCGGTCGGGATGCAAAAATCGCCCGTAAAAAAGGCGTAACGCACGACGCATGCGTATAGATCACCTCAGCTGCGACACGTTTCATGCCTTTCCCTGGCCGTTCAAAACCGCATTCAGGCGCTGCCAGGTTGGGCCCGAAAGGTCAACTCAATGTCCTCGCTGGTGGCAAACTGTTCCGCGCGCGCCTGCAGCTCGCCGTGCAAAGGTGATTTGATGCAGACCGGATCAGTTGCAGCCGGGTCGCCTGCCAGCGCCATGGCCTGACAGCGGCAACCGCCAAAGTCCTTTTTCTTGAGCTCACAAGACCGGCAGGGTTCTTGCATCCAGTCAAAGCCGCGATAGGCATTGAACGCTGCGCCGCTATACCAGATTTCTGACAGGTTTTTTGTGCGTACATTGTCAAAGCGCAGCGTCTTGATTGTCTGCGCGGCATGGCATGGCAGGACCTCGCCGTCGGGGGCGATATTCAGCCCGGTGGTGCCCCAGCCGCCCATGCAGCGTTTGGGGTAATCGCTGTGATAGTCTGCCGGCACATAGTCCAGCACAAGGCGGCCTTTGTGGGCTTTGCGGGCCTCGGCAACAATACGGCTGGCATCGGCGGCCTGGGTTCTGGTGGGCATCAGCGCGTTACGGTTTGCCAGAGCCCAGCCGTGAAACTGCACGATGGCGACCTCTATGCGGCGGGCCTCCATTTCCAGCGCCATCTCAATCGCACGGGGCAATTGATGCAGGTTCTGGCGATGCACCACGGCATTCAGGGTCAGCGGAAATCCGATCTCTTTGATCCATTCCGCCACCTGCATTTTGCGCTTGAAGCCGCCTTTGTAGCCGCCAATTTTATCGGCCATCTCCGCATCGGTGCCCTGCAGAGACAGTTGAACATGGTCAAGGCCCGCAGCGTCCAGCTCTTGCAGACGGCGCTGGCTCAACCCGATGCCAGAGGTGATGAGATTGGTGTAAAGCCCGGCTTCGCGGGCGGCAGAGACCAGTTCAACCAGATCGCGGCGCGAGGCTGGCTCGCCGCCGGACAGATGCAGCTGCAGGACCCCCAGATCGGCGGCCTCGCGGAACACACGGATCCAGGTTTCGGTGTCTAACTCGCGCTCTTTGCGCGCCAGCTCCAGTGGGTTCGAGCAATAGGGGCAGGACAGCGGGCAGCGATGGGTCAGCTCTGCCAGCATCGCGATTGGGGCGGGAATTCCGAGCCGCTTGCCCTCTGCCTGCAGATCCTCTGGCCGTGTCCCGTCCATCATGTTGTCTCCAAAAAACGCCGGTCCATCAGGCCCCGCAGAAAACCGCCTGCATCCTGCGCCACCTGATCTTCGGGCGCGCCATAGGTTGCGGCCAGCCCACGGACGATGCTGCCAAAGGCGCGGCTGCCGTCGATTTCTTTCAGGATGGCGTGGCCAATGGCATCAAGGGCCACGGCGCGTTCCGGCGCCAGCAAAACCCATTGATCGCGCACCCGGTCATAGTGCAGCCGCACCCCGCGCGGCAGGACTGGCACGGCCTCTGGCGCTATAGAGCCCGTCATGCCAGATCCCCCCTCATGAGGCCTCTGCCGCCTGAGCCATCAGGCAGGTCCCCGGCTGCCAGGCACCGGGCGGAATACGCGCCGGGTCCACATAGGCGGCATGCAGCGCATCGAGCTGCGACCACAAAACATCGGTTTTGAAAATCAGCGCCTTTGCGGCGGCATCCTGTTTTTCCACCGTATCAGCACGGTCGAGTACCCAGGCCAGCCCAAAGGCAACATCCTTTGGTGCCTCGGTCAGGCGATTCCTGAAATAAGACAGGCTGCTGTCATCGGCAAAGGCATAGTTCTTTAGCAGACCTTCGATGCGCGCGGCGTGGATTTTGGGCGCAAAAAGTTCTGTCAGAGAGGCCGCAACCGCCTCTAACAAAGTCTCATCGCGGACAAACCGCACATAGGCATCGACCGCAAATTTGGTTGCCGGCAGCACCCCTTCGGCGCTGGCGACATAGTCGCGATCCAGCCCCACCGCATCGGCCAGTCGCAGCCAGCGGGCGATACCGCCCTCGTTGGCGGCACTGCCGTCGTGGTCCTCGATCCGGCTGCGCCAGGCACGCCGCAAGGCGGGATCATCAACCCGGCTCATAAAGGCGGCGTCCTTCATCGGAATCCTGGACTGGTAATAATAGCGATTGATCACCCAGGCGCGCACCTGATCCGGGGTGCAGCCGCCGGAGTGCAGCAGCGTGTGGAAGGGATGTTTGTCGTGGTAACGCTCGGCGCCAATCTGGCGCAGCCGGGCCTCAAAGGCGGCCTTGTCCGGGATGTGTCCTGTCATAGGTCAATCTCCATTCCGTCTTGTGCAATGGTCCAGCCCGCAGCCTCGGCCTCGGCCTTTTCTGCCGAGGCCGGCCGCAGGACCGGATTGGTGTTGTTCATATGGACAAAGACCTTGCGCGTGACGGCCATGCCATCAAAGGCCGCAATCGAGCCCTCGGGGCCCGACATCGACATATGCCCCATGCGCTGGCCTGTTTTCTGGCTGAGCCCAGAGGTGACCATTTCATCGTCCCGCCACAGGGTTCCGTCGAACATCACCATATCGGCGCCCGCCAGCCGGGCCTTGAGATCGGGTTTAAACGCAGCGCAGCCGGGGATGTAAAAGACATCGCGCCCGGCGCCCTGCAGATGCACGCCCACGGTTTGCTCGCCTTCAAGATCGGTTTGAACCACCTCTCCCTCAAGATAAAGCGGCACCTTGCCCGGCACAGAAAACAGCGTCGCTGTCAGGTCCGTGATCAGCTGAAACGGCACCCCAAGCGCAATGGTGCGCCGTACAACCAGCTCCGGCTTTAACGCGGCAAAGATCGGGTTGGCGGCCAGCACGTCATGTATATCTTGGGTTGCAAAAAGATCAAACGGCTGTTGCTCGCGGAGGGTGAGAAGACCCGCAACGTGATCAATATCACCGTTGGTCAAAAGAACCGATTTCAGCGGGCTGACCCGCAAATCAGTTGGGTGCAGCGATCTGGTCTTTGCCATCTGATCCCGTATATCGGGAGAGGCGTTTAGAATCGCCCAATCACTGCCATTAACGCTGCAAGCAACAGAGGATTGGCTCTGCGCCGGAATCTCTCCAAGCCGGGCCAATTCGCAATTTTTGCAACCACAATTCCATTGGGGCAGACCGCCACCGGCGGCCGCACCCAAAATGCATGTGCGGAACACTTTACCAGCCTCCGCACGTGCCATTTTCAAAACAGATCGTCGTGTTCGCGCTCTTCGCCCTCTGGGCCATACATGTTGATTTCCATGCCGCATTCAATTTCGCGCAGAACTGGTTTCGTCCAAGACATTTCAATTTCCTCCTCTGGTGTTATTAAAGTCTGCACAGTCTGCCCTAAGTGAGTCAAAGAATTTGTTCTAAGAGAAAATTAAGAGAGGCCTTCCCTCAGGCCCTTTCCGTTTCTGTCAGAGCAAAGCCTTTGCTTCGTATCGTCTTGATTTCAATTCCAAAATCTGTGATAGGCGCCAGTTTTTTGCGCAAATATCCGATATAGACATCCACCACATTCTCCGAAGATGTCCCCTCACGCGCCCAGAGCTGATCAAAGATATCTCCCCGCGACAGCACCCTGCCGCGCTGCGCATAGAGCAGTTCGATCAAGGAAAACTCCCGCTCGGTCAGCTGCACGCTGCGGCTGCCAAGCTGCACGCTGCGCGCGTTTTTCTCAAGCTTGAGCGCCGCTGCCGAGGTGACGCCCGCACGATGCTGCTGCACCTGCAATCGCGCCACCAGTTCGTCAAAGGCAAAGGGTTTTACGATGTAGTCATCCGCCCCAGCCGCAAGCCCCGCGGCGCGGTCTTCGACCTCGGCCATGGCCGAAAGCATCAGGATGGGCTTGGTATTGCCGCCCTGGCGCAGACGTCGGACCAGATCAATGCCGCTTTGCGGGCCGATCATCACATCCACAATGGCCGCCGTCACATCCGCATCGCCAAACCGCGTTTCTGCGGCCTCGACCGTGCTGGCGGTCAGGGTGCTGTAGCCGTGCATCTTGAGCCCGCGGGCCAGGGCATCGGTGATCTCGGGGTCGTCATCGACGATCAGAATGGTCATCTCGCTCATGGGTAAATCTTACCCCTCTGCGCGCGGTAAAAAAACCGTGACCAAAGTACCGGGTGACTGGCCCAGACGCAGGGGCTCTGGCACCGGGCTTTGCAAAGCAATGTGGCCGCCCTGCTGTTCGATAATCCAGCGGGCAAGGGAGAGGCCAATGCCAAAGCCTGCAGATTTACTGCTGTCGCGCGCCTGGGTAAACCGGGCCATCACCCGGTCCAGATCTGCCGCATCAATGCCGGGCCCATTGTCGATAACCTGCACCAGAGCCATTTCTTTGTCCTGCGCCAGTTGCACCCTGATCACGCCGCCATCGCGGGCATGGCGCAAGGCGTTCTCAATCAGACCGGTGATGACTTGACGGGCCCAGTTCGGGTCTCCCACAACTGGGTGCGGCTCTGTCGCCTGCAGGCTCAGCTCTAGTCCGGCACTTTCGACCAGACGGCGCATATCGGCCACGGCAGCCTGTGACGCCACGCCCAGATCAAAGACCTCTGCCTCCATCGACAGGGTGCCAGATTCAGAACGGGCAATGCGCAAAAGATCGTCAATGCGCTGGTTCAGACGCCGGGCCCGGTTACGGATCACCTGGAACGCCTCTTCCGTCTCAGCCCCGGATTTCAACGCCAGATCGGCCTCCATCAGGATGACGGTCAGCGGTGTGCGCAATTCGTGGCTGACATCTGCAAAAAACCGGCGGCGATCTTCGTCGGTTTTGGCCAAAGCCTCATTGGCACTGCGCAGCGCTTCGGTGCGCTCATAAATGGTCTGGTTCAGCCGACTCCATTCATCCTCAACCTCGGATTTGCGCCGGGAGAGCGCCTCGGCCATTTGCTGCGTCGCCTGAAACAGCTGGCCGATCTCGTCCCTGCGTTGTCCCGGCAGATCAACCTGGAAATTGCCTTGCCCAATGGCTTGGGACGCGGTTTTCAGCCTCTCCAGCCGCGAGAACTGCGGCCGCACCACGGCGAGGTAAAAGCCCGAGACCATCAGAACCGCCAGCGCGCCGACAATCAGCGCGGCCTGTGTCAGGCGGTTGCGCAGCACATCGACCTCTGCAATGGCCGCATCCCGTATGCGGCGCTCTTGTGTGATGGCACCATTCAGCAGCGGGTCGAACCCGATGGAAAAGGCATTGATTTGCCCCTGCATGCGCACGGCGCGTTGGTCTGGATCTACGGTTTGGTCGATGGTCTGGAACCGGTCCAGCGTCACCTTCAACAGCGCCTCCATGCGGGCAATGCCGATACTGCGGGTTGCCCGGCGGGATTGCTCGTCCAGATCATCCCGGCGGGCGGTGCCAATGTCACGATCCAGATCCCTGCGGATCTGCGCAAAGCTATGCCCAATGGCCACCCGCAGGCCCTCTAGACGCGTGGTCTGTGTATCGGCATCAAGGTTGTTTTGGGAGGCTTCATAGAGCACGACAATCAGAGAGCCGACCTGGCTGGCCAAAACCGCGTATCGCTGGATGCGCTGCTCGGCGGTGACCGCTGATTTTACCTGCTGCGACATCTGGGACATGCCCTGAATGGTCAGCCCAGAGGCCAAAACCGCAACAAGGCCGATCAAGCCGGCCCCCAGAACCAGCCGGAACCGCAGGCTGAGCACCGCGCGCAGCATTACCCGCGCCCCTGTCCCGGCGTATGCTGCCGGGCCGTGCGCACTGCAACGGTTTCGCAAACCCCCATCTGCGTCCCTCCCCTGACGACCACGTAGAAAGAGAAGACCCGATCCACCTAAGCCGGGCAACCGTTAAATTCCGTTATATGGAATGTAGCCCGGTTGGCAAACGCACCGAAACGTACCGTAACGCAGCGTGAGGTCAGACACATTGTGTCAAAGCCCTGCGTCCAACCTAATTTGCTCCAGGCTGGACGCAGGGTCTTGGGGTTTTAACTGTTGCGGCGCACGCGTGCGCCAGATTTATCAGCAAAGGCGGCAAGGCGCGCACGGGCGTCTGGCTGGGTGTTCACAACCCCCGCCACTACGGCCTCAGCATAGGCGGCGTCCATTGCTGACATATTCTGCATGTGGCTCACGGCGGAACAGATGGCAAAGTTGGACAGCGGCAGGTTTTCAGCAGTGCGATGCGCCAGCTCCATTGCTTTGTCAAAACTGGAGCCTTCGACAATATATTGTGCCAGACCAAGATCGCAGGCTTCCTGCCCCTGATAGACCCGACCGGTCAGCATCATGTCGATCATACGCGATTTGCCCACCAGATCGGTGACACGGATGGTGGCGCCGCCCCCGGTGAACAAGCCGCGCTGGCCCTCGGGCAGGGCAAAATAGGTGGTCTGATCCATCACCCGGATATGGGCCGCACTGGCAAGTTCCAGCCCGCCGCCCACAACCGCGCCCTGCAGGGCGGCAATCACCGGAACACCACCGTATTCCATCTTGTTAAAGGCCTCGTGCCAGCGCAGGCAGACATGCATGAAATCCGCGGGGCTGCGATCCTCATCGTGGTGCTCGATCAGGTCGAGACCGGCACAAAAGTGATCGCCCGATCCGGCCAGAACCACCGCTTTTACCCCGGCGCGCGGCGCTGTGGAGAAAAAGTCGACCAGTTCTTCGATGGTGGCAATGTCCAGCGCGTTGCGTTTTGTGGGGCGGTTCAGCGTCACCACCCAGACCCCGTCGTCATGGGCCTGCAGGTCAAGATTGGTAAAGCGGGAAATGTCGATTTCGAGGGTCATGGTTTTGTCCTTGGTAATCTTCGTAATATGGCGTCGCGGCCATTTGAGACGGCAAAGGGCGTCAGTCCCTTCACAACAGAGCTGCGGCCAGGCTATCGCCGCCGTCCACACAGCGGGCACGCTGCACAGCGGCCTCGCACAGAATGTGGTCGCCGTAGAACTGCGCGGTGGCGATCTTGGCTGCCATGAAGTCCGGATCCTCATCGCGCGCCAGAGCCGCTTCGGCTGCGAGCAATGAGCGCGCCATCTGCCAACCCGAGACCAGATTGCCGGCCAGCATCAGATAGGGCACACCAGCACCAAAAGCGTCTGGCATTTGGCTTTTGTCGAGGCTGAGCAGGTGACTGACCACCTCATCAAAGGCCTCGCGCGCAGCCCTGAGCCGGGTGGCGAGTGTTTTGGCCTGATCTGATCCCTGCGCCAGCTGCTGTTCGGTCTGCGCAATCAGCCCCGAGAGACGTCGCGCAGTGGCACCGCCATCACGCAGGGTCTTGCGGCCAACCAGATCATTGGCCTGAATGGCGGTGGTGCCCTCATAGATCGGCAGGATGCGGGCATCGCGGTAATGCTGCGCCGCACCTGTTTCCTCGATAAAGCCCATGCCGCCGTGCACCTGCACCCCAAGCGAGGCCACTTCAACGCCATTTTCAGTGCTGAAGCCTTTGACCAGCGGGGTGAGGAATTCGGACATTGCCTTGGCCTCGAGGCGCTCAGCCTCGGATGGGGCGTGGCGCGCCATATCCTGACAGCCAGCGGCATAGGTGGCCATGGCACGGGCGCCCTCGGTCAAGCCCCGCATCCGCATCAGCATCCTGCGCACGTCCGGGTGGTGGATGATGGTCACAGCCTCGCGGGTCGAGCCATCGACCGGCGCGCTTTGCACCCGGTCTTTGGCAAAGGCCAGCGCCTGCTGATAGGCGCGCTCACCCACGGCGATGCCCTGCAGGCCAACCCCGTAGCGGGCCGAGTTCATCATCTCGAACATATAGCTGAGGCCTGCATTTTCATCACCAATCAAAAACCCGGTGGCGCCATCAAATTCCAGCACCGCTGTTGGGCTCGCCTTGATCCCCAGCTTATGCTCGACACTTTGGCAGATGACAGAGTTGCGCGCACCAAGGCTGCCATCGGAGTTGACCATGAATTTGGGCACCAGAAACAGGCTGATGCCTTTGACACCCGCCGGGGCATCCGGGGTGCGCGCCAGCACCAGATGCACGGTGTTTTCGGCCATGTCATGCTCACCATAGGTGATAAAGATCTTGGTGCCGCTGATGCGGTAACTGCCATCCGCCTGCGCCTCGGCGCGGCTGCGCACCAGCGCCAGATCACTGCCGGCCTGTGGCTCGGTCAGGTTCATGGTGCCGGTCCATTTGCCACTGACAAGGTTTTCCAGATAGGTCGCCTTGGTCGCGTCATCGCCGGCCGTCAGCAATGCCTCGATGGCGCCATCGGTCAGCAGCGGACACAGCGCAAAGCTCATATTGGCAGCGTTGAGCATCTCGGTGGCTGCCGCCCCAACAGAGCGCGGCAGATCCTGACCGCCAAAGTCTCCGGGATGCGGCAGGCTCTGCCAGCCCATCTCGACAAACTTCTGGTAGGCGGCGCTGAACCCCGCAGGCAGCACAACCCGGCCCTCTTTAAAATGCGAGCCCTCCTGGTCGCCCGAGGCATTGAGCGGCGCGATTTCCTCAGCGCAAAACCGGGCAAACTCTTCCAGAACAGCGGCAGCATCGTCCAGCTCAACAGCCGCGTATTTTTCCAGCCCCGCAATCTCGGCCCACCCCGAGAGGTGTTCAATGTTGAAAAGCATGTCTTTTACGGGTGCATCAAAGGTCACGAGGCGACTCCTCCACGGGGTTTACAGTCACAGGCTATACAGGCACAGGGTTTGTATTCGAGGTTTGCTATTACTGCCAGATACGCAAGCGGAATGGCGCAAACAATCTCCTCAGCAGACGGTAGTATTGCATAAAGTGACAAATGCGGACTAGAAACCGCCCTATGAGCGCCGAACAAAGCCTAACCATCCTGCCAACCGTATCGCGCGCCTTTCTTGAGGACTGGCTGTCCGCCCTGCGCAGCCAATGCCCTGCGCAGCAACTGGCCGGGTTTCTTGACGACATCGGGCTCGCCAGCAGGGTGCAACCCGGTGCCCGCGTCACCCACGACCAGATCGTGCGCCTGTATCAACTGGTCATCCAGGAAACCGGCGATGAGATGATGGGGTTGTGGAGCCGGCCGATCCGCTCTGGCACTCTGAAACACCTGTGTAGTTCCATGCGGGGGGCGTCGTCGCTGTCTGCAGCGCTGTTTCGCTTTACCTCGTTCTGGAATCTTCTGCTGGACGATTTCCAGCTGGTGTTAGAGAGCGAAGGCGAGAGCATGTGCATCTGTCTGGTGCCCCGTGGTGCCGCGGTGCCGCAGCGGTTTGGCCATATGCTGTTGCTGAAACTTGCGCATGGGGTGGCCTCTTGGCTGACGGGGCGCGAACTGCCCCTGTCCGAGGTTGGCTTTGCCTTTGCCCGCCCGGGTTTTGCCGAGGATTATCCAGTGCTCTTTCCAGCCCCGATCCGCTTTGGCCAGGTGCATTCAAAGATCGTCTTTAGCGAGCAGCTTGGCGATGTGCCGGTGTCGCGCAGTGAAGCGGAAATGCAAGAATTCTTGCTGCGCGCGCCGCGGGACTGGATTTTCACCAGCTACCGGGCGCATGCCCTGCCTCTGCGGCTGCGCGAAATGCTGCTGCGCGCGGACCGGCTGGAGTTTCACCTCAGGGATGCGGCGCGGGCGCTCAACCTGACGCCCCGCACGTTGATCCGGCGGCTGGACGGCGAAGACACCTCGTTTCAGGCTATCAAGGACGGGCTGCGCCGTGATATCGCCATGCGCGACCTGTCGCGCGGCCTCAAAAGCATCGAGGCCATTTCCCATGATATCGGTTTTGCCTCGGCGGCAAATTTCCATCGCGCCTTTCGGCGCTGGACCGGTATCACTCCCGGATCCTATCGGCGTCTCGGCCCGCCTTTATAGACCGTAAGCGCCCCGTACAGCCCGCAAAGGCCCTGTGACAGCGCGGCAAGAGACTGCCTGCGCAACAAAATCGCGCCAGCCCCTAGCCAAATTGCGCCACCGCACTACCTGAATGCGCGCAGGACTCTCCAAACGCTAAAGTGGCTAAAGAGCGCAAAGCCTGTACCATGGGCCTGTCGATACGGTGCTGGCCACCTTGCTGCCGCCTAGCATGCCGCCAAAAAGCCCGCCGAATCCGACTGGAGGTCTAATGTTCGCTGCAATTCTCCAGAGCCTGTCTACTCTGCTTCTATTGGGCGTCTTTTTCTATGCGATCTTAGTTTCCGAGTATTTGAAAGACCGCGTGCGCACTCGACAAGCCCTGATAGGAGTTGTCTGCGGCTGTCTGGTGGTTTCGCTCGGTATGAGCTCTTATATCCTGGAACCGAATGGAGCCAGGTTGGACGCGCAGGCTGGACCGCTGATCTTTGCCGGCTACCTTGGCGGACCAATTGGGGGACTCATCACCGGAACCATGGGTGCGGCTTTCACGCTATCTGAGGGCGGGAGACTGTCCGGTTTGGGCATCTTCCTGAGCCTGGTGCTGCCGCTGATCGGAGTTCTTGTCCGCGCTCTGCGCCCGTCAGAGGGATGGCCTGCAGTTTCCCGAACCGCCTTTGGCATGATTTTGGTGGCATATATGGTACATTTCATTGTGCCCTTTGCGGTTGTTACCTCCCTTAATCCAGATCCTGACAGACACTTTATTGCGTTGAAAAACGCGCTAAAATTCGCCTCTGTTGGAACAATTTCCATCTTTCTGACCTGGCTGATCCTCAACTACGCAGCAAAATTTGCGACCGAGTCCGCACGGTCCCGTAAGCTCGCCAAGCAGTTGGACCTTACACTACAGCACACAAAAATCGGCCTGTTCGAGTTCAAGGTCGGCGACCCCCATATCAATCTGGACGCTGGATCTATTGCTATTCTTGGGTTGGACCGAAAGCCCGGTCTAGTCCCAATGCAGGTTTGGGCCGACCAGGTCCATCCAGACGACCTGGCTGGTCTGCAGGCCGACGTAAGGGCCGCGTTTTCAGGAGAGGCTGATACGGACTGGGTGGAGTTCCGAATGATCCGGCCCGATGGAGAGTTGCGCTATATCAGGGCGTTTTGGACGGCTGAGCGGGATCAAACGGGCAGGGCGGTTCGCATAACTGGTCTGAATTCCGATCAGACACACATCCATGCAGAGAAACAGCAACACGAGGAAACCATCGAGCGCCTGGCCGTGATTGCCGAAAACCTGCCGGGGGTTGTTTTCGAAGTCGATGTCACCGACCGTGAGACCCCTGAATTGACCTATATAAGCCCAAAGTGCCAGTCTATTTGGGGGCGCACAGATGAAGAGTTCTATGCCAACCCCGGTCTGTTCTTTCAGGTTCATGACCCCGATGACATTGTCGCTTTTACAGCAGCGCTGGAAGAGGGGATCTCGACCGGAGACCCGGTTTCACACCGCTACCGGATCACGAGGCCGGATGGAGAAAAGCGATGGCTGGACTACCATGGTGGATCAACCTTTGTGGCTGGCCGGGTCAAGCTGGAGGCCCTGGTTCTGGACGTCACCCGCGAGGTCGAGTGGCTTAAACAGATCGAGCATCAGCGCGAGATCGCGTTTCGTGCCCAGAAAAGCGAAAGCATGGGGCAGCTCACCGGCGGCATTGCGCATGATTTCAACAATCTTCTGGCGGTGATTTTGGGTAATCTGGAATTGCTTGAGGATGACAATGACCCGTCAACTCAGAAGGCCCGGATCAAGGCTGCAACGACCGCCACTCTTCGCGGTGCCGATTTGACGCGAAACCTGCTGGCCTTTGCGCGCAAAGCGCGGCTGACACCAGAGGTTCTGGATCTCAACGCTGTGGTGCGCGAAGCCAAGAACTGGATGGGGCGCACCCTGCCTAAAACCGTCTCCGTAGAGACAGCACTGCTGGCTGGGTTATGGCCCGTTGCAGCCGACCGCAGCTCGTTGGAAAGTGCGCTGCTGAACCTCATCCTGAATGCCCAGCATGCGATGGCGGAGCATGGGACAGTGACCATTGAGACAGACAATCTGGACATCCATGAGGCGGTCATTGGCACTGGTACAGAGGACCTGGCGCCGGGCCGCTATGTCATGCTTGCCGTCAGTGACACCGGAGAAGGCATCAAGGAAGACGACCTGGCCTCGATTTTTGAGCCCTTTTTCACGACAAAACCCACGGGCTCAGGGTCTGGTCTGGGCCTGTCGATGACCGTCGGGTTCATGCGGCAGTCCGGTGGCACCATCCATGTCGCAACCGAGCGCGGTGTCGGCACGACATTCAAATTGTTTTTCCCGGTAACGGCGCAAAAAGAACAATCCCCCAGGCCGGTGCAATTAGAGACTGGCTTTTCTGGTGTAGGACAAAGAGTTCTGATTGCAGAAGATGAGGCGGCTGTGCGCGATACTCTGGTCACCACGCTGTCGCGTGCAGGCTATAGCGTGACAGCAGCCGTTTCCGGTGACGATGCCTTTCGAATATTTAAGGCAGATCCGACATTTGATCTGGTGCTGACAGATATCGTGATGCCGGGCACACTGCAGGGAACGCATCTGGCAAAAGCGCTTAAGCAACTCAGATCTGATGTGCCAGTCATTTTCATGTCAGGATACGCCAGCGAAGCGACGCTGCAGGGCACCGAACTAAAACCAGAGGATACCCGGCTGATGAAACCGGTGCAACGCGCTGACCTGCTTGCGGCTCTGGCCCATGCGCTGCGACATTAAACCTTTTGCACCCCGGGCAGAGGAAACCGTCCGTTGACAGAGTCAAAGCGCGATCCCGGATGCATGGGGGCGCGCAGGGGGCGCATCAGAAGGCTCAGGGCGCGTGCCTCCTGAGCAGCAATGCATAACCCATAGATAAATATTCCCTCTGGAGACGTTAGACTCGCAGGTAAGTCACTGTGATAAATTGATAAAGCCATTGCGACAGTGGATCCTGATCTCAAGAGATCCACGGGTGCGCAGGAAAATATCCATATGATCTGGCAGGGGCGGCTAGGGCTAAAGCGATGGCGAGACTAAAAAGAGATCTGCACAGGTAAATCAAAGTCGGCGTCATGAGGCACC
>JAWUWF010000006.1:0-7301 GCA_034111985.1 Pseudophaeobacter sp.
ATATGGCGTTTCAGCGCTTTCATCACCACCATAGAGCGGTTGAGGAAGATCGCGGCCAACCAGAAAGGCACCCCAAGTCCAAGCGCATAGATGCCCAGCAACAGGGTTCCGCGCGCCACCGAGGCCTCAGAAGCGGCAAGCGACAAGATCGCGCCCAGCTGTGGCCCGATACAGGGCGTCCAGCCAAAGGCAAAGGCCACCCCCAAGACATAGGCGCCCAACACTGAGCCTCCGGCCTGACCTGTGTCCACACGTGCCTCGCGGTCCAGAATAGGAATCCGGAACACTGATAGAAAGTGCAGCCCAAAGATGATCACCACCACGCCAGAGGCCTGAGCAAACAGCTCTTGGTTTTGCAAGACAAAGGCGCCAAAGATTGAGGCCGTGAACCCAAGCAGCAAGAAAACCGTCGACAGCCCCATAACAAAGAACAGGGCCGACAGGATCACCTTGCGGCGCGCGGCGGCGGGTCCCTGCATCTCGCCAATAGAGTCGCCGCTCATATAGGCAAGATAGGGCGGCACGATCGGCAACACACAGGGGGACAGAAAACTAACCACCCCCCCAAGGAGCGCCACGAACATCGCAGGGAGCAGCCCTGCGTCTATGATCTCGATTCCAAACATATCTTTCCCTTAGACCACCCGACAGCAAAGGTCACGGGGGGCCACGGTCACAACCTTGTGGACAGCGCGTGACGAGGGCCTTATTTGAGGTCGTATGACTGAACACGACGCTGAAATTTCCGACCTCCCCGATGCAGCACTGGATGCCATCGGATTGCTCTGTCCCCTTCCTGTGCTGAAAGCGCGCAAACGGCTCAAATCACTGGCGCCTGGAGAGGTTTTGCACATGCTTGCCGATGATCCTGCCGCCGTGATCGACGTGCCGCATTTCTGCGCAGAAGCGGGACATGAGTTTCTCGGCCAGATCACAAAAGATGACCACCAGATCTACCGGATTCGCAAAGGCGGCTAGCCACAACCGCCCAGCCTGCGAAACGCCCAAAAGCGCTATCAAGGCAGGCAGACTACGCTTCACCGCAAAAGGTTCGGCCAACTACTGCTGCTTTCCTTTGGCAAAGCCATGCGGACGAGACGCTAAGTAGCGCATGTCCGCCCCGGCGAAATCTGCAATTTGTCCAAGCCGCCATCGCAGTCAATAATCACCTGTTTTGGTGTGTTCTCTATCTCTATGACTCAGCGCTCTCTGGTGTGTCCTGACTAAAGATATTGACCCACCCCTGCCCCGCACGCTGCCAGATGGAGGAGACATACATGGCCTCTTCGGCCTCGGCGTTTATCCGGGTGAAACGGGCATGGTAACACAGGCACACATACGCGGGGCCGAGCTGCAGCAGGCGGGTCTGCGACAATCGATAAGATGCGATTGATGGCCCCTGTTTAAGTTGGTCCATGTGATCCTGCCGAGTGGCAAAACCGCTGGAGTAGACCCCCAGAAATTCAGCGTGCAGAGCCTGTTTGTCTGCAGCCATGTCCCCGGTTAGCAGGGCCTGCCAGACGCTCTCTTCCAGCGCCAAAACGTCGCCTAGCACATCGGCTGGACTACTCTTGTTTTCGCTCACGTTGCTAAATCTCCTGCAATCCCAAACGGGGCAACAGGCAGGGAGTTGTGATAAGGGTCACGCCTATTGCGCTGATAAAAAAGGCGGACCCGAAGATCCGCCTTTTTGTCGCTTAGCCTTTTGACCACCAGCCTCGGCGTTTTGCCTGTGGTGGCGCCTCTGTCTGCGCCGCAGCACCGACCAGAACGGGTTCTGGGGGCGTGTCTTGCGCAGGTGCTTCCACGACCTCAGGAACAGCTACGTCCTTGACCTTAGGGTCTTCAACCGGAGCCTTAGCCGCAGATGAGGCCTCTTCGACGGGTTTGGCCTCTTCGACCACCGCCTCAACCTTTGGAGCCTCTTCGACCTTAACAGGCGCCGCAACTGGGGCGGGTTTTTCCGCCACTTCAACCGGTGTCTCCGCAGCGCTTTCAACGGTCTTTTGCGCCAAGGTGTCAGAGCTCTCCGCCACGGCGGGCGCAGTCACTGCAACGGCCTGCTCTACGGGAACCTCAGCGGGTGGGACCTGCGCTGCAGCTGCGTCACTTGTGCTCACGACCTCGGCAGTGGGCTCAGGTGTCTCTGACGTCGGGACGGTTTCAGCCGCACCGGGTTCAGCTACAACAGATGCGGGCTCAGAAACCGGCTCTGCCGTGGCAGCAACAGTCTCTTCGCTCTTTTTGGAACGCGAACGACCTCCACGGGTGCGGGTCCGGGTTCGGCTGCGAGACGGCTTCTTCTCTTCAGACGCCCCCTCTTCAGCAGCTTCACCATTGGCCTCGCCATCACGCGCAGACGTGTCACCTTCAACCTCAGTGCTCGAGGACTGGGATTTCTCATCCCCGTCATCCTCAGAGTTTTCGCTGCCATTGCCCGACTTGCGCCGACGCCGACGCCGACGCTTGCGCTTGGGCTTATCTTCACCATTGGTTTCCGCGTCGGCCTCAACCTCAGGAGTTTCGATCACCTCTTCTTCGGCGACCTCTTCCTCTTCAGCCTCGGCTTCTTCAGCATCCACCTGCGCCATGATCGATGTGTCAACTGACACCACCGGCGCTGATGCAACCGCAACCACACGCGTGGCGGTCTTGAACTTTTCAAGCGTAAAGTCAGGGCTCACCAGATGCGCATCCCCTTCGATGCGGACCGACAAGCCATAACGGGCTTCAATCTGGGCGATATGCTCGCGCTTCTGGTTCATCAGATAATTGGCGATATCGATGGGACAGCGTACCAAGACCTCACGAGACCGACGACGTGTGCCCTCTTCTTCGATTTGGCGCAGGATCGACAGGGCCAGAGAGTCATCCGAGCGGATAAGCCCGGTGCCGTGGCAATGTGGACAAGGTTTGGTGGTGGCCTCGATCATACCAGGGCGCAGACGCTGACGCGACATTTCCATCAAACCAAAGCCCGAGATACGGCCAACCTGAATGCGGGCACGATCGGTCTTCAGCTTGTCTTTCATCCGGTTTTCAACGGCGGCGTTGTTTTTACGCTCATCCATATCGATGAAATCGATCACGATCAGACCGGCGAGGTCACGCAGACGCAGCTGGCGAGCGACTTCTTCGGCGGCCTCCAGGTTTGTGTTCAGCGCGGTCTCTTCGATCGACGACTGTTTGGTGGCGCGACCAGAGTTCACATCGACAGCCACCAGGGCCTCGGTGGAATCGATCACGATATAGCCACCGGAGCGCAGCTGTACGGTCGGATTGAACATGCCAGACAGATAGCTCTCGACCTGGAAACGGGCAAAGAGCGGCAGGGTTTCCTGATAGTTCTTCACGTTCTTGGCGTGGGACGGCATGATCATCTTCATGAAGTCTTTCGCGATGCGGTAGCCGCGTTCGCCTTCGACCAGCACTTCGTCGATCTCACGGTTATAGAGGTCCCGGATAGAACGTTTGATCAGATCGCCTTCCTCATAGATTTTGGCGGGGGCGACACTTTTGAGTGTCAACTCGCGGATCTGTTCCCAAAGACGCTGCAGGTATTCGTAGTCGCGCTTGATCTCGGCCTTGGTGCGTTTTGCACCGGCCGTGCGCACAATCAGGCCTGCGCCGGTTGGCACGTCGAGTTCTGTGGCGATGTCTTTCAGTTTTTTGCGGTCCACGGCATTGGTGATCTTGCGGCTGATGCCACCACCACGCGCCGTGTTTGGCATAAGAACGCAGTAGCGACCGGCCAGCGACAGATAGGTTGTGAGAGCGGCGCCTTTATTGCCACGCTCTTCTTTGACGACCTGAACCAGCAGAACCTGGCGCACCTTGATGACTTCTTGGATCTTGTAGCGACGGGCACGCGGTTTGCGGGCCGGACGAATGTCTTCGATATCATCTTCGTCGGCTACGGATTCAATGCTGTCATCTTTTGAGCTGGCGTCAGCGCGATCAGAATCCTCTTCGCTGCCGTCTTCGTCAGCCTCACTGTCGCCAGCCTCATTTTCGCCTGAATCACCGGATTCAGCCTCATCGTCGGCCGCGTCCTCGGCAGAAACGTTTTCCGAAGAGACGGGCTCTTCGACCGGCGTTTCAGCCACAAGCTCCATAGGCGAGGCCCCTTCGGGCACATCTGCCAGCTTGGCCTCATCGCCATCGACCTCATCAACAAGGTCAATCGTTTCCATACCAGCGATTTCCTGCACCGCAGGGATCTCAGGTGCAGCTTCACCTTCCGAGGCCACGTCCTTGGTTTCAACCGCATCACCAGAAGTGATCTTGGCCGCCTTAGAGCGCGAGCCTTTACGGCCACGCGAACGCGACCGAGAGGGCTTTGCCTCTTCTTCGTCATCACGGGCCCGCAGCGTTTCCGCATAGGCACGTTCTTCTTCCATCAGGGCTTCGCGGTCCGCGACCGGAATCTGGTAATAATCGGGGTGAATTTCCGAAAAGGCCAGAAAGCCATGGCGATTGCCGCCATACTCCACAAAGGCCGCCTGCAACGAAGGCTCGACCCGTGTGACTTTTGCCAGATAAATATTGCCAGCTAGCTGGCGTTTGTTCTCAGATTCAAAGTCGAACTCCTCGACCTTGTTTCCGTCGACCACCACAACGCGGGTTTCTTCCGCGTGGGTGGCATCGATAAGCATCTTCTTTGCCATGTTTCCTTAGTGCACCTGCCCTGCGCAGACGCAAGCCCTCCCAGTCCGGGGGGTCGCGCATGTATTGGGGGGTGTCTTGTCAGGGCGATCTGGGACGGCGCACAACAGGAGACGGCCCTGGAACTTACGTCCGGTCCTCGTGCCTGCATGCTCTTCGCTCGCGCGCGCGTCATCGCGTTTCTTCTCCGACAGGTCGGGAGGGCCCGTTGCCTGCCTTGTTATTCCTCTTTGATTGTACAAAGAGGCGCTTAGCTGCTCCGATGTAATTTCGGAGCCAATCGGTCTGCCTCATCTCTTTCGGTTCATGCCGGTGTCGGATCATGCCGGTAAAAAGCAAGAGGCAGCGAATCTCATCTTGAATGGGGCGCCGGTACTCTGACGTCACTCCACCCCTCACCATAAGGCCAGCGCAGAGGCAATGACAATGGGCATTCGTCATCTGAGCCAGGCCGAACGGGCAACAAAATGGGTAAAACGCAAAATGATGAATTTATGGTTGATGAATTGGGACTGTCCCGGCGTCAATAGAACCATCCCCAGGCCAAATCCTTGGATTCGGTTAACAAATATCGCTTACCCACAGGCGGACCTCACCTGTGGGTAAAGGGCAGCCATCAGCCGAGATAGTCGGACCGTTGCAATGCGTATTTGGCCATCTTCTCGTTCAGAGTGCGCCGCGGCAGGCACAGCTCTTCCATCACACTGGCAATCGATCCCTTGTGACGCCGCATGGTATTGTCGATCAACATGCGTTCAAAAGCTTCGACATATTCTTTGAGCGGCTTGCCCTCGGTGGTCATCACTGGCTGCATTTCCTCGTGATCAGACATCAAGAGCGACGCGATAGTGCCAGAACCACGGCGGGCCTGCAGCACGGCGCGCTCGGCCACGTTGATCAGCTGGCGCACGTTGCCCGGCCAGGGCGCCTGTAACAGCTGCGCGGCCTCCTGCGCCGTAACCTGCGGCGCATCACAGCCATATTCCTCGGCGAATTGTTCGCAAAGCCGGGTGAACAGCGTTAGGATGTCTTCGCCGCGCTGGCGCAGCGGCGGCACGATGATCCGCAATGCTGCCAAACGGTAAAAGAGGTCAGAGCGCAGCGCGTCTTCGCAGGTCTTGCCGGCTTCCTGGAGGTTAGAGATCGCAATGATCCGCGTCTCCCCCGGCATGCCCTGCTCATTGATGGCGCTCAAAAGTTTTGCCTGCAATGGCTCGCTCAGCGCTTCAATCCCTTCGAGCACCAAAGTGCCACCACGGGCCTCTTCCAGGGCGGGCAACAGGCTGTCTTCGGGCTGCATCGGGCCAAACAAGCGCTTGGACAGCGCCTCTTCTTCCAGTGCAGCACAGGAGATCAGCACAAATTTCTTGCCAGCCCGGCTGCCCACCGCGTGCAGCGCATGCGCCACAAGGGTCTTGCCGGTGCCGGTCTCACCGTCGATCAGCACATGACCATCAGCCTGGCCCAGATCGAGGATATCTTCGCGCAAACGCTCCATCACCGGGCTCATGCCGATGAGCTTTTTCATGATCTGGCCGCCATCCGACAGCTCACGGCGCAGGGCGCGGTTGTCCAGGGTCAGGCGGCGGGCGCCAGTGGCACGCTTTGCCAGCTCTGACATACGGTCCGGGTTGAACGGTTTTTCCAGAAAATCAAACGCCCCGACCCGCATGGCCTCAACCGCCATAGGCACATCGCCGTGGCCAGTGATCATAATCACCGGCAGGCCACTGTCGCCGCCCATCAGTTTTTTTAGAAACTGCATGCCATCCATTCCGGGCATCTTGATGTCCGAGATCACGATGCCCGGATAGTCCGGCCCCAGCTCCTTGAGCGCATCTTCGGCGCTGGCAAAGGTCTCGGTGTCATAGCCCGAGAGCGCCAACCACTGGCTGATCGACTGGCGCATATCCTGCTCATCATCAACAATTGCGATTTTCATGGCCTGTGCCATTTGGCGTCCCTTCCAAATATCCGTGCCGCTACTGCGCGGCCTCAACACCGTCCACCAGGATCGGCAATTGCATTTCAAACACGGCTCCCCCGTTTTGCCCATTCCGGGCCGAGAGCCTTCCCCCTAGGTCGTTTACGATCCCTGAGGAGATGGCAAGCCCCAGTCCAACCCCGTCACCGGCCTGCTTGGTGGTGTAGAAGGGGTCAAAGAGACTGCCAAAATCCTCAATCCCGACGCCATTATCGCGCACCGTCAGCGTCGCGGTCTCACCGGCGGCCAACAGGATCTCAACCTCGGGGTCCTCAACTGATTTGGTAGCATCCAGCGCATTGCGCAAGAGGTTGACCATAACCTGTTCCAGACGCATGCGATCGGCCATGACAAAAACCGGATCCTCGGGCAGAATACGGGTGATTTTGACGTGCCGCTGACGCAGCTGCGGCTCCATCATCGACAGGCTGGACGCCAGCGCATCGCCAAGGTTTACAGGGCTGAACGTATCACCGCCCTTGCGGGCATAGGATTTCAGCTGCCGGGTAATCGCTCCCATGCGCTCGATCAGATCATCAATGCGACCAAAGGAGGCAAGTGCCTCATCGGGCCGGTTGCGGTTCAGCAAAAGCCGCGCCCCTGCAAGATAGGTTTTCATCGCCGCCAGAGGCTGGTTCAGCTCATGGCTGAC
>JAWUWF010000007.1:0-7782 GCA_034111985.1 Pseudophaeobacter sp.
GGGGGGGCCACCCCCCCGCACCCCTGTGAGGTATTTAGAGCAAGATGAAAGAGAATTAACACTCTTTCTTTGGTTGTGTGGTATTCTATTGCTGCGGTACAGGCTGAGGAGCCGATGACCGCGCAAGGTGAAGTCGTCCCTGCCTATTTGGCGAAGGCCTGGGGGCAGGGACGCGCCTTTGATTTCATCTTGCGAAAAATACCTCCGCCGGAGGCATCCATCAGGGGCAGTTGAGGGAAACTCGTGGTGAGTCACAGTGACCTGCCGATCAGTTCCTTCATGATTTCATTGGTGCCGCCGTAGATGCGTTGAACCCGCGCGTCGGTCCACATTTCTGCGACCGCATATTCCTGCATGAAACCATAGCCGCCGTGCATCTGCAGGCATTCGTCCAGTACCTCGCCCTGGGCATCGGTGATCCAGTACTTTGCCATCGCGGCCTTCTCTACTGTCAGCTCACCGCGGAGGTGTTCAACCATACATTCGTCAAGGAAGGCACGCGCAACCTTGGTTTTTGTCAGGCATTCCACCAGTTTGAAGCGGGTGTTCTGGAACTGGGTCAGCGGCCCGCCAAAGGCCTCGCGTTCCTTGCAATAGGCGATGGTGCGCGCTACCGCGCCTTCCATGGCCCCAACGGCGCCGCAGGCAATGATCAGACGTTCCTGCGGCAACTGCTGCATCATCTGATAAAAGCCCTTGCCTTCTTCCTGGCCAAGGATGTTCTCTGGCGGCACTTCGACATTGTCGAAAAACAGCTCTGAGGTATCCGCTGCTTTTAGCCCGATCTTGTCGAGATTGCGTCCGCGCGAAAATCCTTCGGCTCCGTCGGTTTCCAGTGCAACCAGCGACACGCCCTTGGAGCCAAGGCTGGGGTCTGTCTTGGCAGCAACCAGAATAAGATTTGCGTGTTGTCCATTGGTAATAAAGGTTTTCTGACCAGACAGGCGATAGGCATTGCCGTCGCGGATTGCCTTGGTCTTGATCCGTTGTACGTCTGATCCGGTGGAGGGCTCGGTCATGTCACGGGCGCCAACCAGCTCGCCGCTGATCATCTTTGGCAGCCAGCGTTTCTTTTGCTCTTCGGTGCCGTATTTCAGGATGTAGTGCGCCACGATACCAGAGTGGATACCATGACCCCAGCTGGCCAGATTGGCCCGGCTGCCTTCGATCAGGATTGCGGCCTCATGGCCAAAATCGCCACCAACGCCGCCGTATTCCTCGGGGATGGAGGGGCAGAGCAGGCCGAGGTCGCCGGCCTCGTTCCAGGTCTCGCGGTCCATCATGCCCTGCTTGCGCCATGTCTCGTATTTCGGCATCCACTCATTGGTGATGAACTGGGCCGTCATATCAGCAAGCATCTGGTGTTCGTCGGTCATCCAGGCGGAACGGGTCTCGCTAGTCATCTCTCTCCAATCGGCCCTGTCGCGCGGTCTTGCGCCGGGCCTTTATCTTTTGCGGGCGTCCAGCTCGCTGTTGAACAGTCGCAGCCGGTGGCCCAGGTTTTCCTGGTCTGTCACACTGTCGAAATGTTCAAACAGAAATGACAGCGCTTCGCCTTCGTCCAATCCGGCCTCATTGGCAAAGCGTTTGAGCCTGCGGTAGCCGTCCTCGGTCATGGCGCCGGGAAAGCGGCGGGTCAGGCGGAAACGTTTTGGCATTGGTGCTCCTTTGATCGTGTATCAGAGCCCCCGGACCGAATGGGGCACCCCCTGAAATGCAGGGGAGGCCCTTTGCTTTTCAACGGGTTCAGAAGCTTGCCGCGTCCAGCGCCATAACTGTCTCTGCGCCCGATAGAATACGGGTCAGATGCAGTTGGGTGGCGGGCAGCCTCCGCGCCATATAGTATCGGCCGGTGGCAATTTTTGTCTCATAGAACGCCGCGTCAGAGGTCCCTGCGTCCAGCACTTCTGTGGCGGCTTTTGCCATCTGCGCCCAGACCAGGCCGAGGCAGACATGGCCAAACATATGCATGAAGTCGTTAGAGCCGGACAGGGCGTTGTTCGGATTTTTCATACCGTTTTGAACAAAATACATCGAGGCGGCCTGCAGGTCTTTTGACGCAGCTTTCAGCGGCGCGATAAAGTCCTTGGCAAAATCTTCATTCAGCTCAGAGTTGTCCTTGCAAAAGGATTTTACCAGCTCAAAGAAGGCCATCAGGTGCTTGCCGCCATCCACGGCCAGTTTGCGACCCACAAGATCAAGCGCCTGAACACCGTTGGCGCCCTCATAGATCTGGGCGATGCGGGCGTCGCGGGTGTACTGGCTCATACCGTGCTCTTCGATATAGCCGTGCCCGCCGTAAACCTGCTGCGCCTTTACCGTCATGTCGTAGCCTTCGTCGGTCAAAAAGCCCTTGATCACCGGCGTCAGCAAAGAGACCAGACCATCGGCGTCCTTGTTGCCGTCGCGGTGCGCCTGATCAATCATCTGCGCGCCCCACAGCAGGAAGGCACGACCGCCCTCAACAAAGCTTTTCTGATCCATCAGGCTGCGACGGATGTCGGGATGCACGATCAGGGGATCAGCTGGCCCATCGGGGTTTTTCACACCGGTGACATCGCGGCCCTGTAGGCGGTCCTTGGCGTATTCAACGGCGTTCTGATAGGCGGCTTCGGCCTGGGACACACCCTGCATGCCGACACCGACACGCGCCTCGTTCATCATGGTGAACATGGCGCGCATGCCTTTGTGCGCGTCTCCCAGCAGATAGCCGGTCGCCTCGTCATAGTTCATCACACAGGTTGAGTTGCCGTGGATGCCCATTTTCTTTTCAATGTTGCCCACCGAGACACCATTGCGCTCTCCCGGCGTGCCGTCTTCGTTCAGCACAAATTTGGGCACGATAAACAGCGACACACCTTTGATGCCGTCGGGGCCACCGGGGATCTTTGCCAGCACCAGATGGATGATGTTGTCGGCCATGTCG
Source organism: Pseudophaeobacter sp. (assembly GCA_034111985.1). Lineage (GTDB taxonomy): Bacteria > Pseudomonadota > Alphaproteobacteria > Rhodobacterales > Rhodobacteraceae > Pseudophaeobacter. The sequence goes on from JAWUWF010000007.1 coordinate 2,927, forward strand.
TGGTCGCCAGCCGAGATAAAGATCTTCTGGCCGGAAACTTTGTAGCTGCCATCGTCCTGCGGCTCTGCCTTGGTGCGCATCAGGCCCAGATCGGTGCCGCAATGGGGCTCGGTCAGGTTCATGGGGCCGGTCCACTCGCAAGAGACCATTTTTGGCAGATAGGTGTCTTTTTGCTCGTCGGTGCCATGGGCCAGGATTGCCGAGGCGGCGCCATGGGTCAGGCCCTGATACATCACAAAGGCCTGGTTGGCAGAAGAGAACAGCTCTCCAACGGCGGTGCCCAGCACATAGGGCATGTTCTGACCGCCATACTGCTCGGGCATATCGAGCCCGGTCCAGCCGCCTTCTTTTACCTGCTCAAAGGCAGCCTTGAACCCGGTAGGGGTATAGACCACGCCGTTTTCCAGACGGCAGCCCTCGGTGTCGCCAACCACGTTCAGAGGATGCAGCACGCCGGTGCTGATCTTGCCGGCTTCTTCCAGAATGGCTGCGGTGAAATCACGCTCCAGTTCATCATAGCCAGGTGTGCTGGCCTCAGAGACTTTCAACACGTCATGCAGGATGAACTGGGTGTCTTTGGTGGGAGCTGTGTAGACTGGCATCGCGCTGTCCTCGTTAGTGGTAGAGTGTTGTGATCAAAGGCACTGCCCGGTGGGGCAGCTTGAAAGGGCGGGGGAGGGCCGTTACTCGGCGGCCTCCTGATCGGATCTCATGGAGGCGATCACTTTTTCGCCCCACTTCAATTGGTCCTGAAGCTCTTCGATGGCTTCGTTCAGCTCATCGCGCTGCCGCACCATGTCGTTGAGGCGGTCGCAGGCGATCTCAAAGGTGCGAGACAATTGGGTAATCTGCTGGTCGCCAATATGGTACAGATCCAAAAGCTGGCGGATCTCTTCCAGACTAAACCCAAAACGCTTGCCGCGCAGGATGAGTTTCAGCCGGGCACCGTCGCGTTTGGTGAACAGACGTTTCTGCCCGTCCCGATGGGGGAACAGCAGCTCCTTTGCCTCGTAAAAGCGCAGAGTGCGTGGCGTTACCCCAAAGGCGTCACACATCTCGCGGATCGATTTTGTGTCTTCGGTCATCTCTGTCATCGTCGTCACTCTGCTGTCGGCGTCAATCAGGTCGCATGTTGTGAGACTAAACTGGGCCGGTCTGCGGGCATTTACAACAGCATCTTTACGTTAACGTAAGCTGGACGCGGCGTCACTTTCTGAGTTGACGTGGCTGTCACTCTTTTTTTGCGCAGTTGTGCGCCCGGTTGTTCGCCCAGTGGTTTGCCAAGAGGACGGCGCAGAGCCCAGAGGCCAGCGCAGAGGGCAGGGGGCAGGGGGCTACCTGGTCTTGAAACCTATGAAGGCTGGGAATTGCGGAGGGCGAGGGGGGCGCTGCGAGGCGGTACAAATGTTTGGGCCCACCCTGCGAAACAGGATGGGCCAGTGATTTGGGTCAGGTCATCGCCTGTCTGTCTATTTCAAAAGGCTATGTGTCGTTGCGCGCAGGCTACCCAGCTCATCCAGAGCTTCTTCCAGCTGTTCGCGTTGCTGCTGCAACTCGCCCATCTGGCGATCGGCCATCTCTATGAAGGCCTGCATCTGAGCCTTGTTGCCGTCATTTTCGTATATCAGCAGCCACTGCCGGATTTCCTCCAGCTGAAAGCCGAATCTACGTCCCCGCAGAATCAGTTTCATCCGTGCCCGTTCGCGCGCGCCATAAAACCGTGACCGACCTTCGCGATCGGGCTGCAGTAATTCGATATACTCATAATAACGCAAGGTTCGCGGCGTAACATCAAACGCAGCGCACATTTCCTTGAATGACAATCTTGCTTCGGTCATCCATCATCTCCCTCGCGCGCAACCTATGCACTTGAATTGAACAGTGCAACCACCCTGCGTGTTGCGGGCTTGCTCTTTGTTTCGGGCAGGGCCACAAACGAATTCAGCCAAGACAGGAAACACTCATATGGCAGATAAGACCAAACTCGCCCGCCAATTCATCGAGGCCATTCCCCATGCCAAAGAGCTGGGGCTGGTGCTGAACGATATCGGCGACGGTATGGCCCATATTTCCATGCCCTATGACACCAAGCTCATTGGGGATCCCGAGACGGGCGTGATCCATGGCGGCGCTGTGTCTGCCCTGATGGATACCTGCTGCGGCGCCGCAGTCATGAGCCACCCCTCGGCGCCCGGCGGCACGGCGACAATTGATCTGCGCATCGACTATATGCGCACAGCCACCCCCGGCCAGACCATCACCACCAAGGCAACCTGCCATCATATCACCCGCAGCGTTGCCTTTGTGCGGGCGGTGGCCATGGATGATGACACTGACCGCCCCGTGGCCACCGCCGCAGGTGCCTTTACAGTGGAGGGCGGATTTTGAGCCGGTCCCGTCCTGAACCCATCCAAGTTGTGAAACAGCGTCGCGATGCAGCTCTGAATGCGCTGCTGGACTCGGTGCCCTATATCCGGTTCCTCAATGTCAGTTTTGACCGGCGCGGCGATGAGCTGACCGCGCAGCTGAATTTCAAGGACAAACATATTGGCAACCCCTTTCTGCCCGCCATCCACGGCGGCGTCACGGCGGCCTTTCTGGAGATCACCGCCATGGTGACACTCAACTGGTCGCATCTGTGGGAGCGGATCGAAAGCGGCGCGCTGGATCCCGAAGAGATGGCGCGTGGGGTTCTGCCACGTCAGCCAAAAACCATCGATTTTACGGTGGACTACCTGCGCTCCGGCTTGCCGCGCGATGCCTATGCCCGGGCGACCATCAGCAGGTCGGGGCGACGCTATGCCTCGGTCCGTGTCGAGGCCTGGCAGGATCACAAGGACAAACTGTTTGCCCAGGGCACAGGCCATTTCCTGATGCCGCAGCCGCCAAAAGACAAACCCTGACCTGAACAGGCATTCACCGATTGGGGGCATAGCGCCGTCCCATAAGACAGGAAAGCGGATTGCAGATGGCCCCGGCGCAGGACGACATTACCCATAGGCGGGTGCTCAAGATCGCGCTGCCGATTGTGCTCTCCAATGCCACCGTGCCAATTTTGGGCGCGGTGGATACCGGTGTGGTCGGGCAGATGGGCATGGCGGCTCCGATCGGTGCGGTGGGCATCGGCGCGGTCATTCTGTCGACGCTCTATTTCATCTTTGGCTTTTTGCGCATGGGCACAACTGGCCTGGTGGCGCAGGCCCGGGGCGCGGGGGATGAGGCCGAAACCGGCGCGCTCCTGATGCGGGGTGTTTTGTTGGCAGCGGCGGCCGGGCTGGGTTTTATCCTGTTGCAAACGGCCTTGTTTTGGGGGGCCTTTGCCCTGGCCCCTGCCAGTCCTGAGGTCGAAGGACTGGCGCGCGACTATCTGCAGATCCGCATCTGGGGCGCGCCTGCAACCATCGCCCTCTATGCGGTCACGGGCTGGCTGATCGCAGTTGAGAAAACCCGCGCCATCTTTGGGCTGCAAATCTGGATGAATGGGCTCAACATTGTGTTGGACCTGTGGTTTGTGCTGGGGCTGGACTGGGGTGTGGAGGGCGTCGCTATCGCCACCCTGATTGCTGAGTGGACGGGTGTGGCGCTGGGGCTCTGGCTCTGTCGCTCTGCCTTTTCGGGGCGCCAATGGTGTGACTGGCCCCGGGTGTTTGATCCGGCCCGCATGCGCCGGATGGCGCAGGTCAATGGCGACATCATGGTGCGCTCGGTGCTGCTGACCGGCTCCTTTACCACCTTTCTGTTTGTTGGTGCCGATTTTGGCGATGTCACCCTGGCGGCCAATCAGGTGCTTTTGCAATTTGTCGAAATCACTGCCTTTGCGCTGGATGGGTTTGCCTTTTCTGCCGAGGCCCTTGTGGGCAGTGCGGTTGGGGCAAAGAACCGGCTAAACCTGCGGCGTGCGGCCTGGATCTCGTCGCAATGGGGGATTTTCAGCTCTGTGCTGCTCGCCCTGGGTTTTGCACTTGGCGGACCCTTTCTCATTGATCTGATGGCCACCGCACCCGAGGTGCGCAGCGCTGCGCGCAGCTATCTGCCGTGGGCTGCGCTGCTGCCGCTGATTTCCGTGGCCAGCTATATGTATGATGGCATCTATATTGGCGCCACCTGGACCGGAGCGATGCGCCGCGCGATGGTGCAGTCCGTGGCGCTCTACCTGCTGGCGCTGTTGCTGCTGGTGCCGCTGTTGGGCAATCACGGACTTTGGGCGGCACTACTGGTGCTTAATGTGACACGCGGTATTACGCTGGGGCTGCGGTATCACAGGTTGGAAGCCACGGTTGGCGCAGAGATCCCGCAGCCTTAGGCGACGTAGCTGCAGGCTGTTTTTGGGACTGCAGGCTAAAGCAAAGCCTCCAGCGCCTCGGTGGGTCGCCCAATCACGGCCTTGTCCTGTTTGACCGCTATAGGCCGCTCGATCAGGATCGGCTCTTGCACCATGGCGGCCAGCAGATCCGCCTCGGGGCTGGTCTTGCTCAACCCCAAGTCCTTAAAGACCTTTTCTCCGCTGCGCATCATACCGATCACTGCACCGCCAAGGGCTTTGTGCAGCGCGGTGATGTCTTTCAGACTGGGCCGGTCCTGTAGATAAAGCCGCAGTGTCACCTCGGCGCCGCGCTCTTGCAGCAGGGCAAGCCCGGCGCGGGATTTTGAGCAGCGCGGATTGTGCCAATAGGTGATCACAGCCAGTCTCCGCGTTTTGAACCCACGGCAGCGGCAACGTTTTCAAACCCATCGCGGGCCAGCAGGGTCTCTAGTCCACGGGCGATATCAGCCCCCAGCGACAGACCACCATAGACCATAGCGGTATAGAGCTGCACCGCAGAAGCGCCGGCGCAGATCTTGGCATAGGCCTGTTC
>JAWUWF010000008.1:0-20739 GCA_034111985.1 Pseudophaeobacter sp.
GCTTTCCGCATACCACAGAAATATCTGAGGTTTCCTCGGCAACATTCGCGCGCGGCGGCCTGCTGGCCAAGGCAATGGTGGCGCCAAAGATTGCAGCTGGCGTGATGTCGATGGCGCTGCAGATGCGCCGGGACCGCCCCGATGCGGTGATCGGCTTTGGCGGCTACCCGTCTATTCCGGCGCTGGGTGCTGCGACATTGCTGGGGCTGCCGCGCATGATCCACGAGCAAAACGGCGTTTTGGGCCGGGTTAATCAGCTCTTTGCCAAACGGGTTGGCACCGTCGCCTGCGGCACTTGGCCGACCGAGCTGCCAGAGGGTTTCACGGGTATTCACGTAGGCAACCCGGTGCGGGGGGCCGTGCTGGAACGCGCAGGCGCGGCCTTTATTGCGCCTGGGGACTACCCGATGTCTATTCTGGTGATGGGCGGAAGCCAGGGCGCGCGTATCCTGTCGGATGTGGTGCCTGCTGCCATTGCGGCCCTGCCGGACAGCCTGCGCCAACATCTGCGTGTGTCACATCAGGCCCGCGAAGAGGACATGGCGCGGGTCTCTGAGTTTTACGACAGCCAGGGCATCGCGGCGGATGTGCAGCCTTTCTTTCATGACGTGCCAGCCCGTATGTCCGAGGCGCAACTGGTGATTTCGCGCGCCGGCGCCTCCTCAGTTGCTGACATCAGCGTGATTGGGCGCCCGTCGATCCTGGTACCATATGGTGCTGCCACAGGGGATCACCAAACTGCCAACGCGCGCGGCTTGGTTGACGCCAACGCAGCGGTGCTGCTGCCCGAAAGCAAGCTTGACGTGGCGACGCTCTCAGGGCAAATCGCCTTGATACTAAATAACCCGCAAGCCGCGTTGCAGATGTCGCTTGCTGCATTGCAAGCCGGTGTTCCCGATGCCACCGACCGATTGGTGGCTCTGGTTGAGCAGACGGCCGAGGAAGGATAAAGATGACCCCTGCAACCAAATTGCCCGGCGATGTCGGCCCCATTCACTTTGTCGGTATTGGCGGCATCGGTATGTCCGGCATTGCCGAGGTGCTGCTCAATCTGGGCTATGTGGTACAGGGCTCTGACCTGAAAAGCACAAAGATCACCCAGAGGCTGGAAACGCTGGGTGCGCTGGTCTTTGTCGGCCAGCAGGCCGAAAACCTGACTGATGCCGAGGTGGTGGTGATTTCCTCGGCCATCAAACCTGGCAACCCGGAACTGGATGAGGCGCGCAGACGCGGCCTGCCCGTGGTGCGCCGGGCCGAGATGCTGGCCGAACTCATGCGGCTGAAATCCAACATCGCCATTGGCGGCACCCATGGAAAAACCACCACCACCACCATGATGGCTGAGCTGATGGTCGCGGGCAAATTTGACCCCACCGTCGTTAATGGCGGCGTTATTCACGCCTATGGCTCTAACGCGCGCATGGGGCAGGGTGAATGGATGGTGGTTGAGGCCGACGAGAGCGACGGGACCTTTAACCGGCTGCCCGCGACCATCGCCGTTGTCACCAATATCGACCCCGAGCATATGGAGCACTGGGGGGATTTTGACAGTCTGCGCGATGGCTTTCACGAGTTTGTCTCGAATATTCCGTTCTATGGCGTGGCCGTCTGTTGTACCGATCACGCCGAGGTGCAGGCCCTGGTGGGGCGCATCACGGACCGCCGTGTTGTCACCTATGGTTTCAACGCGCAGGCCGATGTGCGGGCAACCAACCTGACCTACAAGGCGGGTGTGGCGCATTTTGACATTCATCTGCAGTCCGAGGATCAGGTGATCGAAGGCTGCAGCCTGCCGATGCCGGGGGATCACAATGTCTCCAATGCCCTGTCGGCGGTGGCTGTGGCGCGGCACCTCGGGATGAAGGGATCAGAAATTCGCGAAGCCCTTGCCAATTTTGGCGGTGTCAATCGTCGTTTTACCAAGGTGGGAGAGGTCGATGGCGTCACTATCATTGACGACTACGGCCATCACCCGGTTGAGATCGCAGCCGTTCTAAAGGCGGCCCGTCAGGCCATTGCAGACACCCCCGGAGCCCGGGTGATCGCGGTGCATCAGCCGCATCGCTATTCGCGTCTCTCGGCCTTGTTCGAAGATTTCTGCGCCTGCTTCAACGAGGCGGATGTGGTCGCCATCGCCGAGGTGTTTTCGGCCGGTGAAGACGCTATCCCCGGCGCTAGCCGGGATGATCTGGTGGCGGGTATGATCCGACACGGGCACCGCCACGCCCGGGCATTGTTGAACGAGGACGATCTGGAACGCATGGTGCGCGAACAGGCCCGTCCCGGTGATATGGTCGTCTGCCTTGGCGCGGGTACCATCAGTACCTGGGCAAATGGTCTGCCGGAGCGGCTCAGCCAAACGTGATACATCGGTTTTACTAGAGGAAGACAGCCATGAGCCAGCCCCTGAAGCGCCGCATCGGATTGGGGCTTTTGACCGCCTATGGCATCGGTGTCATGGTGGGGGCCGGGATCTATGTTCTGGTGGGCGCTGTCGCGGCTGAGGCTGGTGTGCTGGCGCCTTTTTCCTTTTTACTGGCGGGCATGATCGCGGCGCCCACGGCGCTGTCCTATGCGGAGTTTTCGTCCCGTCTGCCCGAAGCTGCCGGTGAGGCCGCTTATGTCGGGCAGGGGTTCCACTCTCGGTCTCTGGCGATCATCGTTGGCCTCGCCGTGGTTCTGGCCGGGACCATATCGGCGGGCGCGGTGCTGCGGGGCGGGGCGGGCTATTTTTCTGCCGCCACCGGGGTGAACCCGAAAATTGCCATTCTGGGTATGGGGCTGGCACTGATGCTGGTTGCTATCATCGGCGTGCTTGAAAGTTTTGCGCTGGTGGCGGTGTTTACCGTGATTGAGGTCTTTGGTCTGGGGCTGGTGATCTGGGCTGGGTTTTCCGCCGAGGCCAGCGCCGACTGGGCGACTGCCGTACCGCTTCTTGACAGGTTAAGCACCCCTGATCTGCCCTCTGGCTTGGCGACAGGTGTCGCCTTTGGCGCGGTTCTGGCCTTCTTTGCCTTCATCGGGTTTGAAGACATCGTCAATATGGCCGAAGAGGTACATGAGCCGACCCGCATTCTGCCACGCGCGATCATCATCTCGCTGGCTGTGACCTCGATCATCTATGCGCTGGTCTGCTGGGCGACCGTGCGTGCGGTGCCGCTTGAGGCCTTGGCGCAATCCGAGAGCCCTCTGGCCTTGGTCTGGCAAAAGAGCCAGGGCGGCAATGCGCACTTTCTGTCATCCATTGCGGTGTTTGCGGCCCTCAATGGCGTGCTGGCCCAGATCGTGATGGCCTCGCGGGTGCTCTATGGTCTTGGGGCAAAAAGCCCGGGGCTGGCAGTGTTTCGTCAGGCGCATCCGCGCTTTGGCACGCCCGTGCGCGCTACAGTGTTGATTGGGAGTGCGGTTCTGGTCGCCGCCTTCTGGCTACCGGTGGCCCAGTTGGCGGAATTGACTTCTGCCACCTTGCTATCGGTCTTTGTGATGGTGAACCTGGCTTTGATCTTGCAAAAACGCCGCCAGCCCCCGGCCCCGATCCAGGTGCCGTTTCAGGTGCCGATGGCGGTGCCTGTGCTGGGACTTGTGCTGGCGCTGGCCGCCCTTTTTACAGCCCTTGGCGGCCTGCTATGAGCCTTATTGCCGCGATCCTCTGGGTGTTAGCCACCACCGGCGTGGCCATGCTGCCTGTCGAGCGTCACTTTGTTCCCGGGCGAATTCTGCTGTTTCTGGCACCAATTTTGCTGGTGTGGCTGGGGATTGAGCTCGGCTGGGGCGCTGTTGCATTTGGGCTGTTTGCCGTCGCCTCGATGTACCGACGACCGATCAGGTATTACTGGGGGAAACTGCGTGCACCCAGGGACGTTTTGGCAGGGGATGCTCTGGCAAAGGACGCTCTGGCAAAGGACCGGCTGGTACAGGACGCGCAGGAATGACACTTTCGCTGACACTGGCTGCGGTCTGGGCCCTGATGGCTAATTTTCTGGCGGTCCTGCCGAGCCGGGACCATCACTGGCGCCGGGCCTATTTCCTCATCATTATCGGCATTCCGCTGCTGGGCTATGTGGTCTATGAAAACGGTCCATGGTGGGGACTGGGCGTGCTGTGCGCCGCCATGAGCGTGCTGCGCTGGCCGCTGGTCTATCTGCTGCGCTGGTTTGGTTTTACGCACCGAAAAGACCGCAGCGGTAACAAAGACTGAGATGCTTGGCCCGTCTGGGTCGAGGGTAAGTCATATCGCCAGATGGCAGCCAGAGGGTCGCCAGAGAGGCGTTGTCTTTGAGCGCAGATACGGGCTAAAGGCTGACAGATAATCGAATGTGGCCTTTGGCGGGCCGGGACGTGGGAGTGTCAGGGGATGAAAATAGACGGTATCCGAGGGAAGCTGACGCCGAACCGTTGCCTCGCAGACCTTACCTGGCTGCGGGTTGGCGGCGCGGCTGACTATTTGTTTCAGCCGACGGATGTTGAAGATCTGCAGCACCTTCTGGCGCAGCTGCCAGCACAGACTGTGGTTTTCCCCATGGGCGTCGGCTCCAATCTGATCGTGCGCGACGGCGGGCTGCGCGCGGTGGTGATCCGTCTGGGGCGTGGTTTTAACAGTATCGAGATCGCGGGTGATCTGGTGACTGTTGGTGCTGCAGCTCTGGATGCGCATGTGGCCAGGCGCGCGGCGGATGCCGGGCTGGACCTCACGTTTTTGCGCACCATTCCGGGCACCATCGGCGGGGCAGTGCGGATGAATGCCGGCTGCTACGGCAGCTATGTTGCCGATGTCTTTGTGTCGGCGCAGATCGTCACCCGCGACGGTGTGCTGCGCGAAATCACGGCTGATGAGCTGCAATTCGCCTATCGCCAGACCTCTTTCCCTGAGGGGGCGGTTCTGGTGTCTGCCACGCTGCGCGCCCCGGCGGAAGAGGCGGCGGTTCTGCATGAACGCATGGCTGATCAGCTGAGAAAACGCGACGAAAGCCAGCCGACCAAGGAACGTTCGGCGGGCTCAACCTTTCGCAATCCTGCGGGATTCTCCTCGACGGGGCGGGCGGATGACGTACAGGATCTGAAGGCCTGGAAGGTCATTGAAGACGCCGGGCTGCGTGGTGCGCGCCATGGCGCCGCACAGATGAGCGAGAAGCACTCAAACTTTATGATCAACACCGGTGGCGCATCTGCCGCAGATCTTGAAACATTGGGTGAGGATGTCAGAAAAAAGGTTTACGCCAATTCCGGCATAACGCTAGAATGGGAAATCAAGAGGGTCGGAGAACCCCTGTCCGAGCAATCACAATAGCATCATGACATCCTGAAAAATCATAGGTTTTTCAAATCGTTGCGGTTTTTTGAGGGCGTGGATAGGTGGTTGACTGTCGCACCAGGCGGGCAGGACAGATCTTTAACATGGTAAAGGCGCCGTTAATAACCCGGTAAGACTTGTGGCGTTATGATGGCACCAAGGGCCTCGTAAGGGGCGAAAAATTCGCTCTCCGGCAGCCGAGGCAGCTGTTTGGTGGGCAGGTGGGGTCGCGGTATGTGATTCGGCCGAAAAATGAGGGGTGTAAACTCCTGTGAAAAACGGGCAACGACCCGAGTAATATGCGGGCCCCTTGCGGGCTCCAATAACCAAGGGCGAAAAGCCCGATTATTTTGAGGCGCTATCGTGGGTGAGTCGAGCAGAACACTCCCGAAAGTGGCGGTACTATTGGGCGGGCCCTCAGCAGAACGTGAGGTTTCTTTGTCCAGTGGGCGTGAATGCGCAGCCGCACTACGGGGCGAAGGGTATGACGTGACAGAGCTGGACGCGGGTCCGGACCTCTATGCGCAGCTTACAGACTGCAAGCCGGATGTGGTCTTTAACGCCCTGCATGGTCGCTGGGGTGAGGACGGCTGTGTTCAGGGTTTGCTGGAATGGATGGGGTTGCCTTACACCCATTCGGGTGTTCTGGCCTCGGCCTTGGCAATGGACAAGCAGCGCAGCAAGATGGTGTTTCAGCAAGCTGGCCTGCCCATCGCCCATAGCGGGTTGTATGCCAAGGACGCGGTAATGGCCGCGCATGTCATGGCGCCGCCCTATGTGGTCAAACCCAACAACGAAGGCTCCAGCGTCGGCATCTATCTGGTCCATGAGGCGGCCAATGGCCCCCCCCAGTTGTCGCCCGAGATGCCGGACGAGGTTCTGGTCGAGACCTTTGCGCCGGGCCGCGAACTTAGCGTGTCTGTGCTTGGGGATCGCGCGCTTGAGGTTACTGACATTCTGACCGACGGCTGGTACGACTATGACGCCAAATACAAACCTGGCGGCTCTCGCCACGTGATCCCGGCTGATCTGCCGCAAGACATTCGCGCGCTCTGTCTTGAATATGCGCTGCGGGCGCATCGCGCACTTGGCTGTCGCGGCCTGAGCCGGACCGATATTCGCTGGGACGACACCAAGGGTGCCGAGGGTCTCATCCTGCTTGAAACCAATAACCAACCAGGCATGACGCCGACCTCTCTGGCGCCTGAGCAGGCCGCACATTGTGGTATTTCCTTTGGCGCGCTTTGCGCCCTATTGGTCGAGGATGCATCATGCGGGCGTTGAAGGGGCGGATTCTGCGCCGGTCTGGTCAGGCCGACCCGGCACCCTCACGACTAAAATACCGGTTGCAGCGCTGGATGTTGACCCCGGGCATTCGCTTTGGGCTCAAGTTCGGCGTGCCACTGTGCCTGGCTATTGCGGCGGGCGGCGCTTTCCTTGCGGATGCTGGGCGGCGCGACATGGTGCAGGAGGCCATGAGCTCCATTCGCGCGTCGATCGAGGAACGCCCAGAATTCATGGTCAACGTTATGGCCATCGATGGCGCCGGTGCCAGCGTCGCACAAGACGTGCGCGAAGTGATGCCGCTGGAGTTTCCCATCAGCTCGTTTGATTTGGATCTGGCGCAGATCCGCACTCAGATCGAAGCGCTTGATCCGGTGAAATCCGCCAATGTGCGCATTCGTCCCGGCGGCATTCTGCAGATCGACCTGGAAGAGCGCGTGCCTGCGTTGATCTGGCGTAATCACGAGGGGCTGGCGCTGCTGGACGAAACCGGTACCCATGTGGCGGAGCTGGGACAGCGGGCCATGAACCCCGAATTGCCGCTGATTGCGGGCCGGTCGGCCAACCTCGTGGCCGATGAGGCGCTGCAGTTGATTGCCACCGCGCGGCCTCTGGGCGGACGCCTGCGGGGCCTGGTGCGGATCGGTGAGCGCCGTTGGGATGTGGTTCTGGATCGTGGCCAGCGCATTATGTTGCCCGCGATAAAGCCTATTCCGGCGCTGGAACGGGTGATTGTGGTGAGTGAAGTACAGGATCTGCTTGAACGCGACGTCGCGGTGGTGGATATGCGGATTGCGGCGCGGCCGACAGTTCGAATGACGGAGAATGCAGTGGAAAACTGGTGGCGGATCAGAGAATTGAACGAGGGTGGATTGTAAGATGACGGATCTTTATCAGTCCCAACGCGCGATGCGGCAAATGCGTCGTCAAGCGATGCAACGGGGTGTGGTGGCCATTCTGGACATCGGCAGCTCAAAGATTGCCTGTCTGGTTCTGCGGTTTGATGGCACCGGGCGTTTGAGCGAAGATAACTCGATTGGCTCACTGGCCGGACAGTCTGGGTTCCGGGTCATTGGCGCGGCGACGACCCGCTCCCGCGGGGTGCAATTTGGCGAAATCACCGCCATGCAAGAGACCGAACGCGCGGTGCGCACTGCGGTTCAGGCGGCGCAAAAAATGGCCGGGGTGCGGGTTGATCACGTGATCGCCAGCTTCTCCGGCGCCAATCCGCGCTCTTATGGTCTGGATGCCAAGCTGGAGCTGGAGGGCCAGGAGGTTTCTGAGTCTGAAATCGCCCAGGTTTTGGCGGCCTGTGAGGTTCCTGAATATGGGGCCGACCGCGAGGTGCTGCACGCGCAACCGGTGAATTTTGCCCTTGATAACCGCTCGGGGCTTGAAGACCCGCGCGGCCAGTTGGGCCAGACCCTGGCAGTGGATATGCATATGCTGACAGTGGATACCGGCACGGTGCAGAATCTCGTTCGCTGCATCCAGCGCTGTGATCTTGAACTGGCAGGGATTGCCTCTTCTGCCTATGCCTCGGGCTATGCCGCGCTGGTCGAAGATGAGCAAGAGCTGGGGGCGGCCTGTATTGACATGGGGGGTGGCTCTACCTCGATTTCAGTCTTTATGAAAAAGCATATGATCTATGCGGATGCGGTCCGCATGGGGGGCGATCACATTACCAGTGACATCTCGATGGGCCTGGGTGTGCCAATGGCCAATGCCGAACGCATCAAGACATTTTGTGGCGGCGTGCATGCCACCGGTGTTGATGATCGCGACATGATTGATATTGGCGGCGACACTGGCGATTGGGAACATGACCGTCGCACCGTGAGCCGGGCTGAGCTGATCGGCATCATGCGGCCACGGGTCGAGGAAATTCTCGAAGAGGTGCGCACCCGGCTTGATGCCGCCGGATTTGAATATCTGCCCAGCCAGCAAATTGTTCTGACGGGCGGGTCGAGCCAGATTCTCGGGCTGGATGGTCTCGCTACGCGTATTCTGGGACAACAGGTGCGCCTGGGCCGTCCGTTGCGTGTGCATGGTCTGCCGCAATCGGCCACCGGCCCGGGCTTTGCCGCCGCAGTCGGCCTCAGTCTTTTTGCGGCGCATCCGCAGGATGAGTGGTGGGACTTTGAGACCCCGGTTGACCGCAATCATGGGCGTTCGCTCAGCCGGGCGGTGCGCTGGTTTAGGGACAATTGGTAACAGCTCTGAAAAATATCCCCAGCCTGTGGAAGAAACCTTAGGTGATCTGGGTGACAGAGCTGATAAAACAGGGTAATAAAGACTTAATAGTCACAAAAAGTGACTCCAGTATGCCGAGCAGTGGGCAACAATAATAACAGAACTATGTGACCTTCGGCTTGGCCGGGGAGGGTGTTCTTTTGTGTTGTGGTGCCTAATGTTCTACCAAATCTGCTGGAATGAGCGAAAACCTGCGGGCTTACCCATGGGAACGGGCCACATTTTGTGGCGTATTTCGCTTTTTAGGATGACGAGACTCCGCCATCACGGTAAGATTGAGGCGGAAAACACAGGAATAGCCCTTGCGGGAGGGCTGAAAAACAGGCGGAAAGAGCATGACATTGAACCTTTCGATGCCCGGGCAGGAAGAACTAGCTCCTAAGATCACCGTGTTCGGTGTCGGCGGCGCAGGTGGCAACGCGGTTAACAATATGATCGCCAAAGAGCTGGAAGGCGTCGACTTTGTCGTGGCCAATACCGATGCTCAGGCCCTGCAGCAAAACGCGGCAACCAGCCGTATTCAACTGGGGGTGAAAGTCACCGAAGGGCTAGGCGCTGGTGCGCGTCCTTCTGTGGGCTCGGCCTCAGCTGAAGAAAGCATTGAGCAGATCGTTGACCATCTGGCGGGCGCACATATGTGCTTTATCACCGCCGGTATGGGCGGTGGCACCGGAACGGGTGCGGCACCGATTATTGCTCAGGCGGCGCGCGAACTTGGCGTGCTGACTGTGGGTGTGGTTACCAAACCTTTCCAGTTTGAAGGCCACAAACGTATGCGTCAGGCCGAGGAGGGCGTCGAAGCCCTGCAAAAGGTCGTTGATACGCTTATTATCATTCCGAACCAGAATCTGTTCCGCCTGGCCAATGAAAAGACCACCTTCACCGAGGCCTTCTCGATGGCGGATGATGTCTTGTATCAGGGCGTCAAGGGTGTGACCGATCTGATGGTCCGTCCGGGCCTGATCAACCTTGATTTTGCCGATGTGCGCGCCGTCATGGACGAGATGGGCAAGGCGATGATGGGCACCGGCGAAGCCGAGGGCGAAGATCGCGCGGTTCAGGCGGCTGAAAAAGCCATCGCCAACCCCTTGCTGGATGAAATCAGCCTGCGTGGAGCCAAGGGTGTTCTCATCAACATCACCGGCGCCCATGATCTGACCCTGTTTGAGCTGGACGAAGCGGCCAACCGGATCCGTGAAGAAGTTGACCCAGAGGCGAATATCATTGTAGGTTCGACGCTGGATACCGCCATGGAAGGCCGGATGCGCGTTTCTGTGGTTGCCACCGGAATCGACGCCACCGAGGTGATGACTGAAATTCCAGTCCCACGTCGCCCGATGTCCGCCCCGTTGAAAAAAGCCGTCAGCGTTGAGCAGGCGCGTCCGGCCCCGCTGGAATTGCACGCGCCCGTCGCTCAGCCTGAGGTTGCCGCGGCGTCCACGGCTCCAGCGGCGCAGGAACCCTCGCTGTTTGAGGGTCTTGATGCGCAACAGATTGCAGCCCAAGATCAGGCTGACGATGTCTTCGAAGACATCGAGGATGTGGGCAGCGATGGCCTGCCACAACCCGCCTATCAGCCCCAGGTTCCGGCGTTCCAGCCACAGGTCGATGCGGCTGACAGCCATCCGGAAGCTTCGTTTGTGGCCCCAAAAGCGCCTGCACCCGGCACACCTTCTGCGGATGCCATCGTGCGCCTTCAGGCCGCAGCAGCGCGGGCTCAGGGTCAGCAATCTATGGCACAGCAGCCGCAGATGCAGCAGCGTCCAGGTGCCGCGCCGCAGGTCGAGCCTCAGTCCGAGCAACGCCGGTTTGGTCTGAACTCGCTGATCCACCGGATGACGGGCAGTGCTGCCGAGGGGCCGGCCCCAAAATCGCAGCCGGTCCGCCAGCAGCCTCCCGTTCAGCAGCAGGCGGTGGCGCCACAGCCGCAGCCAGTTCAGCAACAACAGGCCGAAGAAGAGCAGGATCGTATCGAAATTCCCGCTTTCCTGCGTCGCCAAGCGAATTAATCTTTCACTAATAGAGATTAACAGGCCGCCTTCGGGCGGCCTTTTTTCGTTTTAAAACAGTGTATTGCTTCTGTCTCAGCAGTGTTTTGCCGATCTGTTACAGGGATGTTTCATTCCGTTATAAAGATTGAGTTGTGGCTTTTTTGTGAACTCCTTACCTGTCTTAGCAACACGGCGCATGACGTCGGACATGGTGATCAGGAGCACAAGGTGCAAAATACGCTTAAAGCATCAGTGGCATTTGAAGGGGTCGGCCTGCATTCAGGTCAAATGGCGCGGCTGGTCATCAACCCGGCTGCGGCGGGGCACGGCATCGTTTTCAAACGCACAGACATTGCTTTGGGTAACACACTTGTTCCTGCCCTCTGGGATCATGTGGAGCGCACGGCGCTGTGCACGCGGCTGATTAATGCGGCTGGTGTTTCCGTTTCAACCGTTGAGCATGTGATGGCCGCCCTGGCTGGCTGTGGTGTCCACAATGCGCTGATCGAGATTGACGGCCCCGAAGTTCCTATTCTGGATGGCTCTTCGGCGCAATTCGTCTGCGGCATTCTGGGCCGGGGCATTCGCCGCCTCGGTACGCCTGTTTCGGCCATTGAAGTGCTGAAACCCGTCACCGTGACCAAGGACGGCGCTACGGCAACTCTACTGCCCTGTGATCGCCTGATGATTGAATTTCATATCGACTTTGAAGAGCAGGCCATTGGCCGTCAAAGCCGGGTTCTGGACCTGCGAAATGGCGCCTTTGTGCGTGAGCTCTGTGACAGCCGCACCTTTTGTCGTCGCGTTGATGTGGAGACCATGCAGGCCAATGGTCTGGCTCTGGGCGGTGTTCCTGGCGAAAACGCGATTGTATTTGATGGGGCCCGGATCGAAAGCGGCGAGGGGCTGCGTCATGCTGATGAGCCCGTGCGCCACAAGATGCTGGATGCGCTGGGAGATCTGGCGCTGGCCGGTGGACCGTTGTTGGGGCGCTACGTTGGCGACCGGGCAGGTCATGCCCTGACCAATACATTGCTGCGTGAACTCTTTGCGACGCCGGGTGCTGCGCGCCGGGTAGACTGTGACATGGCGATGACTGCACGTCTGCCGGGCCAGGGTCTTGTCTGGTCAGAAATCCCCAGCAACAGCCGCCGCGTCGCCTGATCGCGCCGTGGCTGTGTTGTCATAGCCCCGTTGCCAGTACCTTTTTTGCGCATCTCTCTGGTCTGGTGACGCTCATGCCCCGTTCTTGCAGGGCTTTTTGCGTTTTGGGGGCCGCGCATTGCCTGCAGCGTGGCGTCGTGGGCTTGCCGGACTTGACCATCCTGAACAATCTCTGCCAAGTGGGGACGAAGTGGGTGAAAGGCGTTTTGCACGCCGGATGAATGTGCTAAACGGGGCAGAACCCGGGGCATGACACCCGGAAGTCAGTGACGGTGAGGTTTAGGCAAAATGATCGGCATCAAGACAGGGGCCAAATTCATCGGCGCGGCTCTTTTGATGGCAGCACTCTCTGGATGTGGCGGAGATGGTGGCGCCGCTGAGCAGACGGTGCCGCTGGAAAGCTTTACGCCTCAGCAGATTTTTGAGCGTGGCGAATTTGAACTGGCCCGCAGCCGTACCAAGGATGCCGCCTACTATTTCTCGGAAATCGAACGGCTCTATCCCTATTCCGAATATGCCAAACAGGCCTTGATCATGCAGGCCTTTGCCAATCATCAGGCCAAAGACTACGAAGGCAGCCGGGGTGCTGCGCAGCGCTATATCGACTTTTATCCAACGGACGAAGACGCCGCCTACGCGCAGTATCTCTTGGCGCTCAGCTATTATGACCAGATCGACGAGGTTGGCCGCGATCAGGGCCTGACCTTCCAGGCGCTGCAGTCCCTGCGCACGGTGATCGAGGTCTACCCCGACAGCGAATATGCCACCTCTGCGATCTTGAAATTCGACCTGGCCTTTGATCACCTTGCGGGCAAGGAGATGGAGATTGGTCGCTATTACCTGCGTCGCGGGCATTATACTTCTGCGATCAGCCGCTTTCGCGTCGTGGTCGAGGATTTTCAGACCACCAGCCACACGGCCGAGGCACTGCATCGCCTTGTGGAGGCCTATCTTTCACTGGGCCTTACCCAAGAGGCGCAGACCGCGGGGGCCATTCTGGGGCACAACTATCAGTCCACCGACTGGTACGAGGATAGCTACAAGTTGCTGACATCTCAGGGGCTTAAGCTCAAGGATCGCGGTAATAACTGGCTGAGCCAGATCTATCGTCAATCCATCAAGGGGCGTTGGCTGTAACGGCCTTACGACCGAACGGGGCGACGGGACCGGCTATGCTACGTGCACTTGATATCCGCGATATTTTGATCATCGATCATCTCGAGCTGGCCTTCCAGCCCGGACTGAACGTGCTGACCGGTGAGACTGGGGCAGGGAAATCCATCCTATTGGATTCTCTTGGCTTTGTACTTGGCTGGCGGGGGCGGGCGGAACTTGTCCGTCAGGGCGCAACACAGGGCGAGGTGATCGCTGAATTTGATCTGGGTCCGGGGCATGCGGCGCATGCGATTCTCGAAGAGGCAGGCCTGCCCGGTGGCGAAGAGCTGGTACTGCGCCGCGTCAACACCGCCGAAGGTCGCAAAACCGCCTGGGTCAATGACCGGCGCTGTTCTGGCGAGGTGCTGCGCCGTTTGTCCGAGACCTTGGTAGAGCTGCACGGCCAACATGACGATCGTGGCTTGCTGAACCCGCGTGGACACCGGACGCTGCTCGATAGTTTTGCCTCTGTTTCCGAGGGGCTGGCACAGACCCGCCTGGCCTGGAGTGCGATGGCCAAGGCGCGAAAAACGGTGCAGGTGACACAGGAGGCTCTGGACGCTGTGCGCGCCGAGGAAGAATTCCTGCGTCACGCTGTGGCGGAACTGGACAAGCTTGATCCCGAACCGGGTGAAGATGAAGCGCTGGACCTGCGCCGACGGCAAATGCAGCAGGCAGAACGGATCCGCGGTGATATCGCCCGGGCCCATAGCTTGCTGAGCGAGGGGGCGGAAGCCGCTTTGGGCGAAGCCCAACGTTGGCTCGAAGGCGTAGAGGGCGCTGATGAGGCGGGGCTTGCTGCTCCACTCAGTGCCTTGAATCGCGCCATGGTCGAGGTGGGAGAGGCCCAGGAGGGGGTATCGCGGATACTGGAAGGGCTCGATTTCAACCCGAGCGATCTGGAAGACTGCGAAGCACGCCTGTTTGAAATTCGGGCCCTGGCGCGCAAATACGCGGTGCTGCCGGACGCTCTGGCGAGCCATGCGGATGTACTGCGGGGGAAACTGGCAGCCCTGGATGCGGGGGATCGTGATCTTGCGGATCAGCAAGCCGCGCTGACGCGGACCGAAGCCCAATACCAGACGGCAGCTGATCGCCTGAGTAAAGCCCGGCATGACAATGCAGAGGCGCTGGATCAGGCTGTGATGGCAGAGCTGGCCCCGCTGAAAATGGAGCGAGCGGTTTTCAAAACTCTTGTTGAGACCGGCGAGGCAGGCCCTGAGGGCTATGACGGTGTTGCCTTTACCGTAGCGACCAATCCGGGCGCGCCGTCTGGTCCGCTGAATAAGATCGCCTCTGGCGGTGAGCTCAGCCGCTTTTTGCTGGCGCTGAAAGTCTGCCTGCGGGGCGATGATCAAAGTAAGACACTGATTTTTGACGAGATCGATCGGGGTGTTGGTGGTGCCACAGCCGATGCGGTTGGGCGTCGACTTAAATCACTCGCCGCCTCTGGGCAGGTTCTTGTGGTCACCCATTCTCCGCAGGTTGCGGCCCAGGGGGGGCATCACTGGCGGGTGCAAAAACGCGTCACAGACGGGATTACGCTGTCCGAAGTGGTGCCGCTGGATGAGGGCGAACGGGTTGATGAGATTGCGCGGATGGTGTCAGGTGATACCATCACCCAAGAAGCGCGTGCCGCTGCCCGGGCCCTGTTGGTCAGCTAAGCCCTCTGCAACGATTGCACAAATTGTTTCGCGGATAGCTGGATACCAACCAAATCTTTACGGTCTCTTATGTAGTTTTGGGCTCAGTGGCGCAAAAGTAATCTGTACAGGACCCCTATGCCCCAAATGCTACGCAACGCTGTCTCAGCCCGTTTCGCAAAACTGTTTTCAGGGATGCGGGATCTGTGGCACTTTTTGCGGCACAGGGGCGCAAGCCAGTTTCAGTTTTGGCTGATTGCTTTGCTGATCGGTATCAGCGCCGGCCTGGCGGCACTGTTGTTTCGCAAGGGTATTTCCTCGCTGCAGGCCTGGGTCTACGGTGCTGAAGACGCCAATTACCTGCACAGTTTTGCGGCGGATCTTCCGTGGTATTGGTTGGTCCTGATCGCCACCTCGGGCGGGCTTATTGTTGGCATCATTCTTGATCGCTTTACGCCGGATGGCCGGGTGCGCTCTGTTGCGGATGTGATCGAAGGTGCTGCCATGCACAATGGCCGATTGGAAACACGCGCGGGGCTTGCCTCTGCTCTGGCCTCGTTTCTGACCCTCTCCACCGGGGGCTCTACCGGACGGGAAGGGCCGGTGGTGCACCTGGCCGGGGTGATTTCCAGCTGGGTGAGCGAAAAAATCAGGGCAGACGGGATTACCGGCCGTGATCTGTTGGGCTGCGCGGTTGCAGCGGCGGTTTCAGCCAGTTTCAATGCACCCATTGCTGGGGCACTTTTTGCCCTTGAGGTGGTGCTGCGCCATTTTGCGGTGCATGCTTTTGCTCCCATTGTGATTGCCTCTGTGGCGGGAACCGTCATCAATCGTCTGGCCTATGGCGATGTCACCGAGTTCTCTATGATCACGCCTGGGGCCCTGCAGTTTTATGTGGAACTGCCTGCCTTTTTGATGCTGGGCGTGATCTGTGGATTTGTCGCCGTCATCCTGATGCGGGCGATCTTCTTTGCCGATCATGTGGGCGACGCCCTGCAAGAAAGCTTGCGGATTCCGCGCTGGCTGCGTCCGGCCATTTCTGGTCTGATCTTGGGCATCATCGCGATCTGGTACCCTCACATCATTGGTGTTGGCTACGAGACGACTGAGCTGGCGCTGACGGGTGGTTTGGTGCTGTCGCAGGCCCTGGTCTTCGTCGTGGTCAAAACGGCTGCAGTGGCGATTACCATGGGCGGGCGCATGGGGGGAGGGGTCTTTTCGCCGTCGCTGATGATTGGCGCCATTACCGGACTGGCCTTTGGCCTAGTTGCGACCTCTTTTCTGCCTGATGTGTCCGGCACCCACACGCTCTATGCTTTTGCCGGCATGGGAGCGGTTGCCGCCGCTGTTCTGGGCGCGCCCATTTCCACCACCTTGATCGTGTTCGAGCTGACGGGAGATTGGCAGATCGGCCTCGCCGTGATGGTGGCTGTGTCGATTTCCACCGCCCTTGCCTCGCGGCTGGTGGACCGCTCTTTTTTCCTGACACAGCTGGAGCGGCGAAATATTCACTGTGCCGCTGGTCCGCAGGCCTATCTGTTAGCCCTGCTGAAGGCCGACGCGGTGATGCGCCCGCTTGACGATCCGCGTTGCGCGGCCCGTGAGGATTGTGAGGCCTTGCGCGCACAGGGCCTCGCTTTGGATTTTGGGGTTTCGCTTGAGGCGGCGCTGCCGATTTTTGACCGCGAAGATGTGACATTTTTGCCGATCTTTGAGCGGGTCGATGGTGCGGAAATACTGGTAGGAGCGATCTATCACGTCGATGCTCTTAAGGCCTACAACCGGGCCCTCGTGGCGATCGCCGCCGAAGAGCACAGCTAAGAAGCCGATCACACAGGGCCTGAAGGATGTCGGGTTAGCGGGGTTGTGTTGTGGTGCAAAAACGGTGCCTTTGAACGGCGTTAAGCACTGAAGGTGTCACGTTTCGGGGCGCGCGAGCGCTGCCGTCATTTGCTGTCTCAGCCAGGTTAGGCGGGAGGATTCATCGTCGCGGCGATGCCAGACCAAATCGAAATGGACCGGCGGGATAGGAATTGGACAGGGGCAAATCGCGAGACCACTAAGGGCCGATTTTTGCAGCAGTTTTGGCAGCGTTGCCACCAGATCGGTGTCCTTTATAACCTGCGCCAAAAACCAGACGTTGGGGACACTGATCACCATATTCCGTGCTAGCCCCAGGGTCTCCAGGGCGCTCTCCACTACGCTTTTTACCGGACCGCCAAAATCAAGGTTTGCATGCCGCGCGCTACAGTATTCTTTAACATTTTCAATGGGTTTTCTGATTTCTGCATCGTAATATACGGCCGATTCGTCGCTGAATAATGGCAGGCTGTGTAGCATGTCCGAATAGGCCATTGGCCGTGCGGTCACAGCAATATCGGCAATGCCCTTTTCAAGAAAATTTTCCAGATTGGCGCGGGATCCCAACTCTCGAAAAATCAGCTTGCGACCCGGGGTGACCTCCCAGAGACGTTTGCGTACCAGATTGAGCTCGGGTGCGAGGGCACTCCCATTGGTGGCAATTGTGATCGTGGACTGGTCTTGCAGAGGGTCGTAGTCTCCGCCATCCGCAAGGATCTCCATCTCTGCCAGCAGGTGACGCACCTTCGGGGCCAGCGCTACGGCGCGGGCGCTTGGCACAATGCCGCGCCCACATTGTAAAAACAGCGTATCTCCCAGAATGCTGCGGAGTTTTTCGATGTTATGGCTGATGGTGGATTGGCTACTGTCCAGGCGTTCAGCTGCTCTGCTCACCGACATTTCATCAAAGACGGTGATAAAGACCTTTAGCAGTCGTCCGCTGATTTGCGATGTGTCGGCAACTCGCATTGGTTAATTTTTTCTTAGCTATTGATGAATTCGGTTGGATTGTAAGAATCTCCACCTACAGTAACGATAGTTCCTAAAGTGCGGAAGGAAGAATATGCGTGTCTTTGAATTCGCCCCAAAAGAGGTCGAGCAAGAACGTCATGTCGTCGAGCGGGAAAAAGAACAGGCATCTTTGCAATCATTGATCGATTATACGATCCAATGTGCGATGGAAACCAATGTCTTTAGTGCCGAAGGGCGTTTGGACGATGTGCGGCGGCAACTCTGCCGGGCAATCCTTTAAGCGGCAAGCTCGCTGGAGTTTGAACCCGGAGCCACCCGGCTTTCTATGGCATGGTAATCGGATTGTCGCAGTCCATACTTCGGTCAATACTTGGCTTATGAGGTGGATGGATTTGTTCACAAACTCAGTGGCTGAGATTTCGTGGCTAAGGGCCTGATCTATTAACGCTTCGATTGAACGTCTCTTCTGAGGACACCTCAAAAAAAAGGCGGCTTGTTCTCCGTATGCTGGGTTTGAGGTCTGCTTAGGGTCAGCCTCACGGCCCTGAAAAATGGCTGCCGGATGCAGGTCCGACAGCCGTTTGTTTAGATTTGTTCAACCTTTACGGAGTCGCTTTGATGAAAGGCGAGGTAGTTCTTGATTTCCGCAATGGCTTCGCGCGGCGCCTCATAGCTCCAGACCACATTTTCACTCACGGATGATTTATTCACGATGGAGAAATAGGTGGCATCGCCTTTAAGGGGACAATGGCTCGTCTTGCTGCTTGGGTCCAGAAAGGCCATGGCAATGTCTTCGCGGGGAAAATAGATCACCGGTGCGTGGCCACCTTCGTTCAGCTCCAGCGCGCGATTGCTTTCACCGAGTACGGCACCGCCGGATCGTACGACCCAGGTGCCGCCCGCCTTGCGAATACGGATGCTACTCATCTTGTCTCCCCTCATTTCGGTCTTTGGCATATCCCTATGCCTCAAACATGTAACATTTGTTATCAGATTGTCCGGGTGACGTCATCCAGCCAGGATTGCGCCGCCGCACTGACGTTGGGGCGCAGCAATTTTGCAGTCTCGGCGTGATAGGCATTAAGCCAGTCGCGTTCTGCTGCTGTCAGCATCTCGGTGACAATCAGACGCCGGTCGATTGGAACGAAGGTCAGGCCGCGCCAGCACAGCATCTCGCGCTCAGCATCGCCGGTTTCCAGCGCCGGGGCCGTATCGACCACCAGCAGGTTCTCGATCCTTATGCCAAAGGCGCCTTCGCGGTAGTACCCCGGCTCGTTTGACAGGATCATGCCGGGTTCAAGCGGCACGGTAGAGACCCGGCTGAGCCGCTGCGGCCCTTCATGGACGCTGAGATAGGCGCCAACCCCATGGCCCAGCCCGTGGTTAAAGTCCTGCCCCGCAAGCCAGAGCGGCATCCGTCCCACCGCTTCGATGTCGCGGCCAGCAAGGCCCTTGGGCCAGCGCAGACGAGACATGGCGATCATCCCCTGCAGGACCCTGGTAAAGGCGGCGCGTTCGTCGGGGCCGGGCGCGCCAATGGCAATGGTGCGGGTGATATCTGTGGTGCCGTCAAGATATTGTCCACCGCTGTCGAGCACCAGTAGATGGCCGTCTTGCAGTTGGGTGTTGCTTTCTTCGGTGACGCGGTAGTGCATCACAGCGCCATTTTCGCCGGTGCCGGAAATGGTTTCAAAGCTGATATCACGCAGGGCCGGATCACGGCGGCGCAGCTCTTCCAGCCGCCTGGCCACGTCGATTTCTGTGACAGTTCCGGGGGGCTGTGCATCCAGCCAGGTCAAGAGTTCCACAACGGCCGCGCCATCGCGCAGATGCGCGGCGGCAGAGCCTGCAATCTCTGCGTCGTTCTTGCGGGCCTTTGGCAGCGCGCAGGGGTCACCCGTGGCAACCAGCCTCTCTCCCAAAGCATCAGCAACGATCTGGGGCAGGCTGGAGCCATCCACAGCGACAGGCCCATTGAGGGCTCTGACAGAGGCCAGAAAGGCCTGCGGGGGATGAGCTGTGACCGTTGTGGGCAGGTGGGCACCGAGGTTATGCAGTTTTGCGGCGGCCATGAAGAGATCCACCCGGGCATCTGCATGCAGAATGGCAAAGCCATGCGCCACCGGATTGCGCGGAATATCTGCGCCGCGGATGTTCAACAGCCACATGATGCTATCGGGCAGGGTGATCAGAGCCGCCGATTGATCTGCCTGTTGCAGGCCTCGTGCAAGGCGTTCACATTTTGCTGTGGCAGTTTCGCCGGCATGTTCCAGTTTATGAGGTTGGGCGGGCTGCATTGGAGGCGCAGGTTGGTCCTGCCAGATCCGGTCAACAAGGTTGTCGCATTGGACCAGCGCAATACTGGACCCTTCCAGCTCTTGCGTCAGGGTGGTGATCTGGGCGGTGGCGTGCAGCCAGGGATCAAAGCCAACCCGGCCTCCCTGTGGCAGCTGCTCTTTGAGCCAGGTTCCGAGCTGCATCTCAGGCCAGGGCACTGGGGTGAACTGTTCGGCGACCTGTCGTTTTACTTGCGTGCGGTAACGGCCATCGATGAAGACCCCGGCGCAGGTTTCAAGCACGGCGCAGAACCCGGCAGAGCCGGTAAAACCGGTAAGCCAGCTCAAACGCTCGTCATGAGCGGCGACATATTCGCCCTGGTGGGCATCTGCCCGGGGGACAATAAAGCCGCTCAACCCTTCTCGGGTGAGTTCGGCGCGCAGGGCTTGCAGCCGTGGGGGGCCTTGTTCGGGACGCGCGGTGACGTCGAAACTCTGAAACATTGGAGAAGTCCTCAACGGCTAAGGTTTAGGAGCATAAGGCCCGGTGCAATTGGATCATTGAGGCGACCCATATGAGCTCCACATCATGGGGTTGTCTTGTTGTTTCAAATCCACAGGATGCTTGCAAGAGTGGGCTGGTGCAAAAAAGTACTGCGAGCAGGCGCCACGTAAATATCAGAACAAAAAGGGGGGGGGGCTCCCGCCCGCACTCAAAGCATCACAGATGCGTTTTGTGCCGTTGGGCCGCGCGCCGCGCCAGTGCGCGGCGCAGTCACCGCATGAAACCTCTGGTGTGCCATGACCGCAGCGCGCTGCCGGGCCCAAGGCTTTGCCGCGCATCTGCAGAT
>JAWUWF010000009.1:0-16283 GCA_034111985.1 Pseudophaeobacter sp.
TCCCGCGCCGCCTCGGCGATGTGGGGGAGGAATAGACAGACTGCTGCTGCCAGTACTTTGAAAAACCCAGCCATACCAATACCAATTATAAGAAGTTGCGACGCTCCTTGGTAATCTAACGCTGTATCGTCGCAAAGAAAGCGAAAAAGCCGCCTGAGCACAGTGCTCAGGCGGCTTTGACTAAAAGTTCTGGATTTGATCTGCCTTGTGGCGGCCTGATTAAGCCACAAAACTTCCTATTTCACGCAGCCGCTCACGCAGTTTTTGCAACGTAACCGACTCGGTCGCAGCGTGAATATCAGCTTTTCCTGAGTCCAGGACCTGGCCTTCGATTTTTTCATAGAAGTCGGCCATCCCTGCAAGAGTTTGCATAACCAGATCGAAGTCTTGCAGCGACTGGTTCTCTTGCCGGTTTGGTTTGGTGCCACGATCAAAGATATCGTGAACCACGTCTTCTAGTGTTTGGACCTTCGAGTAAAGTTGACGCATTTCGCGGGCGGAAATGGCGCTAAGGCCGGAAATCGTAGTGCACTGTTCAGCCATGGCTACAGCCGCCCGACGACCTGTTCGATCGCCTGTTTCATGGTCGCTACTGTGAAGGGCTTACGGATGATATTGTTCAACCCGAGCTTTTTGCCCACCTCGATGATTTCTGGCGTAGGTTTGCCGGTCACCAGAATAAAGCCGAGACGTTGGGTTGCTTGATGCCCCCGGACCGCCTGCAGCAGACCCAGACCATCCATGCCTGGCATGTTATAGTCCGACAACACCAGATGTACTGGAGTCGTTGCCAGCTTTTGAAAAGCAGACTGTCCGTTGTTCTCGACCATGTAGTTCTTGATGCCAAGCTCGTCCAGACACTGGGTAATTATACCGCGGCTCGTGGACATATCATCGACGACCATAACGCGTAGAGAGTCTTTTAAGCTCATGAATTTTTCCTCGTGTTGCTCTTTCCAGCTCGTTTATGGAGCGTCGCCTCAGGCGGGCGTGTTGATGTAAGTCGTAATTCCTGATGTCTTTAGTTTGGCTTCGGCCGGCCCGGACATGCGTTCGGAGTGACCGATGAACAGATACCCACCCGGGTTCAGGTTTTGCTGAAAGGCTTGCCAGACCTTTTGCTGGGTTGGTGTGTCAAAATAGATGGCCACGTTGCGGCAGAAAATCGCGTCGAATTTTCCCTTGAAAGGGAAGGGTTCGATCAGATTCAGCACCCCAAATGTGATCATAGATCTCAGGTTTTCAGGCATGCGCCCGTCGGCATCCATCTTAGGCACCAGGCTGCGGTACTCAGATGGCATCTGCTCGATGTCTTCTTGCGGATATTTGGCCGCTTTGGCGAAGTTGACAACTTGCGGATCGATATCGGTTCCCAAGATCTTGAAGTCGTAGCGCCCAATGTCTGGGCACATTTTGTGAATGATCATCGCCATGCTGAATGGCTCTGGTCCTTTTGAGCAGCCAGCAGACCAAATCCGAACCCGGCCACCGTTGCGCGCCTTTTCGATCAGCTGCGGCAGAACATCCGTGCGCAGGGTCTCAAAATGATGCGGCTCGCGAAAGAAATGCGTGACATTGGTGGTCAGAAGCGACAGCAGATTGTTGCGCTCCTCCTCACTGTTCTTGCCATTCAATCGCCCCAGATACTCTTTAAAGTTCACAATGTTCTTTTGTCTCAGCTGGCGCGCCAGCCGGGCAGAAACCAGAGGCTTCTTGCTGCTCGACATTGACAGGCCGAAATGCTTGTAGGCAAAATCAGCGATCGCTTCAAAATCCTGGTCCGTCAGGGTGAACCCGTCAGGGTTGGATTCTATGGGACCCGCGGCGATCATCAGAGCACCTGCTCAGGAACTGAGATCACGGCATCCAAGTTGATGATCCGCACCATCGTGTCATCATGCGAAATGATGCCCTGGATATACTCCATGGTGTTGCG
The DNA here is from genome assembly GCA_034111985.1 of Pseudophaeobacter sp. Taxonomy (GTDB): domain Bacteria; phylum Pseudomonadota; class Alphaproteobacteria; order Rhodobacterales; family Rhodobacteraceae; genus Pseudophaeobacter. The sequence goes on from JAWUWF010000009.1 coordinate 1,937, forward strand.
GCTATCGACCGGGGGTGTCTCCTGGATCTCTTCTGGGTTGATCGAGATGATCTCAGAGACGGATTCAGCCAGTAGTCCCACAGGTTTGCCTGCAGAGGAGACCACGATGACAACATTGCGCTCGCTGGCCTCTGTTGTTTGCAGGCCAAACCGGGCTGACAGATCGTAAATCGGAATCACCGCTCCGCGCAGGTTCATCACACCCAACACGTCCGAAGGCGCATGGGGCAGGATGGTCACGGGGGACCAGCGCCGGATTTCCCGGATCTGGGTTATCTTCAGACAGAAAGCCTGGCCGGCAACAGTGAAACTTACGAACTCGCTAAACTGAGCGTGCTTCACTTCCTGGTCATTGTTTTTTGTTTCAGCTTGCATTGCTCATTCTCCGCTCGGTATCAAAGGCGGCTGCTGGCGAAGCCGCAAGAATGCTTTCGGGGTCTAGGATCATGGCGATCTTGCCATCTCCAAGGATAGTTGCGGCGGCGACGCCGGCAATTTGTCCGCAAACACCGTCCAGACTTTTGATGACGACCTGGCGTTGGTCGTGAATGTCGTCCACTGCCAAGGCACTGCGTTGGCCGGTTTCCGTCTCCACCAGGAGATAGACACCAGGAGGTTGATCACTGTTTTCCTTGCGCAGGCCAAGAGCGCTGGCAACGTCACAGATTGGGACAAAACTGCCGCGAATAGACAACAAGGTACCATCGGCGCCCAGATTGTTGATCATGTCGTCGTTGCCGCGCATTGTCTCAACAATGGAGGTGATCGGAACCACCATTGTCTGATCCGCAACCGAGACCACCATGCCGTCCATTACCGCAAGGGTCAGCGGCAGGATAATGGTAAAGGTTGAGCCCTTGCCCGGGTTTGAGGAGATATTGATCCGCCCGCCAAGGCCAGCCACGGCGTTTTTCCCAACATCCATGCCAACCCCACGACCTGAGAGTTTGGATACCTCTTTGGCAGTAGAAAAACCGGGCAAGAACAGGAGATTGTCGATCTCGCTATCTGTGAGTTCGGCGTTCTCCGGGATCAAGCCTTTGTCGATGGCAATTTGTTTGACGCGAGGGCGATTCACGCCAGCCCCGTCATCCCTGACCTCGATACAGACAGAGCCAGAACGGTGCGAGGCCGAGAGGCGGATCTCACCGACTTTGTCTTTGCCAGCAGCAATTCGATCTTCAGGCTTTTCAACACCATGGTCGACGGCATTGCGCAGGATATGCGTCAATGGGTCAGCAAGGCGTTCAATCACCGTTTTGTCGACTTCGGTGTTTTCACCTTCCGTGACCAGTTTACAAACCTTGTCTGTCGCGCTGGAGGCTTCGCGGACAATGCGAGCCATGCGCTGGAACAGGGGTTTCACCGGTTGAGCGCGAATGGACATCACACCTTCCTGGATGTCGCGGGCCAGGTTCTTAAAGCCCTCCAGTTCGGTTTCAACATCGCGGACATCGGCGACATCTAGGTTGGCGATTTGCTGCGCCAACATCGAATGGTTGATGATCAACTCCCCAACAGCGTTGATAAGCCGGTCCACCCGCTCAAGATCCACGCGCAGCGTGGGATTTGGCCCGCGCTGTTCAGATTTCGCGGTCTCGGCTTTTGGGGCCGAAGCCTTTTGACCGGCTACTTCCGGTGCTGCCTCGGGCGCTGGCGCGGGGGCCGGCTGTTCAAAAGGGGCTGCGGGGGTCTCTTCAACCATAACTGTAGGCTCCGCTTCTGGTGGGGCTGCTGCCGGAGCTGTGCCAAAGGCGGCCTCCAAAGCGGCAAGAGCCGCGGCATCAGCATCAGCATCCCCGGCACCATCGATAGAGAGTTCGCAGAGGCCTTCGACAAATTCAAAAACGGCTTCTACAGAGGATCTGGGTTCCGAGGTGGTCAGAACGAGGTTCCAACTCAGGTAGCTTTCTTCGTGATCTATCGTGTCAAACCCTGGCAGTTCAGAATCATCCAGCGTGACCTCCAGCGTTCCCATGTCTTTGAGGGCCTGGAACAGGAAGATTGGCTCATTGCCAGTGCTGTACATATCCTTCAGAGGCCGGAAGTGGATCTGATAGGTCTCTTCTGTCGCAACACCGGGCAGATCGATCGCACCGATGTCAATTGGACCACCAAGCCCCATGGGCTCGAATGTTAGATCTTCTTCCTCTTCGGGAATATATTTGTCCAGCGCTTCGATCAGCATATCGTGATGTGCTTGATCGGTTTCGCCGCCATCACGGGCGACTGCCACGAGGTTGTAAAGGTGATCGCAAGAGCGCAGCAAAAGCTGGACCAATGGATCAGTCAATTCCATGCGATTGGCACGGACCTCATCAAATACGGTCTCAAATCTGTGGGCAAATGCCACCAACTCGTTCAAGCCAAATGCGCCTGCGCCACCTTTAATCGAGTGAACCGCACGGAAAACCGCATTGACTACCTCTGGATCGTGATCGCCTCCTTCGATGGCGCTCAGACCCGCATCCGTTGCTTCAAGGAGTTCTTCGCACTCCTCAAAGAAGGTGTCCTGAATGGATCCGGACATCTTAGGCAGCTGCCCCGGTGACGCGTTTCAGAGCAAAAATCAGGGACGCGTCATCAAAAGGTTTGGTGATCCAGCCAGTGGCACCTGCACTGCGGGCCCGGGCCTTCATTTCAGGCGCACTTTCCGTGGTGAGAACCAGAATTGGAACTTTGGAATTGATACCGGTTCCGCGCAGTTCTTCGATCACCCCAAACCCGTCCAGGTTCGGCATGTTGATATCGGTGATAACAACGTCAGGGGCGACATCTTCATACATGTCGACGCCTTCGCGGCCATCAACGGCACTCACGTACTCAAAACCAGCCTCTTCTAGGGTGGCGGCGAGCAGATTCCGGATGGTGCGGGAATCATCAATGGCCAATACTTTGGTTTTCATGCTGTTACCTCGTCTTCAAATCGGTTGGGCTCCAAACCCAAGAGCGTCAGGGATTTGCGGCAAGAAGCGTTGATATGGGTTACCGCAAACCCCAATTCTTCAGAGCGCCATTGTTGCTCGGCGCTGAGCAGCAATTGAAGGCAGCGCGATGGTATGGCTGCAACATTGCTGCAGTCGATTTCTACTGTGGCGGAGCGGGCTCCGCCAAGAAAAGCAATTAGCGAACTCAATTCCGCAAATGCATTTGGCAATTCCAAAAGGTGCTTGTGCGTTTCTGTGGTCATCTTCCGCGATTCTCACCCCCGTTTTCGGTGACGTGTGTCTATTCGATGGGTTCATAGTTAGGCTGTCTGACTTAACAATTGATTGCTGCTGGATGCTGGAAAAGCTATTTTATGCGGCTTGGAACCAGGGATAATTGTGAATTTTCTTAAATTTATTCCTGTTTCTGGAACCGTTGCGACTCTGAGGATGGTCGGGGCTTTGGGGGGAAGGGTGGCAGAAGTCCTCCAAACACTCCGTATATATATGCCTCATTCAGAAGCAGGGGCTTTGGTGGGCTGGAACACTGACAAAGGGAGCGGCGCAAAGGTCACCTGGGTTCGAAAACACGTATTGATTTGTAAAAATGGAATTACCGGGGTTTTCGTAAGCTGCAAATTAACTCCTCTTGGTCAGTCTGTCGCCTATCGCGATGCGGTGCGCCGCAGATGACGCATCAGGAGGATGGAATGAAGGCTCTCAGATCTTTAAAGATCGCTTATAAGCTACCGCTTTTTGTGGTGGGCTTTGGCGCTGTTTTGGCTGCTATTATTGTTACTATCAGCACATTGAACATGCAAAAAAGCGCTTTTAACCAAGCCGAAAACCAATTCCATTCCCTGATCGCCGGCCGAAGGTCTGCCCTCGAATCGATGCTGCGCGGGGTCAATGCAGATGTGATGACGCTGGCCGCAAACCCGTCGACGGCGACAGCTGCTCAGCGGCTTTCGGCAGCCTGGAGCAACCTTGGCGCTGAGGCTTCGGATGTGGCCCGCACCGCCTATATCACAGAGAATCCTTTCCCGTTGGGGGAGCGGCAGAATCTGGATCGTGCCAAACAGACAATCCCCTACAACATCCATCACTCAAAATTTCATCCTTTCTTCCGGAGCTTTCTGACAGCAAAAGGATATTATGATGCCTTCCTGATCAGCATGCCGGGTGATGTCGTCTACAGCGTCTACAAAGAGGATGACTACGGCACCAACGTTTTGCAGGGGCAATACAAGGACAGCGACCTTGGCAATATGTTTCGGGCGGCTCTCGATCTTGAAGTTGGCGAAGTGGCTTTCTCTGACATTCACCCTTACGCGCCCAGCAACGATGCCCCAGCGGCTTTTGTTGCATCAAAAATCGTAGCAAATTCCGGCCAGACGGTTGGTGTTGTTATTCTTCAGATGTCAATTGATCAGGTGAGCGCCATCATGAATGATGAGCGGGGCATTGGCGACACTGTTGAAGTGTTTTTGGCAGGCTCTGACTTCGTCGCCCGCTCTGCGTCTCGTTTCGAAAGTGGCCATCAGGTTCTGGATCAGCTGCCGTCGACTACCTATTTGTTGGATGCCCTTGAAGATCATGGCACCTTCACCGACCGGACCATTGGGTTGCGCGGCCAGGAAGTCGCGGCCTATGCAGAACATACCACTATATTTGGCGTTAATTGGGTTATTGGTGTTGAGCAGGATCGCGACGAACTGATGGCGCCGGCTGCGCGTGACCTCAATATACTCTTGATTGCCTCCCTTGTCAGTGCCGCGTTCATGTCTTTCCTGGGCTGGCTGTTTGCGCGTACGATTACCCGCCCACTGGATCGGATCTGTCGTAATATGGAGGCTGTGTCCTCCGGCCATCTGGATGCCGATGTGCCCGAGGCAGAGCGCGGCGATGAGATCGGCAAGATCGGCAAAACTCTGGTTTCAATGCAGGAGGACCTGCAGCAGGCCAGAATCGCAGAAGAACAGCGTGCCGAGCTGCAGCTAGAGCAAGAGATCGTCGTTGAGAACCTGAGCGCAGGTTTGGTTCGGCTCTCAGAAGGTGATTTTTCACTGCCCATTGAGCAGGTTTTCTCGGGTGAGCATGAGAAACTGCGGCAGAACTATAATCAGACCATTGAGACGCTCAGCGGCACTGTTTCCAAGGTGATTGATGCCTCCGGCTCCATTCGCAATGGCGCGGCGGAAATCAGTCGCGCGTCCGATGATCTGTCGAATCGCACCGAAAGCCAGGCCGCGACGCTGGAAGAAACAGCGGCTGCGTTGGATGAGCTGACAGCCAGTGTAAAATCAGCCGCTGAGGGTGCCCGAAGCGTTGAGATGACCATGGATGAAGCCAAAAAAGAGGCTGAAAATACCGGCGACGTGGTGCAAAGCGCCGTTGCCGCGATGACCGAGATCGAGCAGAGCTCGAATCACATCAGCCAGATCATCTCGGTGATCGACGACATTGCTTTCCAAACGAACCTTCTCGCCCTGAACGCGGGTGTTGAAGCGGCGCGTGCCGGTGAATCCGGCAAAGGTTTTGCGGTTGTGGCCTCAGAAGTCCGGGCCCTGGCGCAGCGGTCCTCGGATGCGGCACTTGAGATCAAAACCTTGATCAGTGACAGCTCCAAACAGGTTGGGCGCGGTGTCGAGTTGGTCGGAAAGGCTGGCGGGGCTCTCTCCAATATTGTTGACCGGGTCAGCCATATTTCCAAACTGGTTTCCGGCATCGCCGAAGGCGCGGTAGAGCAAGCTACCGGTCTGAATGAGATCAACACCGGTGTGACACAGCTGGATCAGGTGACCCAACAAAACGCCGCCATGGTTGAACAGGCCACGGCTGCAGGGCATCTGCTCAGTCAAGATTCCACCGAGCTGTCGCAGCTGGTTTCCGGGTTTCAGATAAAGGGCGCGGCAGCGGTTTCTCAAATCTCGGACGCGGCGCCGCCGGCCAGTTCTGATGCATTGGCGCCCTCTGCGCATGGTGCTGAGGACGATTGGGATGTCAGCGACGCTGCTGCCCACCCTCCGGGCGGATCGGCCATCTCTGAGGGAAATGCGGCCAAGGACCTTTGGCAGAACTTTTAAACAATCACTCTCCCGGGGCGCCAACTTGCTCCGGGATGTCCTTAATCTTCGGTCTTTACCGATCAACTTGACTGGGTGAAACATTGGCGTCCAAAAATATATTGATCATTACAACAGATCGGGCTTTTGCTCGCTCTATCCAAAGTCATATGGAGGCCAGCTACCCTGGGATGAAGGTGCTTTTGGCCAACAACCTTATGATGGCCTATAATCAGGCGGAGGCGGCAGAACCGACCTTTGCCTTTGTCGAAGATGGCTTCACCAAGCTGCCAGAATTCGAGATGATGCTGGCGCTGTTCTCGGCACTTGATACCCGGTGGGTGGCTGTGATGGACAGTGCTGGGGCTACGCCCGCGCGCCAATCCTCACCGCTGCTGAATGTGGGCGCGGGCATTTTTGAGCTGTCAAAGGCTGATAGTCCGCAACAATTCTCCCAGTATTTTGACATGATGGTCAAAGCACCCAGGCGGGATCAAGCTGGGGCCCTTGGCAAAGGGTCAGGCAGTGCAAGGCCAAATACCAACTTTAAGAAAATCATTCTGATTGGATCATCCACGGGTGGGGTAGAGGCCCTGCGCAGTGTTCTTGTCGGCTTTCCGGCGCAATGCCCGCCTACTTTGATTGTTCAGCATACCGGTAAGAATTTTGGCCAGGGTTTGGTCTCGCTTCTGGACCGGATCTGCGCGGCAAAAGTTGTGCAGGCAGAGGACAGCGTGAATTTGGAAGTCGGGCATGTGTATATCGCGGCTGGCCAGCAGCGCCATATGGGCATGACACAGCGAAAACCTATGAAAACGCGCCTGAAGGAGGGCCCTCCAATTTCGGGCCATATGCCGTCCGTTGACGCATTATTTACCTCTGCCGTGCCATATGGGAAGGACGTGGTCGCTGCGATTTTGACGGGCATGGGCCAGGACGGAGCCCAGGGTCTTTTGGAGTTGCGCAAGGCGGGTGCAACAACGTTTGCTCAGGATGAAAAGTCCTCGGTTGTGTATGGCATGCCGCGTGTCGCCTGGGAAAATGGCGGCGCTCAAAAACAAGTTTCCCTCGCCCGAATGGCAGGGGCCCTTCTGCAGGCTGCAAAGGCCTGATTTTAGTTGATAAGGAGTTTACTGTGACAACAGTTTTTGCGAATACGACATCGGTCACGGTTTTGCAGGGAGAATACCGGGTCTCGACCGACCCAAAAGTGGTGTTTTCCACGGTTCTGGGCTCCTGTATTTCGGCCTGTATCTATGATGCTGAAAATGGTGTGGGTGGCATGAATCATTTCTTGCTGGCCAATGCCAACGGTAATGCGGTGAGCGCGCGCTACGGTATTCATGCGATGGAGTTGTTGATCAACGGCATTATGAAAAAGGGCGCGCAGCGAAATAATCTGAAGGCAAAAGTCTTTGGCGGCGCAAAAATGTCGGTCAATCTCTCGGACATCGGCGCGTCGAACTCTCATTTTGTGCAGCACTTCCTAAAGGATGAAGGCATTCCGGTGATTTCGTCCAGCGTCGGTGGTAATTCAGCCCGCCGCGTCCGCTTTCATGCGGTTTCTGGCAGCGCCCAGCAGACTCGGGTCGAAAATGACCGGCGTTTGGGCGAACAGGAACTGGCAAGAGCACGTCCTGCAGCAACGCCAGCACCAGCACCTGCTCCATCCGATCCCGGTGGACTGACCCTGTTCTAGAGTTCCCATTCTACATTGCTATCAAACTGCTCGCCCTAGGGACGCTTGGGGCGAGCTTTTGTATTTTATTCCGGTGGTTTACCATAGATTTTGGCCGGGCAGTGCCTTGTGGGAGCGCAAATTTGACTTGCCCAGCAGGGATCTCGGAGCTAGGCCCAAGGGGTGGCATGGATATCAGGCTCCGGGAGGTTTCACAGATATGTCCGGCATCGGTCGTTTTCTCGCTGGGGTTCTGGTGGCAAGCGCGCTTGGTTTGGCGCTTGGTTTGACGGGGGGATCGGCCGCTCTGGCGGCGGATGTCACTGTCTTTGCGGCCGCCAGCCTGAAAAATGCGCTGGAAGATATCCGCGAGGAATTTGAGGCCGAGACAGGCTATACAGTGACACTATCGCTGGCCGGCTCGTCTGTGTTGGCGCGTCAGATCGCGCTGGGTGCCCCTGCCGACATCTATCTGCCTGCCAGCTCTGAATGGATGGACTATCTTGAGGCAGCAGATCGTCTGGTGCCCGGCAGTCGTGTCGACCTTGTTGGCAACAGGCTGGTTCTTATTGCACCGCAGTCTGTGGCACAATCTCTTTCCAGCTTTGAGGATCCCCTTCTGTTTGAGCAGCTGGGCGAGGGTAAGCTGGCAATGGGGCTGCTGAACGCGGTACCTGCCGGGATCTATGGGCAGGCGGCGCTGCAGTCTTTGGGGCTTTGGCAAAGGCTGGCACCGCAGGTTGCCCAGACCGACAATGTGCGTGCAGCACTCGCCCTAGTGGCCTCCGCTGAGGCTCCGCTTGGCATTGTCTATGCCAGTGATGCCAGGGTTGAGCCGCGCGTGGTGGTGCTGGCCGAATTCCCCAAAAGCACACATGCTCCAATCCGCTATCCCCTGGCCCAGATCCTGCCTGCAGACCGTCCAGCAGTTGTGGCGTTTCATGCCTATCTGCAGGGCCGGGTGGCGCGCGAGGTTTTCTTGTCTGCCGGCTTTGATGTGATTGCGGAGTAGCGGCGCATGAGTTGGCTTGGCCCCGAAGAATGGCAGGCGGTTGCGCTGTCTCTCAAAGTCTCGATCTGGGCCAGCGTGTTGAGCCTGCCTTTTGGGATATTCACCGCTTATGCTCTGGCGCGCTGGGAGTTTGCAGGCAAGCAACTGCTCAATGGGCTGGTACATCTGCCCTTGATCCTGCCTCCGGTGGTCACCGGCTATCTGCTGCTACTGGCCTTTGGCACCCAGGGCGCTTTGGGAGGGTTTTTGCAGCAATTTGGCATCGTTCTGGCCTTTCGCTGGACAGGGGCGGCGCTGGCGGCGGCCATCATGGGGTTTCCCTTGATGGTGCGTGCCATCAGGCTGTCGATCGAGGCGGTGGACCCGAAACTGGAACAGGCGGCGGCAACCCTGGGGGCCAATCGTCTCTGGGCTTTTGCCCCCGTAACCCTGCCGCTGATCCTGCCGGGTGTCATTGCCGGAACCATTCTTGCTTTTGCAAAGGCAATGGGCGAGTTCGGCGCCACCATCACCTTTGTCTCCAACATACCCGGCCAGACACAGACCCTGCCTTCGGCGATTTACGCGTTTTTGCAAGTCCCGGGTGGTGAGAGTGCCGCGCTGCGTCTGGTGATGATCTCGGTAGGCATTGCCATGGGGGCGCTGATGCTGTCGGAATTGCTGGCGCGCCGTGCCAGTAAACGTCTTGGTGGCGCGTGATGCTTTCGGTTGACCTTCGCCAGCAATTAGCAGGATTTGCGCTGGATATTTCCTTTGAGGCACCGGCAGGGGTGACGGTGCTGTTTGGTGGCTCGGGTGCGGGCAAAACCACAGTGGTAAATGCCGTGGCCGGGTTGCTGCGACCCGAAACAGGCCGGGTTGCCCTCAACGGTCGGGTGCTCTTTGACCTTAAACGCGGCATCTGGCTGCCGCCACACCGGCGTCGCATTGGCTATATCTTTCAAGAGGGACGACTGTTTCCGCATCTGACGGTGCGGCAAAACCTGCTGTTTGGTCGCTGGTTCGCCCCCAAAGGCGCCGCGCAAGAGGATCTCGACCGGATCGTTGCGATGCTTGGCATTGGGCCTCTGATGGCGCGACATCCGGGCAGCCTTTCGGGGGGCGAAAAACAGCGGGTCGCCATTGGCCGCGCCCTGTTGTCCAGCCCGGATCTGATCCTGGCGGATGAACCCCTGGCAGCGCTGGATGTCGCCCGCAAGGAAGAGATCCTGCCCTATTTTGAGCGGCTGCGCGATGAGGTGCAAATCCCCATGCTCTATGTCAGCCACGCCGCTACCGAGGTGGCGCGGCTGGCCACAACAGTGGTGGTGCTGAAAGACGGTAAGGTGCAGCGTCAGGGCAGCGCCGCTGAGGTGTTTGGCGATGCCAGCGTGATGCCAACCGGGGTGCGGGCTGCAGGGGCTCTGCTGCAGGCGCGGCTTTTGCGGCATCATGCAGACGGGTTGAGCGAGCTGGACGCCGGCGGTATTTCCCTGTTTCTGCCCGAGGTTAGCCAACACCCGGGCAGCCTGCTGCGGGTGCGCATTTTGGCACAGGACGTGATCCTTGCGCGGCAAAAACCTGAAGGGCTGTCGGCGCTGAATATCCTGCCCGGCGAGGTCGAACAGATCCGGGGCGGTGCCGGTCCGGGGGCAATGGTCACGCTCAAGACCGATGCGGGGCGCATTCTGGCCCGGATCACACAGCGTTCGGCCCAGGCGCTGCAGCTGGCGCCCGGAGTTAGCTGTTATGCGGTGGTCAAATCAGTCGCGATCGCCCGCAGCGATGTCAGCGGAGATCTGCGCAGCGATACCCCAGGCGAACTACCAGGGGAACTACCCGACAAACGACCAGCCTGACAGCCCGACGGCCAGCCCGGCTCAAGAACCGGCCAACTCCCAAAAGGCAGCGACCCGGTTTGTTCTGATGACCGAGGCAGGCCGCAGGCCTTTACTGCAACTGCCCCCAGAACAGCTCAAGGTGGCGCGCTATGATTTCCTCAAACCGCCCCTCTTTCTTGAGCGCCTTGAGGCCGGCATTGATCCGGTACAGATGCGAGGTGCCGCGCCAGTGGCGTTTTGAAATCACCACATGCAGGCCCTCTTCTGACAGGGGCCGCTCTACCGGCAGGATGCTGTCGCGCAGCCCTTCCTCAATCAGCGTGTTGGCGCCCAGGAACAGATTGACCGTGGCCGCATCAACCCGACCCTGCTGCACCAGGTGGAAACAGGCGGCAGGGGTCTCTGCCTGCACCAGGGTGATCTTATCCTCGCTCAGCCAGCGACGGCCCGGGCGATCCAGATCATGGGTAAAATAGCCCTTTGGCCGACACAGAGTCTTGCCCTCGATGTCGCTGTCGTCTTCAAAGGTAAAACCCTCATCCGCCCGGGTGAACAACATGATAGGAATGGTGATCAGCGGCTCGGAAAAGTGGAAATTCACGCAGCGCTCATCCTGTGGCGTGGTTTCGCAGTCGGGCTTGAACCAGGGAAATCCCATGTCGAACTCTTTGTCGTTTAGTTTGGGAAACAGGTGCTTGGACCAGTCATTCTCCCAGGTGATCGAGTAAGACACCGGCGAAGGCGTCAGCTCAAGCGCGGCATTTATCAGCTCGGTAATCAGGCCCTGACCCGGCAAGGCGGGATCGGTGAAGGGGGCAAAGCCACCACCGGTCAGAAGCTTCATTTCGGCGTCATCCTGGCGCAGGGGCGTGGCATCGGGAGCCAAGACACCCTTGGCACAGGGAATGTTCAGGACCTTGCCCGCCTCGGCCACGGGGCCGGTCAGGCGGCTTTGATTGCCATAGTAGATTAGGGTCCAGCGGCCCCGGTCGCCGTAGTGGTGCTCAGCAATTGAGAACAGGGTATCACCGGGCTGCACCCGGTACTCCACGTCACAAATGGCCCAGGCGGTGGCCGGGCTGAGCAATCCCAGAACCAGCGTGATAGAGATCGAGAGCGTCTTCAGCATTGTCGCCTCCTAGAAGTCAGCCCAGATGCGGGAGAGGTGGTCTTCGATGATGCGCTGGTAGCTGCCATCGTCGCGAATATCCTGCAGCCCTTTGCTGACCATGCCCATCATCTCTTTGGCGCGGGGATGGGTTTTGTGCACCACGGCGTGAATGCCCAGCACCGAAAGCGGTTGTGGCAGAACGTTGAACTGATCGCCCAAGCCGTGTTCCTTCATCACGCTGCGGCCAGTGAATTCGTTGATGGCCACCGCATCAGCCTCGCCCTTGGCAACCATGTCAAAGCAGTCTTTGACCGTATGGGGCGATTTCAGGGTGATCTTGTTCTCGGCAAGCCAGTTGCGGCCCGCCCCTTCTAGATCAAAGGTTAAATAGCCATTGGGCCGACACAGGGTTTTGCCCACAATGTCGGCATCGTCCTCAAAGGTGAAGGGGCGGTTTTTGTCGACGAACAGCAACATCAGGGTTTCAAACATTGACTCTGAGAACAGGAAATTCACACAGCGATAGCTGTCCGGCATGCTGTCGCAATCAGGCCGATACCACGGGAAACCCACATCCAGCAGGGCGTTGGACAAAAGCGGGTCAAAATGCGAGCCCCAATCATTGACCCAGTGGATGGCAAAGCCCTCTTGCGGCGCCGCCTGGGTCATAACCGCATGCATCACATCTGTGATCAGCCCGCCGTTGTGCGCGCTTTTTGAGGTGAAAGGCGCGTAGTCGTCGCCGGTGAGCAGGTTGATCTTCTGCCGAACCGCAGCATTCCCGGGGGTAACCCGCACGGGAGTTGCAGTGGCGGCGGCAGTACTGGCAGAGATCTCTGTGCCACCCGGCAGACCTGTCGGCAGCCCGTTGAGGCAGGGCATTCTCAGCTTCATGCCAATGCGAATGGCATTGGGTTTTGGCCCGATGGCGTCGATGTTTTGTGAGTGGATGGTGCTCCAGGTCCCTGCATCTTTGTAGAGACGGTCTGCAATCACCGACAGGCTGTCGCCGGACCTTACGCTATAGGTGCCACCGCAGGTTTCGGCGGCGAGTGTCTGCGCCGCGAACAGGCCTGCAAGCGACAGTGTTGCAGCCAGTAATTTGGTCTTCATTTAATGTCCCCCTGGGATTTGAGTGATCCACTCGCCACGGTTTGACCGTGCTCATTTTTGGATCCGCTCATGTCTTGAGAATAATATTTCTAAGGCACCCAGCCGACGGGCGTTTAAGTGCACGGAGGCGAGGTAAAGCCTCAGGTCAAATGTTTGAATAGGAGATCCGCGCTACTGTTTGCCAAAAAGCGTGAGCAAAGCCGTGGTGTCGACCTCGCCCGAGGCCGTGAGCAACAGTGTCGGGACAGCCACTTTATTCGCGCGATGCGCTTCATTGATCAGCTGGTCGATATACTGGGGGGACTGGCCTTGCTGCAGGGCGGTCAATACCATGGCATAGAGCCCGCTGGCCTCAGCCATCCCTGTCGTTTGCTCCGGTGTTTGCCCCGATGTTTGCGAAGTCTTTTCCGGGTTTTTTGGAGTGCCGTTCCGCAGTACAGCCAAAGTGCCCGCAGTCATTTGTGCAACCAGATCCGCACCGTCCCGACCTGCAGATCCTGAGGTCATTGCAGTGGCCGTCGTGGGCAGGGTCCTGGCATCAGCGGCGGCTATGACGGGGTTTGAGCTTAGAAATGACGCGCTCCGCTGACCGGAGGGCTCTTTTTCAGGTCCTGAAAACTGCAGAAAGGTCAGCGTGATGGCGGCCAGGGTCGAAACAGCGGCGGCAGCGATGAGTTTGATCAGTTTCATAGGGGGTCCATCGGCGGGTGAAGTGTCACAAACAGAGGGCTTGGGGGAGGCAGGAAGCCGGGTATCGCCGAGCCTGCCCAGATCTGCTGCCCCCGGAATGGGGTTCGAGGCTGCGACTGCGGGCGTTTCGACATCCGTGTTTGTGGCGGCGATTGGCCGAGAGAGGGGGGCGGGTGTCGTGACGACCTGCAGTCCCGGTTTGCGCGAAACGCGAATATGCCCCTTTGTCACAATTGACCCGACTTTTATGGAATTGGCCGGGCCCTCTGTCGCAAGAGGCAGCGCGTTGGCTATTTCTTTTGGATTCAACACTGCCCCTGCTCACTCTCTACCTCTGTCCGCAAACAAACTTGTCAAAGTTGAGTGCCAGAACTCTTACCGGAGTTAACAATTTATTAACCAATTCCCATTTCAGCGTCAATATGGGGCAGGCTCTTGAGACCCGCGTGGCAGGGTCGGATCAGGGCTGAAACAAGGATATTTTTCAACCATTTGAAATTGCTTAATATTTAATCAGCTGAGCTCAAGCGCACTCTTCCGTACATGTGCCAAAAAGACACATGTCAATATCAGAGTGTTGCACACAAAAAATCTCCTTGTGGGTGATTTCTGGCGTCAGGCAAATCAACTGAGGCGTGTTTTGCGGTGAGTTCATTGCTGCAGGATTGGGCGTCCAGACAGGACTTAGTAAATGCCCAGATCGCAGATCACGCCAGTGCGATCACTTTCTCGATCACACAGGCGGTTTGCTCGGGCGTTTGCGCCGGACACATGGGCAGGCTGAGAACCTCATTCGCCAGTCGTTCGCTCAGGGGAAAGCTGCCGAGTTTATAGCCTGCATCCGCATAGGCGGGCTGCAGATGTGGTGGGATAGGGTAGTGAATAACCGTTCCAATGCCCGCTTCAGCCAGACGGTTCTGCAGCCCGGACC
>JAWUWF010000010.1:0-11155 GCA_034111985.1 Pseudophaeobacter sp.
CTCCTCGCTGGGGGCCTGGACCTCGGAGCAGTTTGATCTTTCGCTCGACTGGGGCAAGATCGCCAAGCTGAAAGAGATGTGGGGCGGCAAGGTGATCCTGAAGGGGATCCTCGACGCGGAAGACGCCAAGATGGCGGTGAAGGTCGGTGCAGATGCGATCATTGTGTCAAACCACGGCGGCCGTCAACTGGACGGCGCGCTCAGCTCGATCCGGATGCTGCCACAGATCCTGGATGCCGTCGGCGGCGAGGTCGAGGTCATCCTGGACAGCGGTATTCGTTCTGGTCAGGACGTCCTTAAAGCGCTGGCCATGGGCGCATCCGGCACCATGATCGGGCGCGCCTATATCTACGGGCTTGGCGCTATGGGGCAAAAGGGCGTGACCACCGCGCTGGAGGTGATCCACAAAGAACTGGACACCACCATGGCGCTCTGCGGCGAGCGCAGTGTTGCAGACCTGGGGCGGCACAATCTGCTGATCCCCAAGGGTTTTGAGGGCGACTGGCAGGACTGATCAAGCTATCGCGACTAAAAAATCCGGTCCTGAAACCAGATCAGGGCCGGATAGGCACAGAGCCAGATCCAGAAAAACCTGTTGAGGCCAAAAAAGCAGGCATTGGAAAAGTGAAACCCGGCCGCGCAAAGCAGCGCCAGTTTCAACGTGACCGGGTGCAAAAGCGCCAGTGGAAACAGCAGCTCGAACAGCATCACAGTCCAGCCCATCACAAACAGCGCGCGCGGATGGTCGGCCCAGTGCCGCAGCCCCTCGCTGACGGGATAGGCGGAAAACCGGAAGACATCGCGCAGCGCCTCGCCCCGTTGCCACTCTGGATTGATCACCTTGATCCAGCCCGAGACAAAATAAGACAGCACCAGCTGCACCGCCAGATAAGAGAGCGCCATCTCTTGCCAGAACGGCGTCGGGGCCAGATGCGCCAGACTGAGACAGGAGAGGATCAGCATGGTCATCTTGTCGCTGCCGCCATTATACGGCCCCTGATAGCGCCAGAGCATCGCCAGGCTGATCACCCAGAGCCCCCAGACCGGCCAGGCCCCGCCAATCCCCAGCGCCATAACCAGACAGAGCAGCAGTCGCGGCGCAAAGATCAGACGATCGCCGCGCGCCAAGTGTTCCAGGCTTTGCTGCGCAATGGCAAAGGCAAGCAAAAGCTGCATCCAGCCCATCGCCTGAGCCGCCGTGAACCCCTGCTCCAAATCTGTCACCCCGTTCATTCGGCTGCCTTCTGCAGACTGGCGAGCGGCACCGGGGTACTCTCGTACTCCACCAGTTTTACAATCTGGGCGCCTTCGCGTGAGACAAAAACCAGCCGGATCTGCAGCAGCTGCGGACCATGGGGCAACAGCCGCGCCACACGGGTGTTGATTTCATCCAGACTGTGCTGGCTGGGGGCCTCAATCAGCCGTTCAGAGCAACTGACCAGATACAATTGCTCGTTCCAGTCCGGGTTCCACAGCATCCGCCGCAGCATCTGACCAAAGCTGAGATGCGCTGGCCGGGGACGATCCTCGTGCCAGTCGCCAGCCTGCTCCCCCGTAATCAGCCGATATTCAATCCGCGGCGACGGCGCCACGGTCTGGAAAAACCGCCAGGAGGGAATCACTGTTGGCAAAAAGAGGGACATCAGGCGCAGCACGGGGGAGCCTCGGCTAAAAACGGGTTGTAGACAGCATAAAACCTCGACTTTAACAGAGCGTTCCCAAGCGATGATCGCCTCAGGGAGGTCTGAAAGCGATCTGTACTTTTCAAAGCCAACATTCTGGTGTAAGCGCAGGCCTTCACGTGGGGTGACAGCCTTGGAGGCACCCCTCATAGATATATTGGAGAATTCAAATGGCAAAAGAGATTCCTGATCTCGTCGCCGAGGAACGTGCGGGGACGGGCAAGGGCGCCGCTCGCGCAGCACGTCGTGCTGGTATGGTTCCTGGTGTTGTTTACGGTGGTGATACTGATCCACTTTCGATCCAGATCCCTTTCAACGTTCTGTTGAAAAAGCTGAAAGCCGGCAAATTCAAGTCCACACTGTGGAACCTGCAGGTTGAAGGCCACGATGACGTCCGCGTGATCTGCCGTGACGTTCAGCGTGACGTTGTCAAAGATCTGCCTACCCACCTGGACCTGATGCGCCTGCGCAGGACTTCGGAAATCAACCTGTTCATCCCGGTTGAATTCATCAACGAAGACATCTGCCCCGGCGTCAAAAAAGGCGGCATGCTTGCCGTGGTACGTCCCGAAATCGAACTGGTTGTTATCGCAGGTGAAATCCCTGAGAAGCTGACCGTTGACCTGGCGAACAGCGCAATCGGCGATGTGATCACCATCTCGTCGATCGAACTGCCCAGCGGTGCACGCCCAACCATCGACCGTGACTTCGTTGTGGCCAATATTGCCGCTCCTGGTGGCATCTCTGCTGCCGACGAAGAAGAAGAAGCCGGTGAAGAAGTCGCAGCTGAAGAATGATATCATCCCCTTTTAGGGAGTGATGAAACGGGGTCCTTCGGGGCCCCGTTTTTTTATGTCACGCCAACGCGGCAATGCACAAAAACTGGGGAAAAAACGGAATAAAATCTAAAGAGAAGGTTACCATCTGCAAACCTCTCCTTTGCAATTGGTCGGGCAAACTCTACCTACTACTGTGGTGGGGAGTCGATGTGAGATGACAGATCAATTAGAGCAGGAAGAAGCGGCGCTGCGCAGGCGGCTGCTTTTCAGAATGTTGCGGGGATTCAATTTTGATGCCCCCCGATTTGGCAGTGAGACCATATCGGACCCCATTCCGCGCCATCTGGTGGGACGCGATTCCGAGTACCGCCTGCGCCAAGACCTTTCCAGCCACGCGCCACGCCAGCAGCCGCTGAGCCCTTAAAGAACGTGCTGGTGAGTCGCGCGATTTGTGTGTTTGCCTCTGTGACATCCTCGTTGTGATATCCTCTTTGTGATCCCTCTTTGATCACACGGGAATCACACAAAGAGCCGACACTGGATATTTGCGACAAAACAGGTCATGAAGCGTCACAGAAAGGCCAGGGGCGCAAAATGCCCAGATGGTCGCCGCCAGAATTTTGAGACGAGACAGGCTATGAAACTCTTTGTTGGGCTCGGCAACCCCGGTGCTAAATATGCTCAGAACCGCCATAATATCGGCTTCATGGCGCTTGATGAGATCGCAGCGAGCCATGGTTTCTCGCCCTGGAAGGCCAAATATCAGGCGCAGATCTGCGAAGGCACCTTGGGCGGGATCAAGGTGATCTTGCTGAAACCTCAGACCTTCATGAACCTTTCCGGTCAGGCCGTTGGCGAAGCCATGCGGTTTTACAAGCTTAGCAGCGCCGATGTGACCGTGCTGCATGACGAGCTAGATCTGGCACCGGGAAAATGTCGGGTCAAACAGGGTGGAGGTCATGCCGGCCACAACGGGCTGCGCTCACTCCATGCCCATATCGGCCCCGACTACGCACGGGTGCGTCTGGGGATCGGCCATCCCGGCCATAAGGACGCCGTTGCGGGCTACGTCTTGCGGGACTTCCCCAAGGCAGATCAAGGCTGGCTGGACGATCTGATCCGCGGCATCTGCGACGGAGCAGCGGCGCTGGCCGCAGGGGACGGCGGCAAATTCATGAATGCGGTCTCCCTCAGAACCGCCCCACCGCGCAGCTCGACCGGAACCAAATCACAAGGTCAAAAACCTCCGGCAAAAAATCAGACTGCTGCAACGCCCCCCTCAGGTCAGCCTGCTGCTCAAAGCGTGCCAACGACGCATGCGCAACAGCCCGCTGCCGCTGCGCACAAAAACAGCATCCCGGAGCAAAAGCCCGAGCCCGAAGAGCGCTCTGCTCTGGAAAAACTGCTGAACAAATTCAAATAGCCAGACGCTGGCGACTGCATCCAGATAGACATCCCAGGGACGGCCCGCAGATCTGCAGTCATATCAACTGCTTCAAAGGATCGCCCCGGCATTGTTGTCAAACTGCACACCATAGGTACGGACCTGGACAGAACCTGGACAAAATGTTCCAAAAGACTGCACGAGTATTGTAGAGTGGACCGCATGAAACAGGACACCAGCATAAATGTTTTGGGCGGGCCGCTTGAGCCTTGCTCGATGGTCCCCCTCACCGGTTTTTTCCGCGATGGACATTGCAACACCTGCGCCGAGGATCAGGGCAGCCATACGGTTTGTGCCGTGATGACCGCAGAGTTCCTGGCCTATTCCAAATATGTGGGGAATGACCTCTCCACCCCGCGGCCAGAATACGGCTTTGCTGGGCTAAAAACAGGTGACACCTGGTGCCTTTGCGCCAGTCGTTTTCGGCAGGCTGCTGATGAAGGCTGCGGCCCGCTGGTCTCACTGGCTGCGACCCATTTTCGGGCGCTGGAAATCGTGCCGATGTCCCTGCTGCAAAGCCATGACGTCAAACTGAATGGCCGCCGCGCCTAGAGTTTTGCCAGGATAATTCCAGCGTCAATGTTCTGGGAGATTGACGCTCGACCAGTTTTACAGCTATGGCAGCTCAGTAGCCAGCTGCTGCGGTCCCTCGGCCGCCAACGCCAGCCTCTTTATCCAAACAGAGGAGACCGGTATGAGCTTTATCGCTATGAACCGTTTCAAGATTCGCCCCGGACGTGAAGCCGACTTTGAACAGATCTGGAAATCCCGCGAATCCCACCTGAATGAGCTTAAGGGCTTTCGCGAATTCCGTCTGCTAAAAGGACCCGCGAGCGAAGACTCCTGCCTGTATTCCAGCCATGTCGTCTGGGACAGCCGCGAAGATTTTGAAGCCTGGACCAAATCCGAGCAGTTCAAAGCCTCGCACCGCAATGCCGGCAAAAGCGAAGGCGAAAGCCCAATCATGGGCCATCCCAGCTTTGAAGGTTTTGAAACCGTCATTCACGAAGCCTGATCCTGGCTTGAAATTGAATTGGCCGACCTGAAGTTCATCAGGTCGGCCAATTATTTTTATCCTTTGCCAGGGCAACTCTGGGCCACAAAACCTTGGCTGGGATGTAACACCCGGCGAGGAACACTAGTCCTCGAAGCTGCGGCCTTCTTCGGTGTCAGACATGTCAAAGCCCAGATGCTTGGCCACGGTAAAGACATCCTTGTCGCCACGCCCACACATATTCATCACAATGATATGGTCGCTTGGCAGCTCGGGTGCGATCTTCATCACATGCGCCAGCGCATGGCTGGGTTCCAGCGCCGGGATGATGCCTTCCATGGCACAGGACAGCTGAAACGCCTCCAGGGCTTCTTTGTCGGTGATCGACACATATTGCGCCCGACCCGTGTCATGTAACCAGGAATGCTCAGGTCCGATGCCGGGATAGTCGAGCCCGGCAGAGATCGAGAAGCCCTCCTGGATCTGGCCATCCTCATCCTGCAACAGATAGGTCCGGTTGCCGTGCAGCACGCCGGGGCGGCCGCCAGTCAGCGAGGCGCAATGCTGCATGCGATCATCAACGCCCTTACCACCAGCCTCAACCCCGATGATATTGACGGATTTGTCGTCCAGGAAGGGGTGGAACAGGCCAATTGCATTGGAGCCGCCACCGATGGCCGCAATCAACGTGTCAGGCAGGCGGCCTTCGCCTTCCTGCTCTGCCAGCTGCCAGCGGACTTCTTTACCGATGATCGACTGGAAATCGCGCACCAGCGCCGGATAGGGGTGCGGCCCCGCAGCAGTGCCGATGCAATAGAACGTGTCATTGACGTTGGTCACCCAGTCCCGCAGCGCGTCATTCATCGCATCCTTCAGGGTGCCGCGCCCCGAGGTAACGGGGATCACTTCGGCGCCCAAAAGACGCATGCGGAACACATTGGGAGCCTGACGCTTCACATCATGCGCACCCATGTAAACAATGCATTTCAGGCCAAATTTGGCGCAGACAGTGGCCGTCGCCACGCCGTGCTGTCCGGCACCGGTTTCAGCGATGATCCGTGTCTTGCCCATGCGGCGCGCCAGCAGGATCTGGCCCAGAACATTGTTGATCTTATGGGCGCCAGTATGGTTGAGCTCGTCGCGCTTCATGTAGACCTTGGCACCGCCCAGATGGGCGCTCAGGCGCTCAGCATGATAGAGCGGGCTGGGGCGACCCACATAGTGTTTCCACAGGTCATCCATCTGCGCCCAAAAGGTCGGGTCGTCTTTGGCCCGGTTGTATTCTTCTTCCAGGCTCAGAATCAAAGGCATCAGAGTTTCCGAAACAAACCGGCCCCCAAAGATACCAAAGCGACCCTTTTCGTCGGGTCCGTTCATAAAGCTGTTGAAAAGATCGTTGGCCATGGTTCTTCCCTTTGTGCAGCACTGGATATGAGTATCGCGCAGGCGCAGGCGGGTAAAGAGAGCCAGAGCAGGATTTTCACCGGGCTATGATGGTTTCGGCGGCCATGTCCCCTGTGACGCAGATAAAGTCCGTATTTGCGCTGGCCCTTTTGCAGGTTTCACATTTCCGTGAGAGTTTTAGGCAGCCAGTTTTAGGCAGCCAGTGCCGCCGCTGTGAATCTGGCGACCAGAACCGCGTCCTTCTGGCCCGGAGCACTTTCGACACCGGACGACACATCGACCTGACGCGCGCCGGTCATGCGAATGGCCTCGGCCACATTATCGGGGGTCAATCCACCCGCCAGCATCCAGGGGCATTGCCAGTATTTGCGCCCCGCCAAGAGCCGCCAGTCAAAGGCAAGCCCATTGCCGCCGGGCAGATCCGCACCCTTTGGCGGCTTGGCGTCGATCAATAGCTGATCGGCGACCTGCGCATACAGATCGATCTGCGTCAGATCCTCGGCATCTGCCACGCCAATCGCTTTCATCACCGGCAGCCCATATCGCGCCTTAACTGCCGCCACGCGCTCGGGGCTCTCGCGGCCATGCAGCTGCAACATATCAAGAGGCACAGCAGAGGTCAGAGCATCCAGCATGGCGTCATCCGCATTGACAGTCAGCGCCACCTTGCACAGGCCCACAGGCACCCCCAGCGCAAGCGTCGCAGCCTGTTGCAGAGAGACGTTACGCGGGGATTTGGGGAAAAAGACAAAGCCCACATAGGCGGCGCCAGATTCGGCAGCCGCTCGCACATCCTGCGGGCTGTTAAGCCCACAGATTTTGACCCGGATTGCACTCATTGCGGCGCTCAGCTGTTTTCTTCCAGAAGGGCCAGAACTTCGTCTTTGCCCTTATGTTTTTGCTGCTTCAGCTTCTGTACTTCACGAGACAGCTTTTTGACTTCGCGGGTCTGAGTGCCCGCAGCACGGCGATGCTTGTGCTCCCGGATCCATTCCCAGATGAAGCCAATCACCAGCCCGGCGCCAAGGCCACCGATCACCACCACAAACAGCGGCAGCGCGATCGAGGGGTTCACCCCCATGAGCTCTTCTAAAACAGAGGGCAGCAGTTTCAGCTCAACAATGGCACGGTTTGCCAGGCAAACCGAGACCAGCACAATTCCCAGAGACCCCAGGATAGCGTAGCGAATATAGCGCATTTAGGCCTTTCCGTTCAGCCGATCCCTCAAGAGCTTACCGGTCTTGAAGAACGGGACATGTTTTTCTTCAACCTGGACCGTTTCACCCGTGCGTGGATTGCGGCCCACCCGCGAATCCCGTTGCTTGACTGAGAAAGCTCCAAAACCGCGCAATTCAACCCGGTCACCCCGGGACATTGCATCCGTCACTTCCTCGAATACCGTGTTCACGATCCTTTCGACATCCCGCTGATACAGGTGCGGGTTTTCGTCTGCAATCTTCTGAATCAATTCAGAACGGATCATACTTCCTGCCCTCCCAAAACTACGCAAGCCTTTGCCGGCTAACGACAACTATAGGTACAAATGCGCGCTCTAGGAACTAAAACAGACGCAGGCTTGCGGCTATTTGCCCCGCAAATCCCGTCAAACGCGCACAAATTCTAATTTTTCACCGCCGCACAGTACCATCAGGTCTTTTTTCCAGCGCGCAGGCAGAGATCCTTAACAGGATTAGAAGTGATTGATTCGCAACTGAATATCAGCGCGAAAACAGAGCGTCCCCCGGTCAGAAGCCAACGGCGCCTCGGCAAAATCGCGCGTCAAATCCGAATAGATTCGCAGCGTTGCAGCCCACGCACCATACGGTGGAAAACCGCCCAAAAAGAAACGGCCCCACCAAAATGGCAGGGCCGTTCAAAAGCTATAGCACCTAAATGCCGCTCAAAGATCAGTCGTTGCTCAGAGCTGCGCCCAGGATGTCGCCCAGCGATGCGCCGGAATCCGAGGAACCATACTGCTCAACAGCTTCTTTTTCTTCTGCGATCTCGCGGGCTTTGATCGACAGACCCAGACGACGGGTCTTGCTGTCGACGTTGGTGACGCGAACGTCGACCTTGTCGCCAACCGAGAAACGCTCAGGGCGCTGCTCTGCACGATCACGGCTGAGGTCGGAACGACGGATGAAGCTCTTCATGCCTTCGTATTCGACTTCGATGCCGCCTTCTTCGATGGCAGTGACGTTCACAGTGACGATAGAGCCACGCTTAACGCCGCCAACGGCTTCCGCGAACTTGTCGCCGCCCAGGGCTTTGATCGAGAGAGAGATACGCTCTTTTTCAACATCCACTTCGGAGACAACGGCCGAAACCATGTCGCCTTTGCGGTAGTTCTGGATCGCATCTTCGCCGCGCTCGTCCCAGGACAGGTCGGACAGGTGAACCATGCCGTCAATGTCGCCGTCGAGGCCAATGAACAGACCGAATTCGGTGATGTTCTTGACTTCGCCTTCGACTTCGGTGCCCTCAGGATTGCTCTCCGAGAAGACTTCCCATGGGTTACGCATGGTCTGCTTGAGACCAAGGGAAACGCGGCGCTTGGAGCCGTCGATTTCCAGAACCATGACGTCAACTTCCTGGCTGGTCGAAACGATCTTGCCGGGGTGGACGTTTTTCTTGGTCCAGGACATCTCAGAGACGTGGACCAGACCTTCAACACCGGGCTCCAGCTCAACAAATGCACCGTAATCGGTGATGTTGGTAACACGGCCTTTGTGGACCGAGGAGAGCGGATACTTGGCGCCAACCAGATCCCACGGGTCTTCCTGCAGCTGTTTCATGCCGAGGGAGATACGGTGGGTCTCTTTGTTGATCTTGATAACCTGAACCTTGACGGTTTCGCCAATTGCCAGGATCTCAGATGGGTGGTTCACACGACGCCATGCCATGTCGGTGACGTGCAGCAGGCCGTCTACGCCGCCGAGGTCAACAAAGGCACCGTATTCGGTGATGTTCTTGACCACACCGTCAACCGAATCGCCTTCGGTGAGCTTGCCGATAACTTCGGCGCGCTGCTCAGCACGGGACTCTTCGAGGATCGCACGACGGGAGACAACGATGTTGCCACGACGACGGTCCATTTTCAGAATCTGGAACGGCTGCTTCAGACCCATCAGTGGGCCTGCGTCACGCACGGGGCGGACGTCAACCTGGCGGCCGGGCAGGAAGGCAACTGCGCCACCCAGATCGACGGTAAAGCCACCTTTGACACGACCAAAGATCGCACCTTCGACGCGCTCGTCGTCGGCATAGGCTTTTTCCAGACGGTCCCAGGCTTCTTCGCGGCGCGCCATCTCACGGGAGATAACAGCTTCGCCACGGGCATTCTCAGCGGAACGCAGGAAGACTTCGACTTCGTCGCCGACTGCGATCTCGGGAGCTTCGCCAGGGTTGGCAAATTCTTTTAGGTCAACGCGGCCTTCCATTTTGTAGCCGACGTCGATCAGGGCCTGGCCCGCTTCGATCGCGATAACCTTGCCTTTAACAACGGACCCCTCGTTAGGGGTGTCCATTTCGAAGCTTTCATTCAGGAGGGCTTCGAAATCCTCCATAGATACGTTTTGAGCCATGAGGTCTCAGATGTCCTTTACATTGGTTTTCTGGCCGGGTGGTTGTCTCCACCGGTCTTGCGGTTGGTCACAGGCTTTGTGCAAAACCAAAGAGGGCCGGATGGTCCGACCCTGCTCGAATCTCTATAATTCTGCGGTGTTTTCACCTTGTAGACGCTGCGGGCTATAGCCTTTTGCCCCCCGGCGCGCAAGGAAAAACCATATTTTATTGCCCTTTCATGAGGCAGTTTGACCAAGCACTGTACGTCTCTCAATCACAAGGCCACCGGGTAAGTCCCGATGGCCTTGTCTAATCTCAACAGGTCAGGTCTGGATCAGTCGATATTGGTCACAAATGCGCCCAAGGGCTTGCGCACCTTCTTGAGATTGACCAGCCAGTCACCACTCTCGTCGCGGTAGCCAAGCGGCAGCAACAGAACCGAGCGCAGCCCCTTTGCCTTGAGGCCAAGGATTTCATCAACCTTTGCCGGGTCAACGCCTTCCATTGGGGTGCTGTCGACCTCCAGCTCTGCCGCTGCCGCCAGGGCAAAGCCAAGGCCGATATAGGCCTGACGCGCCGCATGGGCATAGTTTTCCTCATCCGTGCGCGGCAGATACATGGCTTTCAGGCGATCATAATAGCCCTGCAGCATTTCGCTTCTGCCACCGCGCTCTTCAGCCATCTGATCAACAACGGCATCAATGCGCTCTTCGCTGTAGGTGTCCCAAGCTGCAAAAACCAACAGGTGCGAGCCATCCGTGATCTGGGCCTGATCCCAGGCAACCGGGCGAATGGCGGCACGCACATCAGCGTTGCGAATCACCAACAGCTCGTAGGGCTGCAACCCACTAGAGGTCGGGGCCATCTGAATAGCCTCAACAATCTTGGCAACAGCCTCTTCTGGAACCGCCTTGGAGGGGTCCATTTTCTTTGTTGCGTAGCGCCAGTTCAGTTTCTCTAGAAACATAATCTTTCCCGTCATTGGAAGGTTTTCTCCTTCCTTATTTAGAACTGAACTGTTCAGTTCAATACCGTGAAGCCAAGAAAAACACCGACGGCCTGAAAATTCAGTCCCAGCCACCAAGACACGCGAGCTGTCAGCTCCTCCCCCCCCATAGGGCAGACCGGATTCGCGGCGGTAGCCGCCCTGCGCAGGGAGGGGTCTATTTAGCGGCGGCCTGCCGATATGATACGCAACGCATTGGCAACCGCCTCTTCGATTGCAAGCTCACTGGTATCAATCACCACCGCATCCTCTGCGGGGCGCAGGGGGGCCTCGGCGCGGTTC
>JAWUWF010000011.1:0-11295 GCA_034111985.1 Pseudophaeobacter sp.
AAACCGCGATCTGGTGACCTCCTCCAAAATAGGCAATGTCTGCGCCGCCGACGTGATCAGCCATATCGGCCCCCGCCCAGAAGCCACCCTGCAAGAACTGCTGCGCGACGCCGGTCTTTTGTAGGTCAGACAGAGGCCAAACGGGGGCCAGACAACAGGCCGTCAAAACAAGCGCGGGCACACAGAGGGTATTCCTCCCGCCCGTCGCCCTCCCGCCTAAAGGCGGGCAGCTACCGTTGGGCCCAGCACGGCGCGGCAAAGCCGCCCCGTGCGCCCGCGTCTTTTTCAGCGGTTTATCTGTATCCAGAGGTTTATCCGGATAGAGTGAGCGAGGCCGGACAAGCTGACCAGTCACGCTTGCTCGACAGCGATCTGAGCCCGGGATAGCAGCGTCTTGAAGGCCATGCGTTCTGCGTGCGGCATGGCGGCCAGCAGGTTTTCTTGTGTGGCGACATGTTCACCCACCATATGGTCAATCAAGGCCAATCCCTTTGGGCTGAGCTCGATAAGGAAACTACGGCTGTCATCCGGGTTGATCTGACGCAGGACCAGGCCATCCGACTCGAGCCGGGCGATCCGGTTGGTCATGGTACCTGACGCAACCATTGTCGCCTTGAGCAAGTCCCCCGGCGAGAGCCGGTAGGGCGCGCCCGCCCGACGCAGGGTTGCCAACACATCAAATTTAGCCGCATTCAGACCAAAGCGGGCAAAGGTTTTTTGCATGCCTTCCTGATAAGCCAGATACAGGCGCGCCACGCGCCCGATGATCGCCATGGCGCTGACATCCAGATCCGGCCGTTCCCGGGCCCATTGCTCAGTAATAAAGTCTACGTGATCCATACCCAAGCCTGCGATACTTTTATCTTGACGTCAAGATTTAATGATTTATCTCGATATCAAGATAAATAGTGGAGACTCGCAAATGCCCCGTCTGGACCTGCCCCTCACCGCTCTTGCACCCGCCATCTGGGGCAGCAGCTATATCGTCACCACCAGCCTCTTGCCGGGCCAGTCGCCCCTGTTGGTCGCGCTGCTCCGAGCACTTCCAGCTGGCCTCCTCTTGTTACTTATCGTCCGGGAACTGCCGCCGCGGGACTGGATGTTTCGACTACTTATCCTTGGCGCGCTCAACTTTTCGCTGTTTTGGACCCTGCTCTTTGTGTCCGCCTATCGCCTGCCGGGCGGGGTCGCGGCCACACTGGGGGCCGCACAGCCGCTTCTGGTAGTCTTTTTTTCGGCCTACGCCCTGAAAACACAGATCCGGCCCGCAGCCCTCTTGGCCGCAGTGCTAAGCATCTTTGGGGTTGCGCTGCTGGTTCTGACCCCTGCCGCAAAACTGGACCTCTGGGGTGTCTTGGCCGGACTTGGGGGAGCAGCCTCGATGGCGGCCGGGGTGGTTTTGACCCGTAAATGGCAGCCGCCCGTGCCACCGCTGACATTCACCGCCTGGCAGTTGACCGCCGGCGGGTTGCTGCTGATCCCCTTTGCCGCCTTTGGGCTTGAGGAACTCCCCACACTCTCGGGTGCCAATATCATCGGTCTCGCCTATATGAGCCTGATCGGCGGCGCTCTGACCTATCTGCTGTGGTTTCGCGGCCTGGCCCGGATCGAGCCCGCCAAGGCCTCGCTGCTTGGTGTGCTGAGCCCGCTTACAGCCGTGCTTTTGGGATGGATCATTTTGGGGGAAAGCCTGGCGCCATTGCAGATCCTGGGCGCGACAATAGCGCTGTTTAGCCTGTGGTTGGGGCAGACGAATCTGAGGTCTTTGCTCCGGAAAGCCGCAGTTCCTACAAACGCAGAGCACTGAGCCAGGGTGGCCCGCAAGGACCTCCCACAAAGCACAATCAGTCAAGACCGGTCAAAATATAGCGCCAACCTCGCCCCTCAAACCAGCCCAGCTTATCAAAAATGGGATTTAAACTCTTCCACCACGCGGGCGTAGACCTCGCGTTTGAAGGGCACGATCTTTTCCACCAATTGCTCAACCGGCTGCCAGCACCAGGCTGAGAACTCGGGGTGTTCGGTCTCGATATTGACCTGCGCGTCCTGCCCCAGAAAGCGCATCAGATACCATTTCTGTTCTTGCCCGCGATACTTGCCGCCCCAGAATTTTGGCACCACGTCGTGGGGCAAATCATAGGGCAACCAGCCATTGCTTTCGGCGATGATCTCGACCAGATCCCGGGTCACGCCGGTTTCCTCTTCCAGCTCTCGCAGGGCCGCAACCTGTGCGTCCTCGTCCCGGTCAATTCCGCCCTGAGGCATCTGCCAGGCATCTTGAAAGCGATCCTTGCGCTGCGCCACAAAGACATGGTTGGTCTGATTGATCAGCATAACGCCAACATTCGGGCGATAGGGCAGTTTAGCGATGTCTTCCGGTGTCATTGGGATCTCCTCGGCGGATGGCGGCACAGGGCGGGCCGGATACAGGCTGAACGCGGCCTCTGATGGCCTTGCTTCCCCCTTAGACCCCGTGTCGCAGGGGCAGGCAAGAGGGTGACGCCGCGTTGAGGCGTGACAACTGCGGACGCGCAGGGCAATTTCACCCTAACTGATAAGGGAGAGTGTCATGACTGCGTACCCAAATCTTCTGGCGCCGCTGGATCTCGGATTTACCACATTGAAAAACCGCGTGCTGATGGGCTCGATGCACACTGGTTTAGAAGAGACCAAAGACTGGAACCGGGTGGCAGAGTTCTATGCCGAGCGCGCCCGTGGGGATGTTGGCCTGATGGTCACCGGTGGCATTGGTCCCAATCTCGAAGGCTCTGTCCTGCCCGGGGCATCAAAGATGACCAATGACGAAGAGGTCGCAAGTCACGCCATCGTCACCCAACGGGTGCATGAGGCGGGCGGCAAGATCGCCATGCAGATCCTGCATGCGGGGCGTTATTCCTATGGGCCAAAATGTGTCGCGCCCAGCCCGGTGAAATCACCGATTTCTCCCTTTCCGCCCAACGAGTTGGACGAGGACGGTATCGAAAAGCAGATCGCCGATATCGTCACTGCCGCCGTGCTGGCGCAAAAGGCGGGCTATGACGGGGTCGAGATCATGGGGTCTGAGGGCTATTTCCTCAACCAGTTCCTGGTTACCCACACCAACAAGAGGACAGACCGTTGGGGCGGATCCTATGAGAACCGCATGCGCCTGCCCATTGAGGTGGTGCGCCGTACCCGCGAAGCTGTTGGCACCGACTTTATCATCATCTACCGCCTGTCGATGATTGATCTGGTGCCCAATGGATCAACCCATGACGAGGTGGTCCAGCTGGCGCAAGCGGTGGAAAAGGCCGGTGCCACCCTCATCAACACCGGCATTGGCTGGCACGAGGCCCGAATTCCCACCATTGCCACCTCGGTGCCGCGGGCTGCCTTTGCCTGGGTGCCCAAGAAACTGATGGGTAAGGTGTCGATCCCGGTGATCACCTCAAACCGGATCAACACGCCGGAAGTCGGCGAAGAGGTTCTCGCGACGGGCTGTGCCGACATGGTGTCGATGGCGCGGCCCATGCTGGCGGATGCGCATTTTGTTGCCAAGGCCAAGGCGGGAAAAGCCGAGCAAATCGCCCCCTGCATCGCCTGCAACCAGGCCTGCCTGGATCATACCTTTGGCGGCAAGCTGACCTCTTGTCTGGTAAACCCAATGGCCTGTCATGAAACCGAACTGGTGATTGGCAAGGCTGAGGTGGTCAAATCCGTGGCCATTGTCGGCGCTGGTCCTGCGGGGCTTTCGACCGGCCTGGCCGCCGCGCAGCGGGGCCATAGGGTCACCATCTTTGACCGGGCTGATGAGGTCGGTGGTCAGCTCAACATGGCCAAACAGGTGCCGGGCAAGGAAGAGTTCTGGGGGCTGGTCGATTGGTATCGCACCATGGTGGCGCAGGCTGGCATCACGCTGGAACTGGGCCGCGAGGTCTCGGCTACGGATCTCAGCGGTTTTGACGAGGTGATCATCGCTACTGGCGTTGTCCCACGTGATCCCGGCATTCCCGGTCAGGATCGGGCAAATGTGCTGAGCTATATCGACGTGCTGCGCCACAAAAAGCCTGTCGGTAGAACTGTGGCAGTGATTGGCGCCGGCGGCATTGGCTTTGACGTCAGCGAATTCCTGCTGCACGAGGGCAAAAGTCCCACCGAAGACCTGCCCTTGTGGATGAAGGAATGGGGCGTTTCTGATCCAGCCGAGCATCGTTCGGGCCTCGCCCCAGACGGTCCACAGCCCGAAGCACCTGCCCGCGATGTCACACTGCTGCAGCGCAAAAAACAGGCGCATGGCAAAGGTCTCGGCAAAACCACGGGCTGGATTCACCGGGCGACACTGAAGATGAAAGGCGTGAATTTTGTTGGCGGTGTGAACTACGAACGCATCGACGATGAGGGACTGCATGTCAGCTTTGGCGAAGAGCGTGCAACACCAACCGTGATCGCTGCAGAGACCTTTGTGCTCTGTGCCGGGCAACTGCCTGATCGCAGCCTTGCTGATGCACTTGCGGCCAAGGGGGTGTCATGCCACGTCATTGGCGGCGCCGATGTCGCCGCTGAACTAGACGCCAAACGCGCGATCAACCAAGGCACCCGCCTGGCTGCCAGCCTCTAGCTCCAATCTTTCCAAATGCTTTCACCATCCTCCATCGGAGGGTGTTGAAAGCAACAAGGTAGCTCTCCCGCGCCCGCAGGCTCCCCGGCTTTGCCAAAAGCCAACGACGGGCGGGAGCCCCTCCCTTCAGTTTTTTTGGACGGGAGGATTAGCCCGTCTGGTGGATTTTGCGACTGTCTTGTGGCGCCTCATCACGACCCTGCATCCCATAGTCGCGTGACACCTCAGCCACCTTCAGGCGGTAATCTGAGAAAATCCCGCCCCGTCCCTTTTGCTGCGCTAAACGGTGCTCTGCCAGACTTCGCCAGTCCTGCACAGCTTGCTCATCGCGAAAGAAAGACAGCGACAGCAGCTTATCCGGAGCACTCAGGCTCTGGAACCGCTCCACCGACAGAAAGCCATCGATCTCTTCCAGCATGGGGCGCAGCGCGGCTGCAATATCAAGATAGGCCTGCTTCTGACCTTGGGCGATATGGACTTCAAAAATGACCGCAATCACAACAGTCCTCCTATAGGTTTTGCGCTGGGGTTTACTGTGGGGTTTGCTGTGGCGCTGAGGCCAGTTTCAAAAAACTGCGGTCCTCTCGCAGGATGAACCGTTCTTTTTGCGCAAATGCATAGTTCTCCCGGCCCAGAGGGTCTGCCGCCAACCTGACCCGATAGGCCTCATAAGCCGCAAGATTGGGAATGTTGTAGATCCCATAGGCCTGGGTGGCTGATCCTTCATGCGGCGCGTAATAGCCGACCAGATCGGCACCGTTTCGCGGAATGGCCTCGCCCCAGTTGCGGGCGTAGAGCCTGAAGGCCTCAAGCTTGGTCGGATCAATTTGGTAGCGGATAATACAGGTGAGCATGTCTGGGTCCTTTTGTCAGAGACCTCTCTCTACTGAACCATCAGGTGGAAATGCTTCGCTCCAGATCGAAGCATTCCCTCGTTTCGCACCATGATCATTGCGCAAACCCAGCCAGTGCCGCCTCTGAGCGACCGTTTCGGCCGCTCAAAGCAAAGCGATACCTTACTCGGACACGGTAATGGTGATCACCTCCGAAACAATCGGCGTGCTGTGCGGTACATGTCCCAGATCGCCCAGCACCAGCTGCAGCGTATGCCTCCCTGGCGTCAGCTCCACAACGGTTTCAGTCTGGCCACCGCCAAAATGCAGGTGATGCTCATCCGCTGGGATGCCATAGGACAGCTCATCAGCCCCATCCTCACCCTGACCCAGCGGCGGGCGGTCAATAAAGAGGTGGTGGTGACCGGTATTGCCTTTCTCGGTGCCCGCAGGCGCCACGCCCATGCCAGACAGACCAAAGACCACCGTGACAGGCGAGGTGACTGACGCCCCGTCTTCAAGATTGGCGAAATAGACCTTTGCCTCTGGGTTTGAGAGCGTTTCGCCTCCCGCCCAAATTGGCGTAGCCACACAGGCCGCTGCACAGATTGCAGCCAATAGTGTTTTGAAATGTCGCATAGTCATCTCCCCTTTACAGTTTCTACCCTGAGAGATTAGCGCGTCAGGCTGCAAAAACGAGAACCGGAGAGGACAAATGACCGAAATAGCTCTGCAAGCAGCCCCTCCTAATCCTTTGCCATGATTGTCTCTGGAGCTCAATTTCGAGGCAAAGCAAGCGCTTATGGGCGAGAAACCGAACATGTAACGCGCCACGGGGCTGTTTCCACAAAGCGGACGATCTTGCGAAAACCCCGCAATTATCCCACCAGCGCCCCCTTCTCGCCCGAATTCAGCATCAAACCAATCCTGAGAAGAAGCTTATCAGAGGAACCTGTTGATGGATCGACTGACCGAAATGGAGGCCTTTGCCAATGTCGTGGACCAAGGCGGGTTCACCGATGCGGCAAAGAAGATGGGGATTTCAAAATCCGCAGTATCAAAACATGTGTCCAGTCTGGAGACCCGACTGGGAGCCAGACTGCTGAACCGCACCACCCGACGTGTCTCGCCGACGGAAATTGGCCTGGCCTACTATGACCGTGCCCGCCGTGTGCTGAATGATGCCGGCGAAGCGGACGCGCTGGTCACCTCGATGCAATCCGCGCCATCGGGCCTGTTGCGCATCTCGGTGGCGACAGATTTTGGCGTCAACCACCTGTCACCGGTGCTGTCGGAATTCCTGCGGGATTTCCCTGATATCACCGTCAACATGGTACTGAACAACCGCTATGTCGAGTTGATTTCCGAGGGCTTTGACATGGCCCTGCGCATTGGTGAGCTGGAAGACAGCACGCTCAAGGCCCGCAAACTCACCGAGACCACCAAACGAATGATCGCATCCCCCGGCTACCTTGAGCAGTTTGGCCGCCCGCAAAAGATTGACGACCTCAACAGCCACAAGCTTTTGCATTATTCCAACCAGTCCAGCGGCAATGTGTGGAAAATCACCGCCCCATCCGGGGAAAAACGTCAGGTGCGGACCACCGGCTGGCTCTCTGTCAATGATGGGCAGTCGCTGCTCAATGCGGCGATCTCGGGACTGGGCATCGCCTACCTGCCCAGCTATCTCTACTCCGAAGCCATGCAGGAAGGGCTGGTCGAAGACGTCATGCCAAACCTGCCGATCGAGACCCAAGGTATTTATGCCGTCTATCCCCCCGGCAAATTCACCCAACCCAAGGTGCGCGCCTTCATTGATTTCCTGGCGCATTCCTTTGCAGGCAAGGACTCCGTGGACTGGAAACAATCTGCGTAACCCCTCCCACCGCAGGGCCCACAGACAATTGCTCGCGAGACATACCTCCGCCATTTGCGGAGGTATTTTTCTGCTTTAGCCTATGTTGCAGTCTGGCCTATGTTGCAGTCTGGCCTCATCTGCGCCGTCATAGTCCGCACTGGCAATCCCCGCCCCAAAAAAAACGAGATCACGACGAGCCGTCTGCCGCCTTTGGTTCAGTTGGAAATCAGCACCACTTCGACCCGGCGATTGCTTTCCCGCCCCTCGACAGAAAGGTTGCTGGCGATTGGTGCCATATAGCCGGCCCCGGCCACATCAATGCGATCTGGATCCGCGCCATGGGCCTCAACCAGGGCCTCTTTGACCACCGCTGCCCGGCGTTGCGACAGCGCCCTGTTGCTTTCAAGCGCCCCAACACTGTCCGTGTGACCCACAATCAGAACTTTAGCCTCTGGCTCAGCGCTGAGAAAGGCCGCAAGGCTCTCGAGACTGGGAACCGCGGCCTGGCCCAGGGTTGCCGCCCCGGTGTCAAACGCAAGCCCGTTGAGCACCGCATGGCCCTGCTCCAGCAGCCGCAGCGCAACACCGGGGTCCGACGCCTCAGGCTTTGGGGCTTGCGGCGCCACCACCGCAATGGGCGCCTGCTCTACGGGCGAGACCTCGATCAGCTGAACATAGTTTGCCCGGCCACTGCGCGACACCAGCAAAGACACCGCCTGTGTCTTTGCTGTGAGATCCGCTGCCTGCGCATCACTGCCTTCGGCCCTGTCAGCTTTGACAGGTTTGTCAGATTTAACAGCGGCAAGAAAGTGATAGTCGGACAGGCTGATCACCATGTCAGGTGCGGGCACGACTTCGATACCAAAACGGAAATCAAAACCGCCACATTGGCGCGACTCGCACTGAAACAGGATTTCAAACCCCTCCGCCTGCAGCTGGCGGCGCAGCGGCTCGAATACCTGCAAAACAGAGGCACTCCCCCGCACCTGCCAGGTGCGCCGCAGGATATGCCCCTCTGCAAGGCGCAGAGGGATGCCTGATGCGGAAAAAGCCCCGACCGGCAGGGCATAGGTACCCAGGGCCGTCTCGCGCCGAGAGAGCGCATTTGCCCCCGCAGGCAGCCGCAACGCTGTCTCTGCCCCCTCTTCGGCCCGCGCCGCAAAGGGAAGCAGAGACAGGCCCAGGCAGCTCACCCACGCAAAGACAGCCAGGCGGCGCGTCATCTGGATTGCGCGTGATAGGCGTCGTTGGGATGCATGCCGGTGGCGCTGGCAACGCGGTTGGACATGTTGTAAAATCCGGTAACATTGGCGATATCCCAGATATCACGATCCGTGAACCCAACCTGGCGCAGAGCCTCGCGGTCCGCTTCTTCAACCTCGGTGCTGGCCTTGGTGACCTTTACGGCAAAATCCAGCATCGCCCGCTGGCGCGCATCCAGCGGCGCCACCCGGTAGTTCATCACCCGCAGCTCGCCCAGTTTGGGATCACCAGAAAGCGCGCGAACAGCGGCGCCGTGGGCGGCCAGGCAATAAAAACAACTGTTCACCGCCGAGACCACTACGGCGATCATCTCGCGCTCCAGCTTGCTCAGGGCGCTGTCGCCCAGCATCAGCTCGTTATAAAGCGCGCTAAAGGTATTGAGCTTGTTTTCGTCAAAGGCATGGGCGCGCAGCACATTGGGCACCATGCCCAGCTTTTGCTGACAGATGTCAAAATACTTTTGCATACCTGCGGGCAGCGGGTCCAACGGGGGCAGGTCCAGCGCGGTGGGTGGGGTTTGGTCAGTCATTTTATATTACTCTCCTGAAGGCAATTGGCGATAATGATAGTGTCCGCAGCACGTCATGCCGAGGGAGGCATAGAGCCCGTTGGCGCCGGTGTTTTCTTTGGTGCACAGCACCGCCAGCTCGGTGGCGCCGTGCTCAGCCGCCCAAAACGCCGCCTGGCGCATCATCCAGACGCCCATACCGCGTCGGCGCTGGTGCGGCAGAATCTCCAGCGCATGCACCATGGCAACCGCATCATGTACTGCCACAAAACCGGCTCCGGCTGGTTTGTCATCGTAGCGCCCCAGCAATGCGGCCTTTGGCACAGCCGCCCGCCGCATCACCGCCTGCCGTTCAGGGCCGGTACCGCCCGCAATCCAGATCTCGCGCTGGATTTCCAGTGGCGACCAAAGCGCAAAGGTTGTGACCCGGGGGATCTCAACATCCATCAAAGCCGCAATCGGACAGGTCCAGAGGTTGACCGGATCCTTCACCACATAGCCGCGCGCGGCAAGCTGGGCATCCAGCGCATCCTGCCCGTCGTAGATCATAAAAAGGCAGTTCTGCCCCATGGCACGCATCGCATCTTCGGCGGCACGGATCTCATCAATGCCTGCCGTGCCCTCCACACTGGCCGCCGAGACCCGACTGCCGCCGCCCTCGCCCTCGCGCAGCGTCACCGGCCCCAGCCTGCGTTTGGCGGCGCAGGGCCAGGTGGCCTCGAGCACGGCGTAGTATTTTGGATCTGTCAGGGCGGGGGCTGCGCTCATAGCCCCATCTCCTGCGCCAGTTCCTGCATCGCCGCATCAACGCCCGCGCCGTTGTGGCCCCGGATGACCACATTGGCGCCATAGGCTCCATTGTGCTGAAATGGGTAGCAGCCAATCGACAGATCGCTATGGCGCGCTGCCAAATCAGACAGAAAGGCAGCAATATCGCCCTCACCACGCATCACCCGCAGGCTTTGCGACAGCAGTGGTGCGCCACCGGTCAGCCCTGGCAAGACGCTGGCCACCATGGCCTGAAACACAGTTGGCACCCCGGCCATCACATTCACATTGCCTAGGGTAAACCCCGGCGCCGACGACACCGGATTATCGATCAGCGTAGCGCCGTCGGGAATGCGCGCCATGCGCAAACGGGCCGTGTTCAGCTCTTGCCCGGAATTGGCGTAATGCGCCGCCAGAATGGCCCGGGCATCGTCGCGCACATCAATATGCGCCTCAAAGGCCTGCGCAATGCAGTCGGCTGTAATGTCATCATGGGTGGGGCCGATGCCACCACTGGTAAAGACATGATCGTAAAGGGCGCTGAGTGTCTGAACCGCCGCGACAATGACCGGGGCCTCATCACTGACCACCCGCACTTCTTTTAGGTCGATGCCCTGTTTGGTCAGCTCACCGGCCAGAAAATGCGTATTGGTATCGCGGGTACGCCCAGACAGGATTTCATCACCGATGACCAGCATCGCGGCACTGGGGTTGGGCATCATCTCTCTCCTATTTACGGCTCAATCTTATCACCTTGGCCGCAAGATAGCTGCTCTGGCATCAGGAGCAAGCGGACATCCCGCC
Organism: Pseudophaeobacter sp.; assembly: GCA_034111985.1. Lineage (GTDB taxonomy): Bacteria > Pseudomonadota > Alphaproteobacteria > Rhodobacterales > Rhodobacteraceae > Pseudophaeobacter. Next base: position 10,632 of record JAWUWF010000011.1, read on the forward strand.
TCAGGGGACCCTGAGGTGAAGTTTACCGTGGCGATCCGGCAAAAACCCCCATAGATCGCAGCAGGCTGGTGAACGTGGCAAGGCTCCAGATTGACATTCTCCGCAGGTGCGCTACCCAAACCCCCATGAAATTCACTACGCCCCTGATCCGCGCCACGCTGATGCGTCGTTACAAACGCTTTCTTGCCGACTGCCTGCTTGAGGACGGTCGCGAGATCACCGCCCATTGCGCCAACCCCGGCTCGATGATGGGATTAGCAGAGCCCGGTATGACGGTCTGGCTTGAGCCCAATGATGACCCCAAGAGAAAGCTGAACTACGGCTGGCGCCTGGTCGACCATGAGAACGGCCATTTTACGGGGGTTGATACCTCTGTTCCAAACCGCGCTTTGCGCGCAGCCCTTAAGGCGCAGGAAATTCCCGAATTGGCCGCCTATCAAACGGTCCGACCCGAAGTAAAATACGGCGAAAACAGCCGCATCGACTTTTTACTGACGCAACCCGGCCTGCCAGACTGTTATGTTGAAATCAAAAGTGGCACCCTGATGCGCCAGGCCGGGCTCGCTGAGTTTCCCGATAGTGTGACCAAACGTGGGACGAAACATCTGGGCGAATTGGTCAAAATGACCCAACAAGGTCACCGGGCCGTGATGCTATATCTGGT
>JAWUWF010000012.1:0-9688 GCA_034111985.1 Pseudophaeobacter sp.
CATGCGAGGCCGTGGCTAAAACGGCAAATTAAGAGCGCGACCGAGAAAAGGCCGCAGATCATGTGATGACGATTGCCACGGCCTATGTGATGGGCGCTTCGCGCAGCTATCCAATCATGCAGCTGGACCTGAAAGAAAACATTCAGAACGCCACCAATGGCAAGGTCTATGTCAAGCTCGCGCCTGGTGGGCAGCTGGGCGCCGGTGGGGCGCTGGTACAAAAGGTGCAGGGCGGCACCATTCAGGCGGCGCAGCACTCTCTGTCCAATTTTGCCCCCTTTGCCTCAACCGTTGACCTGATCAATATGCCCTATCTGTGTGGCTCTAATCAGCGCTTCACCAACCTGGTGAATTCGGACCATTGGAAGGCCGAGGTGCATCCAAAGGTAGAGGCGGCTGGTTTTAAGGCGCTGTTTTATGTCAATATTGACCCCCGCGTTATTGCGGTGCGCAAAGGTGGTGCTGGCGCCGTGCTCAGCCCCGGTGATCTGTCTGGGGTAAAGTTCCGGGTTCCCGGCTCAAAAATGCTGCAGCAGTACTACCGTATGGTAGGTGCCAACCCGACCCCCGTTGCCTGGGGTGAGACGCCTTCGGCGATCAAACAGGGGGTTGCTGACGCCTTGGACCCTTCAGTCGGCGCGCTCTATGTCTTTGGCTTTAAAGACATCCTGAGCCATGTGACCTTTACCCAGGCGGTGCCAGACAGTCAGGTTTATTCCTGTAATCTTGAGTGGTTCAATTCAATGCCAGCGGATGTGCAGGATGGCATTATGTGGGCCTCTGAAATGACGGCGCATCAGAACCTGTCCAAGGTGCCCTCAGCCCGCGCCTATGCCATGGCGGAACTGGCCAAGGCGGGTGTGCAGTTCCATTCCCTGAGCGCCGATCAACTGGCCGAGTGGCAGGCCGCTGGCGGCTATCAGCGCCCGGAATGGGATGCCTTTAAAACCGAGCTGGCCGGCTCCATGGAGGCCTTTGCCAAGCTGGAAGAGGCCGCAGGCACCCAAGGCAAATACTACGTCCACGACGCCTGAAATCAGGGGCAGGCGCCGCAATGGCGCCTGCCCTTTGCAAGGCAGTCGAGTTGAACAGCCGAAAAGCTGAACCAATAGCTGTGGCCAGAAGGTGGGGCGAGAGATGGGCGTATTGAAAAAATTGGACCAGAACGCGGAGCGATGGCTGCTGCTGATGTTCTATGTGCTGCTGGTGATCACCATGGCCGTTGAAGTGTTGCGGCGAGAGCTGTTCTCTTATTCGTCGATCTGGGGCGAAGAGATCGTGCGCTATGCGTTCATCTATCTGGCCTGGATCGGTGCGGCGGCGGCCGTCAAGGAACGCGCCCATATCCGCATTGATGTGCTGATGCACTATGTTGGCCCCCGGCCCAAGGCGGCTCTGTATATCTTTGGTGATCTGGTGATGTTCGCGGTCGCACTTGTGGCGCTGTTCTGGTCCTTTGAGACGGTTCTGGTCTCGGCAAAATTCGGCTCTGTCACCGATGGGCTGCGCATCTCCAAGGTCTGGTTCCTGATGGCTGTGCCGCTGGGGTTTTCCCTGATGATCTGGCGCCTGATCCAGTCGTTTCAACGCGACCTCAAATCCCTTCGGGACGGCACGCCCGTCTTTGAAGGCGATAAACTGTTTGATTGAGGGGGTTTGAAATGCTTTGGACCACTTTGAACCAAACTGTTGAACTTGGGTGGGATTTCTACCTTCCGGTCATTCTGTTCGTCGCGCTCATTGCCTTGGCGGTGCCTGTCTGGGCCGCGATTGGCACCGCAGCTATCATCATGCTTGTCATGTCCGGGGATCTGCCGCTGAGCCTGGTTGGCGAGAGCCTGTTTTCTGGCATTGATGCCTTTGCGTTGACGGCTGTGCCGCTGTTTATTCTGACGGGAGACGTGCTGGTGCGGACCGGGCTTTCGCGCAAATTCCTTGATGTGGCCGAGGCGCTGACCTGTTTTGCCAAGGGCGGCTTTGGTTCTGCCACGGTGCTTGTCTGCGGGATGTTCGCCGCCATTTCGGGCTCTGACGCGGCAGGGGCGGCGGCTGTCGGACGCATGACCATCGACCGGTTGGTCGAAAGCGGCTACCCACGTCCCTATGCCTGTGCGCTGGTCGCGGCGGGTGCCTGTACCGGTATCCTGATCCCGCCCTCCATTGCCTATATCATCATCGGGCTGGTGCTGGGTATTTCCGCCTCAACCCTGTTTTTGGCGGCGCTGATCCCCGGTCTGGCAATCCTAATCTCGATCCTTGTCACCAACCTTATCGTGAACCGTATTTATGATTATGAAGGCGGCGGCATGTTGAGCTTTGGCGAATGGTCCGCCAATCTGGGACGGGCGCTAAAATCAGGCTGGTATGCCTTTATCGTGCCCGGCATCATCTTTTACGGTATCTTCTCAGGGCGGCTTACCCCAACCGAGGCCGGGGCAACCGCCGTTGTTGTGACCATCATCATGGGCTTTATAATGCGCACGCTGTCGCTGGCGGATTTTCCGGCGATGCTGGTCAGCTCTGCCAAGGTCAACGGGGTCATTCTGCCGATCATTGCCTTTTCCGCACCTCTGGCCGAAGCGCTGGCAATCATGGGGGTTCCGCAGGGTTTTGTGACCTCGATCACTGCGCTGACGGATGATCCCTATGTGCTCATCCTGTTGATGATCGGGATTCTGATCGCGGCGGGATGTGTGATGGAGACAACGCCGAATATCGTGATCCTGGCGCCTATCCTGAAACCGCTTGCGGATAACATTGGCATGAATGAAATTCAGTTCTGCATCATGATGATCACCGCACTGGGGGTGGGCTTTATCACGCCGCCGCTGGGCCTCAACCTGTTTGTGGTCTCGGGCATCACCGGTGAATCAATCCTCAAGATTGCCGCGCGGGCTGTGCCCTTTGTTTTGACTATGCTTATTGTGGTTTTGCTGATTGCCTATGTTCCCGCAGTCTCGACCACCTTGCTTCCCGAAATTTACCAATAGGAACACGCAGAAATGACAAGAGAATACCTCAAAAAGGCAACCCTGACCGCTAAATCGGATGCATCAGAAGTACATGAGACGGTCAAGACCATCCTTGCGGATATCGAGGCCGGGGGCGATGCAAAGGCGCTGGAATATGCCGCCAAGTTTGACAAATATGAGGGCTCCGTTCTGCTGAACGCCGAGGAAATCGCAGCGGCCTCGGCGCTGGTGCCAGAGCGGCTAAAAGCGGATATCCGCTTTGCCCATGACAATGTGCGCCGTTTTGCTGAGACCCAGAAGGCCACTCTGACGGATGTCGAACTGGAAATTGCGCCGGGCTTTATTGCCGGACAAAAGGCGATCCCGGTAGATGCGGCGGGCTGCTACGTGCCGGGCGGCCGCTATAGCCATGTCGCCAGCGCCATCATGACGGTGACCACCGCCAAGGTGGCCGGATGTCGCCATATCACCGCCTGTTCTCCACCGCGGCCCGGTGTTGGCGTGGCCCCGGCGATTGTCTATGCGGCGCATATCTGCGGTGCCGACAGGATCCTGGCGATGGGCGGCGTGCAGGGGGTGGCGGCCATGGCCTTTGGCCTGTTTGACCTGCCAAAAGCCAATATTCTGGTGGGGCCAGGCAATCAGTTTGTCGCCGAGGCCAAGCGCATTCTGTTTGGCCGTGTTGGCATTGATATGATTGCCGGGCCCACGGACAGTTTGATCCTGGCTGACAAATCAGCGGATGCGCTTGTGGTGGCCACGGATCTGGTGAGCCAGGCGGAACACGGCTACAACTCACCTGTCTGGCTGGTGACGGATGACCGTGCCTTGGCTGAGACGGTGATGCAGATTGTGCCGACACTGATTGATGATCTGCCCGAGCTGAACCGAGAAAACGCCTTTGCCGCCTGGCGCGACTATGCCGAGGTGATCCTCTGTGCGGATCGCGAAGAGATGGCGGAGGTGTCTGATGACTACGCGCCAGAACACCTGACGGTACAGGCCGAAGATCTGGATTGGTGGCTGGGGCAGCTGACCTGCTATGGCTCGCTGTTTCTGGGCGAAGAAACCACGGTTTCTTATGGCGACAAGGCGACAGGCACCAACCATGTGCTGCCAACCTCGGGTGCGGCGAGCTACACAGGCGGCCTCAGCGTACATAAGTATATGAAGATCGTCACCTGGCAGCGTGCCACCCGGGAAGGCTCTAAGGCCGTGGCCGAAGCGACAGCACGCATCTCGCGACTGGAAGGCATGGAGGGCCATGCCCGCGCCGCCGATGTGCGGCTTGCCAAATATTTCCCGGATGAGACTTTTGATTTGACCGGTAATGACTGATCCCCGCGCCATGTTTGATTTGACGGGGCGGGTGGCCTGCGTCACCGGAGCCAGCTCTGGTCTGGGGCGGCGCGCAGCGCTTGCCCTGGCCGCGGCTGGCGCGCAGGTCGTGGGCGTTGCCCGGCGTAGCTCGGCGCTGGAAATCCTGAAGGCCGAGGTCGGCGCGGCGGCTGAGTGTGTCACGGCGGATGTGGCGGACCGCAGCAGTATTGAGGCGTTGAGCCGTGCCATCTGCGCGCCGTTTGGGGCACCGGATATTCTGGTGCATGCCGCCGGCATCAATACCCGCCAGACCGCGGATGAGGTCACGCCAGAGGCCTGGGATCAGACCCTTGCCCTCAACCTCAGCGCGCCCTTTTTCCTCAGTCAGGCGCTGGTGCCGGGCATGCGGCAAAAGGGCTGGGGGCGGATCGTGAATTTCGCCTCGCTGCAGACGACACGCGCCTTTCCCGGCGGTATTGCCTATGGTGCGACAAAGGCCGGGGTGGGGCAGCTGACCCGCGCCATGGCCGAGGCCTGGTCACCGCATGGCATCACCGCAAATGCAATTGGACCGGGCTTTTTCCCGACCGAGCTGACGCAGGCGGTTTTTGACGACCCGGACCGCGCGGCGCGCAATGCGGCGCAGACCTGTGTGCAGCGCAACGGGCGGCTTGAAGACATCGACGGGCCGCTGCTGTTTTTATGCTCCGAGGCGTCGAGCTTTGTGACGGGGCAGGTTTTGATGGTGGACGGAGGCTATACCGCGAAATGAAAGCGCTTGTGTATGACGGTGTCGAACAACTGGGCTACCGCGATGTGCCTGACATCAGCCCAGATGCGGGCACCCAGCTGATCCGTATTGACGCGGTTGGGATCTGTGGCTCGGATATGCATGCATATCTTGGCCATGACGCGCGCCGACCGGCGCCGCTGATCCTGGGACATGAGGCGGCGGGCACTATTGTCGGTGGCGCTAAGGATGGCATGCGTGTCACGGTCAACCCTTTGGTCACATGCGGGACATGCGTGGCCTGTCGTGCCCGGCGCGAAAACCTTTGCGCAGATCGCCAGATCATTTCCATGCCGCCGCGCGCCGGAGCCTTTGCGCAATATGTCACCATGCCGGACAGCAACCTTGTGGCGGTGCCGGCAGGTATTCCCCTGACCAAGGCGGCTCTGGCAGAGCCGCTGGCGGTGAGCTGGCATGCGGTGAGATTGGCGCTTGAGGCGCTGCACCCAATGATGCAGCGGCAGGCATTGGTCATTGGCGGCGGCGCCATTGGCCTTGCGGCCGCGCTGGCGCTCAAGGCGATGGCGGTAGAGACTGTCACCATTGCTGAGCCAAATGAAATTCGGCAGGCGTTTTTACGGGAGCAATGCGGCCAGGAGGTGGTGGCCGAAGCGACTGGCGACTATGCCATCGTGATTGATGCGGTGGGCTATGCCGCCACCCGGGCGATTGCCTCACGCTGCGCGCGTCCGGGTGGGGTGATTGCGCATGTCGGCCTTGGCGAAGACATGGGTGGTCTGGATATCCGGCGCATGACGCTGCAAGAGATCAGCTTTATCGGCACCTACACCTATACCGCGCAGGATTTTCGCGACACGGCCGAGGCGATTTTTGCAGGCCAACTTGGCCCTCTCGACTGGTTTGAGACGCGGCCTTTGTCGCAGGGGGCGCAGGCCTTTAAGGACCTGCGGGCTGGCCGCGTGGCCGCGCCAAAGATCATTCTGACCCCCTGGCCGGGATAGCCCTGGCTGTTTTTTCTCGCCTGACCCTGACAACCTTTAAGACCCGCCCGTGTAAAGCCGCCCTTGTAAAACCCGCACTGGAGACAGCTCATGTACCAAAAGATCCTCGTTCCCATGGCGCTAGATCATGGCATCTCGGAACATACCATCAAAGTGGCGCGCGCGCTCTGCGCCCATGATGGAGAGATCACCGCGCTGCATGTCTATGAGGCCGTTCAGGGCTCTGTCAGCGCCTTTCTCGACAAAGAGGCAGTGCGGGAAGGGTTTGAGCGGGCCGCAGCGATGCTCGCGGCCAAACTGGCAGATTTGCCAGATGTCAGATCAGAGCTGATTAAGGGCCACACTGCCCGCAGCATCATTGATTTTGCGGCGGCACATGCGGTTGACTGTATTGTTATTGGCTCTCACCGGCCGGGATTGAGCGACTATTTTCTCGGCTCCACGGCGTCCCGTGTTGTGCGCCACGCCTCCTGCGCCGTGCATGTGCACCGCAGCGCGTGATCTAGTTCCCCTAAACTGTAGTACTATCCTGTATTCCAGTTCTGTAATCCTGTGCGGTTTTGCACATCAATTGAAAGGCATGTCTGAAATGAGCATCGACAAGAGGATCGTAGATGATCTTGTTGCCAACGATATCTCTTTTATCACCACCGTCCCCTGCAAGCAGCTGGCCGGCGTGATCGAAGAGGTCGATACCCGCGACGAAATATTTCATATCCCCTCGAACAAGGAAGATGAGGGCATGGGCCTGTGTGCCGGGGCCTGGATGGGCGGCAAGCGCCCAGCCATCATCATGCAAAACACCGCCATTGGGGTGACCATCAACACGCTGGCCACACTGACGCAATACTACCGGATGCCGCTGCCCATGCTGATCTCCTATCGCGGTGAGCTGCGTGAGCCCGTCGCCTGTCAGGTTGAGATGGCGATCCATACCAAGGCCTTGCTGGCGCAGATGAATATCCCGACCTATCATTTTCATAAACAGTCGGATGTGGAAGAGTTCGACATGATCCTGAAATACACTTTCATGTGCAACAAACCGGTGGCCATCCTGACGGATGCCAATTTTTGGGGAGGCTATGGCGACCAATGATCCGTTCTGAAATTCTGAAAGAGATAGCGCCGATCCTGCGGGATCAGCTGGTGGTCTGCAACATCGGTATTCCCAGCCAGGAGCTGCATGCCATCGACGATCAACCCACCAACTTCTACATGCTTGGCACCATGGGGCTAGCCTCGAGCATCGGATTTGGACTGGCGCTGGCGCAGCCAAAACCGGTGATTGTGATTGATGGTGATGGCTCGATCCTGACCAATATGGGCACATTGCCGACCATCGCCAACAATGTCACCGACAACTACATTCTGATGATCATCGACAACGGCTCTTACGGCTCGACGGGCGATCAGCCCACCTATGCGGGTCGCAAAACCTCGCTTGCCAAGGTCGCCGAGGCCTGCGGCTGCGAGAATGTGATCGAGTGCAGGGATGTCGACACGGGCCCGGTGCTGCAAAAGGCGCTGGACAGCGGCAAGATGCATATCCTCGTGGTCAAATGTGACAGCGGCAATGCCAAGATGCCGGTGATCACCATGGATCCGGTGATTATCCGTGATCGCTTTATGAAGGCCGTTCAGGCTTGAGAGGCGCAAAGACCATTCACAGTGCCGCAGATGCCCGTCGCCTGGCGCGGCGGCAGCTGCCGTGGATGGTCTTTGACTATATCGACGGGGCGGCGGGGTCGGAAACCGGTGTTGATCGCAATCGCGCAGCCTTTGACGCGATGGAGCTGCGGCCCAGAATTCTGCGGGATGTGAGCCAGCGCTCACTGGCAAAACCTCTGTTTGGCCAGATGGCAGAGCGCCCCTTTGGCATCGCGCCCATGGGCATGTGCAACCTGTCGGCCCCCGGCGCAGATCTGATGCTGGCCCGTCTTGCTGCCCGCTACAAGGTGCCGCTTGGTGTGTCCACCGTGGCCTCGACCGCGATGGAGCAGCTTATCGACACAGCGCAGGGTCATGCCTGGTTCCAACTGTATTTCAGCGGTGATGGCTCCGGGTCCTTCAACCTGGTCGAGCGGGCCCGCGCCGCAGGCTATGAGACGCTGGTTCTGACGGTGGATGTGCCCGAGGTGGGGCGCCGTCCACGCGAGCTGCGGCACGGGTTCAAGATGCCCTTCAGGATCGGCCCCCGGCAGTTCATTGATTTTGCACTGCACCCGCGCTGGTCGCTGTCTTCGCTGTGGCACGGCAAGCCGCAGATGGCCAATTTTGCCAAAGAGGGTTTTCACTTTGATCGCACCGAGAGCCGGGCAAAAGCCAGCTGGGAGACACTGGCACGCCTGCGGGACGCCTGGCCGGGTAACCTTGTGGTCAAGGGCGTATTAGACGCCGAGGATGCCGTCGCGCTGAAACAGGCCGGAGTGGATGCCATTCAGGTGTCCAGCCATGGGTCACGCCAGTTCGAGAGCGCTCCGGCGCCGTTCCGCGTGCTGCCACAGATCCGCGCTGCAGTGGGGTCTGAGTATCCGCTGTTTTACGACAGTGGCTTGCGATCAGGAGAGGACGCGTTGAAAGCGCTTTTGAATGGCGCTGATTTTGTTTTCTTTGGCCGTATCTTGCAATTTGCCATGGCCGCTGCCGGTGAGAAGGGGCTTGAGAGCCTTTGGGAGGTTCTGAGCGCAGAGATGAGCAATGCCATGGCTCAAATGGGGCTTGCGACGTTGGAAGGCTCGCACACATCGCGGGCAAACGATCCTTGCTGACGGGGTGACATTTTGCGCCGAGCACCCAGTGTCTACCAGTCTAGTCTGTCACCGTTGCCTGCCTGAATTGGGCACCTGCTGGGGGAGATGGCTATCGCTTGATCGGTTTTACGGACCATCTTTGTTGAAAACGTGCGGGCTTCATCGAAGTGTATTGCGACTACACCCTGAACCTTAGCAATATTATAGACAGATAATTAAAAGAAATGGCGAGCCGTGGAGAACACAGAGCCCCCATTTAAATCATAGTGTTAGACCGTCGAACCCCAAAAGTCCGACCCTTGAAAACACTAAGAATACTTGCCGCTTGGCGAACAATTCCAAAGCTCCAAATCAGCGTTCGGCAATGGCTCGGTTTGGCAAAGCCGCACATAAAAAAGTGTCCCGTTCAATCGGCTACGCGCTCACCGTTGGCACCACAGCCGCGTGGCACAGCCTCACCGTCATTCTGATTGCTCGCCTCACTGAGGCTGAGCGCGCTGGCTTGGCCTATGCGGCCCTGCGCAGTCTGGACAAAGACAACGCCTATGACGTGGCAACGCTGGCCGTGTTCGGCACTGTCACGGCGGAGGGGGTGCAATGAACCAGCCCCGCAGCCTCGAACACCTCTTTTTCTATATGCCGATCCTTGCCCGCTCATTGGATAGCCAATGGGATCGTGACTTTGCCGCCGACATGGCAAAGCGCGCGCGGTGGAAGAACTGGCACCCAAGTCACAAGCAAAACGAGATCATGCAGCGCATGGTCGCTGAGATGTTTGCGCCCAGTGACGCCAGCGATAGCACCCTTGATCTGATCGACACAGGAGACCGGCACGACGCGGCCTAACAGCGTTCGTTTCGGATGGTCGGTTAACGGTGGCATTCGAGACGCAAG
>JAWUWF010000013.1:0-12825 GCA_034111985.1 Pseudophaeobacter sp.
CGGCAGGAAGTCGACCAGCCGGCGCACCTCGGCCAGGGCCTCAACATCATTTTCAAAGGCACCATCGGCCACAGATGACTTTTTGGTATGGGTGGAGGCGCCGCCCAGTTCTTCGGCTGTCACCACCTCATTGGTGACGGTTTTGACCACATCGGGACCAGTCACAAACATGTAAGAGGTGTCTTTCACCATAAAGATGAAATCGGTCATCGCAGGCGAATACACCGCCCCACCGGCACAGGGCCCCATGATCACCGAGATCTGCGGCACTACGCCGCTGGCCATGATATTGCGTTGGAACACCTCAGCATAGCCCGCAAGCGAGTCGACGCCCTCCTGAATACGGGCGCCGCCAGAATCATTGAGGCCGATAATCGGCGCACCGTTCTGGATCGCCATATCCTGGATCTTGCAGATCTTTTGCGCATGGGTTGCCGACAACGAGCCGCCAAAAACGGTGAAGTCCTGGGAAAACACATAGACCATCCGGCCATTGATTGTGCCCCAGCCCGTGACCACGCCATCGCCAGCAGGCTTTTGTTTTTCCATACCAAAATCTGTACAGCGATGGGAGACGAACATGTCGAACTCTTCAAAGCTGTCCTCGTCCAGCAAAAGCTCGATCCGCTCGCGCGCAGTCAGTTTACCACGCCCATGTTGCGCATCGATGCGGCGTTGACCGCCCCCCAGGCGCGCAGCAGAGCGGCGGTCTTCCAGCTCGGACAGAATATCTTTCATGGCACAGATCCCCATATAGAATTTGCCGCAGCTTACCGCCTGCACAGACCAGACCAAAGGCAAATTTGGCAAATTTGCAAATGTTTTGCATACCGATAGTGGAAACCTGAATAACTGCTAACCCTTGGCGGATTGTTTCCATTTTCGATCCAATGCAACACATTTTCGCCGCAATGCGTTCATGCTTCGTTCAAAGGCTACAGCACAATATCGGGCTCTCCTCAGGCAAATTTGGGCAGAGCAATGCTAAGTCAAAACGAAATCATCGCAGCGATGCAATACACACGTTTCAACGCCAGTGATCCCTTGAACACCACAGACAGCCCCCGGATCACGATCAGCTATCAATACGCCGGCGACGTGGCCCCCGCAGATCTGCCGACCAGCGCAGAATACTCGGGCTGGCGGCAATTCTCTGCCGCCGAGAAAGCGGAGTTTGAGGCGGCGCTGGCGCATATCGAGAGCTTTCTCAACGTGGCATTTGTGGAAACAACGGGCAGCAATGACCCGGATCTTAATGTGGCGGCAATCTCACTGCCCGGATCGGTCATTGGCCATGGCGGCTACAGCGTCCGCTATCAGGGCAGCAGCATCACAGAATGGGACGGCTTTGTCGCCTATGACACCGACCTGGACCTGTCGTCGGACCGGCAGTTCGACCTGTTGCTGCATGAACTGGGCCACGCCATGGGCCTGCGCCACACCCACGAGGCGGACGACACCCTCCCCCTTGAGTTCGACAGCAACCTTTATTCGGTGATGTCGTACCGCGCGAACCCCGTGAACGGCAAGGACAGCGATGCCATGATGCTGTTTGACGTGCTTGCGCTGCAGGCCATCTGGGGTGCCGCCGCCCATGACGAAGGCACCAGCCGCTACACAGGCAGCCGCACCAGGACCGTGGACAGCATCTGGGACAGTGGCGGCACCGACGTTCTGGATGCGAATGGCCGCAGCAGAGGCGTCATACTGGACCTGCGCCAGGGGGCGTTTTCCTCCTTTGACGCCGACCAGGACGTGGTTGTGACCTTTGGCACTGAGATCGAGAATGCCTTTGGCGCCAGAGGCGCGGATCTGGTGATCGGCAATGAGCTGAACAACCTGCTGCGCGGCCATGCAAATCATGATGTTCTGGCCGGAAAGGCCGGCAACGACCGGATGGAAGGCGGCGCGGGACGCGACACATTGTGGGGCGACGAGGGCGTGGACCTTCTTTTTGGCGGCCGCGGGCGCGATCAGCTCTATGGCGGCTCAGAGGATGACCAGCTGACTGGCAAAAACGGTGCCGACAGGCTGGATGGGCAGGCTGGCGATGACGTTTTGCTCGGGGGCAGAGGTCAAGACACCTTCGTGTTCAAAAACCAGGGAGGAAATGATACGGTAGAAGACTTTGAGACCGGCACAGACCGGTTGTATATCACCGCTCACGGTGACCTGGACGACCTTCTCGATCAGGCGCGGGACACAGAAAACGGCGTGTTGTTCGATTTTGACACGGGCGGCAGCCTCTTGCTCCGTGACGTCACTTTGGCCGGGCTTGGGGAGGACTTTCTCGTTTAAGGCGCACAACCAATAGACAATCGATTTGGGCTGAACTAAGCCCACAGTATGCAAAACTCTCAAAGCCCCTCGTCAAGCGGTCGCAGCAAGCCGCATATTGCAACTCTGATCCTGCTGGCCGGGCTTTCGGCGCTGGCGATGAATGTCTTTCTGCCTTCCCTGCCTGGCATGGCCAAATATTTCCAGGCAGACTACCGGCTCTTGCAGCTGTCCGTGGCGCTGTATCTTGGCGTCAATGCCGCCGTTCAGATCGTTGTGGGGCCGATTTCAGACAAGATGGGACGACGGCCGGTCATTCTGATCAGCATTGTGCTGTTCGTCCTTGCGACCCTGGGCTGCATCTTTGCCCCAACCGCCGAGATCTTTCTGATGTTTCGCATGGGGCAGGCCGCGATCGCCTCTGCCATGGTCCTCAGCCGTGCTGCGGTGCGCGATATCTATGACACGGATCAGGCCGCGAGCATGCTGGGCTATGTCACGATGGGTGTGGCTGTGGTGCCGATGGTCGGCCCGATCATTGGCGGCGCGCTCGATCAGGCCTTTGGCTGGCAGGCCAATTTCTGGTTTCTGGCCCTGTTCGGCGTCTTTGTATACCTGCTCACCTATTTTGATTTTGGTGAGACTGCGACCAAGAGCGGCAAAACTCTGGCAGCCCAGTTTCGCGAATACCCAGAGCTGTTCAAATCGCCACGGTTTTGGGGCTATTCTCTGGCCTCCGGCTTCGCTTCAGGGGCGTTTTTTGCCTATCTTGGGGGCGCACCTTTCCTTGGAGATCAGGTCTACGGGTTAAGCCCGGCGGTGTTTGGCCTCTATTTCGCGGCCCCTGCGGTGGGCTACTTCTTCGGGAACTTCATTTCCGGTCGCTATTCCGTGCGCATCGGGATTAATCAAATGGTCCTTTGGGGCTGTATCATCAACGGGATTGGCGTCGGCATCTCCCTGACACTGGCACTGGCCGGCCTGGATAGTGTCACCTCGTTCTTTGGCTTCATGTGCATGGTGGGGCTGGGAAATGGCATGGCCATTCCCAACGCCACCGCTGGCGCCATTTCTGTGCGCCCCCATCTGGCCGGCTCTGCCTCGGGCTTGAGCGGCGCCATCATGCTTGGCGGCGGCGCCGGGCTCAGCGCGATGGCTGGGTGGGTGCTGGTCCCCGGCACCACGGCGGCCCCGCTGCTGGTCATCATGTTTACCACCGCCATTCTCGGGTTGATTTCCATCGCGCTCGTCATAAAACGTGAAAAAAACCTGCGCTAGATCCGGGCGACATCAGAACTGAGGCGAGCAATTCTTCCGCTTCAGCACAGCGCAAGCCAAACACACGCCTTTACCGGCTATACGAGGTGCTTGCGCCAGGCAGTTTGCATTTATACAGTAGCCGCATACAGGTTTTGCAAAGGCAGCCCAAATGGCCACTCAAAAACTCTATGCAGGCGCAAAGCTGCGCGAGATGCGGACCCGGCTTGAGCTGACACAAAAAGATTTTGCCGCCAAACTCGGGGTCTCGCTACCCTATCTCAACCAGATGGAGAACAACAACCGGCCGGTCTCGACCACTGTTGTTCTGGCGCTGGCGCAGGAATTTGGCATGGATGTGACCGAGCTTTCGGCAGGCGACAGTGAACGTCTGGTCACGGATATGCGCGAGGCTATGGCCGATCCGGTCTTTGCCGATGATGCACCGCCGCTGGCTGATCTGCGCCTCACCGCCTCGAATGCGCCTGCGCTGGCCCGCGCCTTTCTCAGCCTGCACCGCGCCTATCGCCAGACCCATGAACGGCTTGCCTCGCTGGACGAAGCCCTGGGCCGCGAGGATTCCCGCATTCAGGCCAGCCCCTGGGAAGAGGTACGCGACTTTTTCCATTATTGCGACAACTACATTGATGCAATGGACCGGGCCGCCGAACGCTTTGCGGGATCTGCCGATGTGCGGACCGCCGCGACTGCCGCCCTGGAGAACGCAGGGATCACCATCACCCTGGGCGATATGGACGGGCTGCGTGAATATGACCCGGTTGCAAAGAGGCTGCAGCTGTCAAATCGCTCCAACCCGCCTACGCAGGTCTTTCAACTGCTGCTACAGGTGGCGCTGCTGAGCCAGAACAGCCTTCTGGAAGCCACCCTTGATTTTGCCCGCTTCCAAAGCGACGAGGCCCGCGCCATCGCCAAGATCGGTCTGGCCAACTATTTTGCCGGGGCGGCCCTGATGCCCTATGGCCGCTTTTTGCAGGCTGCTCAGGAAGACCGGCATGATCTGGAACGCCTGGCCACCCGGTTTGGCGCCTCAATTGAGCAGGTGGCGCATCGTCTCTCAACCCTGCAACGTCCCGGCGCCAAAGGCATTCCATTTTTCTTTGTGCGGGTTGATCAGGCCGGCACCATCACCAAACGCCACTCGGCCACCCGGCTGCAGTTTGCCCGCTTTGGCGGCGCCTGCCCGCTGTGGAACGTGCATCGGGCCTTTGAGACCCCCGGACGTTTCCTGCGGCAACTGGCTGAGACCCCGGACGGCGTGCGCTATATCTCACTGGCGCGCGATGTTTCAAAATCAGGCGGCTCGTTTGGCTCTCCGGTGCGCCGTTATGCCATCGCTTTGGGCTGCGAAGTGCGCCATGCCGAGGCCCTCGTTTATGCTGACAACCTCGAAATGAGCCATGCCACGGCCTATGAACCCATCGGTATTTCCTGCCGCATCTGCGAGCGTAAAACCTGCCACCAGCGCTCCATTCCACCTCTGGAGCGCCGTTTGACCATCAACAACGACCAACGC
Organism: Pseudophaeobacter sp.; assembly: GCA_034111985.1. GTDB lineage: Bacteria > Pseudomonadota > Alphaproteobacteria > Rhodobacterales > Rhodobacteraceae > Pseudophaeobacter. The sequence continues at coordinate 5,069 of JAWUWF010000013.1, forward strand.
GGCGTCCTGCCCTATGAAGTAGGCTAGAGGCAAGTTTCCAAAGGCTTTGTGAAAAGCCTCCTCCGGACGAAAAAAGAGGGCGAAAGACGCCCTCAAACTGGTTACTCTACTTCTAGGACGGTCCGCCCTCGCCAGATCAGACGAGGCTAGCCCCGCCTCTCAACCCGGCATCAGACCTTGGCCAGAATGCTCCAGATTTCATCCTTCAGGGCACCACGTTTTTTGCGCAACTCGACCTCGGCCAGCTCTTCCAGCGGCTCTACATTGGTCTCGGCGCGGTGCACGGCACGGTTCACTTCGTGGTACTCATCAGCCAGTTTGGCAAAATGCGCGTCAGACTGTTTCAGCTGGCTCATTGCCTCGGCTTTGTCGGGAAATTCTGCTGCCAGCTCATGCGGGGTATTAGACATCTGTTCGCTCCATATATTGGTATCAGAGGTAGATTATGGCCCCGAGGGCCCCGCCACCTTGACGCGGATCAAACAAGCATTTGAAAACAGGATTTTCTTGCAAAAATTTGCCCTCACCTGCCAAAGCAGATGGCTCAATGCCGCTGCTGCGTAAAAGCCGCCCCGCTTTGAGACCAAAGAGGGCGGCTTTTTTGAGGGCAGGTCAACGATGGGTTAGCGCTGGCTCTCCTGCCAGTTCTCATTGAACCAGGGCTGCGCATTTGAGGAGGGCAGACGCCGTCCCAGAATGTGGTCCGAGGCCTTTTCACCGGTCATGATCGACGGCCCGTTGAGGTTGCCATTGGTGATGCGCGGGAAGATGGAACTGTCCGCCACCCGCAGGCCTTCGACGCCAATCACCCGGCATTCGGGGTCAACGACAGCCATGGGATCATCCAGAGCGCCCATCTTGCAGGTGCCGCAGGGATGATAGGCGCTTTCTGCGTGCTCGCGGATAAAACCATCCAGCTCCTCGTCGCTTTGCAAGGCATCCCCCGGCTGGATCTCATGCTTCACAAAGGGCTGCATGGCCTGCTGGGCAAAGACCTCACGGGTCAGGCGCACGCATTTACGGAAATCGATCCAGTCCTGCTCGCATGACATATAGTTGAACTGGATCTTTGGCGCCTCTTTGGGATCAGCGCTGGCCAGGGTGACTTCACCACGCGATTCTGATCGCATCGGGCCGACGTGGGCCTGAAATCCATGGCCTTCGGCTGCGACCTTGCCATCATAGCGCACCGCGATTGGCAAGAAATGATACTGTATATCGGGGTAGTCGATGCCCTTGTCCGACCGGATAAAGGCGGCACTCTCAAACTGGTTCGAGGCCCCCAGACCGGTTTTGGTAAAGAGCCACTGGGCCCCCACCCAGGCCTTGCCCAGCAGATTCCAGTATTTGAACAGGGTGAGGGGCTGGTTGCAGGCGTATTGGAAATAGAACTCCAGGTGGGCCTGCAGGTTTTTTCCAACGCCGGGGCGGTCGGCCACAACCTCAATACCATGCTCAGCCAGATGTTCAGCCGGTCCAATCCCAGAGAGCATCAGAAGCTTTGGCGAGTTCAACGAGCTTGCCGCCAGGATCACCTCGGCTCCGGCCTCAATCACCTCGACCTTGCCGCCGCGCTCCACTTCGACACCCGTTGCGCGACCATCCTTGATCACCACCTTAAGGGCCAGGGCGCGGATCATGTCACAGTTGTCGCGTTTGAGCGCCGGGCGCAGATAGGCATTGGCCGCCGACCAGCGTCGCCCCTTGTAGACGGTCATCTCCATCGCGCCAAAGCCCTCTTGCTGGGCGCCATTGTAATCTTCAGTGACCGGATAACCTGCCTGTGATCCAGCCGCGACAAAGGCCGCATGCAGTGGGTTGTCGCGTGGGCCGCGGGTCACATGCAGCGGGCCGTCTGTACCACGCCAGTCCGCATCACCACCCTGCCCCCGCGCGTCCCAGGTTTCCATGCGCTTGAAATAGGGCAGCACATCGGCATAAGACCAGCCCTGCGCGCCGCTTTCGGCCCAGTAATTGTAGTCCCCCGCGTGACCACGCACATAGACCATGCCATTGATGGAAGAGGAGCCGCCAATCACCTTGCCACGCGGTGTCACCAGCTCACGATTGTCCAGATGTGGCTCGGGCTGGGATTTGTAGCCCCAGTCATACAGCGACATGTTCATCGGATAGGACAAGGCCCCGGGCATCTGGATAAAGGGCCCCACATCACTGCCACCATGCTCAATCACCAGCACCGACTTGCCCGCCTCTGACAGGCGATAGGCCATAGCGCAGCCCGCCGAGCCCGCCCCCACAATCACATAATCCGCTTTCATCACATCTCTCCATCGCGGATTCTCACTGGATCAAGGCGGCCATAGGGCCCCGCGCTAGGGCGCGGCATGTCCTTGAGGCAGGGCGAATCTGCTTCATCATTCCCTCGGGCTGCTAAGGACGCAGGACGCCCTCAGCGCATTTTTCAGTTTTCCCCTTGCCTCTTGCCCTTTTGGGCAACGGGGCGGGTGGGTGGGCGTTGCCCAAAAGGGCAATCAGAAGGCAGCTTCAACATCGCCCATACGGACATAAACCGACTTCACCTGACTGAAATGGTTGAGCGCCTCTTTCGAATTCTCACGCCCCACGCCCGAGGCTTTGACCCCCCCAAAAGGCGCCTCAACCGGCGCATCATTGTAGGAGTTGATAAAGCAGCTGCCGGCCTCCAGATTGCCAATCACCCGGTGTGCACGGGTGAAATCCTTGGTGAACACACCGGCGGCGAGACCAAATTCGGTATCATTGGCACGCCCCACGACCTCATCCTCGCTGTCAAAATCCAGCACTGACATGACCGGCCCAAAGATCTCTTCGCGCGCAATGGACATATCGTCTGATACGTCGGCAAAGACGGTGGGCTGCAGGTACCAGCCGGGCATGTCGCAGCGCCCGCCGCCACAGATCAAGCGTGCGCCCTCTTCTTTGCCTTTCTCGATATAGCCCAGCACAATGTTCATCTGGGCTTCACTCACCATGGGGCCAAAACTGGTGGCCTCATCCAGTGGATCGCCAATCACCGCATGGCCGACACGCTCTGCCAGGCGCGCGAGGAACTTTTCCTTGATGCCCTTTTGCACAAACACCCGGGTGCCGTTGGAACAGACCTGACCTGACGAGTAAAAGTTGCCATTGATGGCGCCCCCAACGGCATTCTCAATATCGGCGTCATCAAAGACGATCATGGGCGATTTGCCACCCAGCTCCATAGTGACATGCTTCATGCCAGCGGCTGCGGCCGCATAGACCTTTTTGCCAGTGGGAGCTGAGCCTGTCAGCGAGACCTTGTTGACGCGCGGATCGCTGACCAGCGCGCCGCCAACCTCACCCATGCCCTGCACCACGTTGAACACCCCTGCAGGCAGTCCTGCCTCATGCAGGATCTCGGCAACTTTCAAGGCACAGAGCGGCGTCGCCTCGGAGGGTTTGAACACCATGGTGTTTCCACAGGCCAGCGCAGGCGCCGCTTTCCAGCAGGCAATCTGCGTCGGGTAGTTCCAGGCACCGATGCCAACGCACAGGCCAATGGCTTCGCGGATGGTATAGACCCAGTCTTCGCCCATCGGGATATGTTCGCCGGTCAAACTGCCGGCCAGACCGCCAAAATACTCTAGTGAATCCGCCCCCGAGGTGGCATCCGCCACTAGGGTCTCCTGCAAAGGCTTGCCGGTGTCATAAGTCTCCAGCACTGACAGGTCATAGTTGCGCGCGCGCAGGATATCGGCGGCGCGGCGCAGGATGCGACCGCGCGCGGTGCCCGTCATCTTGGCCCAGGCCTTTTGCGCCGCTTTGCCGCTTGCCAGCGCCTGCTCGACAATTGCGGGGGTGGCGGCATAGACCATGGCAATCTCTTCGCCACTGGCGGCATAGATCACCGGGATCGGCGTGCCGGCTGTGTCTTCAACGTATTGACCATTGATGAAATGGCTGGCGGTCGGCTGGGCGGGATGGGTCATGTTGAACTCGCATCTGTTGTCGTTCGAAAAAGAGGGCGAAAGGAGAGATTACTCACCACGCGGGAAACGTTTGTCCCCCTCAAGCGTGTCGAGATTCATATGGTTGCGCATGTAGCGCTCTGAGGCTTTTTGCAAAGGCTGGTAATCCCAGGGGTAGTAGCCGCCCTGGCGCAGCGCCTCGTAGACCACCCAGCGCCGCGCCTGGCTGGCGCGCACATCGGCGTCAAACCGCGCCAGATCCCAGCGCGCATCTGATTTTGCCCGCAGCGTCTGGACGGTACCGGCATGGGCAGAGTCCCCTGCCAGATTGCGCAGCTCATGTGGGTCGGCCTCAAGATCAAACAGCTGATCAGGGTCAAGGCTGCAGCGATTGTATTTCCATTTGCCATAGCGCAGCGACACCAGCGGCGCATAGGAGGCCTCGGCGGCGTATTCCATTGCCACCGGGCTGGTGCGCTCGGCGCCACGGGCCAGCGGCGAGATGTCCTCGCCATCGGTCCAGGGGGCAATCTCTTCCATAGGAAGTCCAGCCAAAGCCCCCAGCGTCGGGGTCACATCCAGCGTTGAGACCGGTGTTTCAATACGTCCCGCAGGCATATCCGGCGCCGCGATCATCAGCGGCACCCGCGCCGAGCCCTCATAAAAGCTCATCTTGAACCAGAGGCCGCGCTCGCCCAGCATATCGCCATGATCCGACACGAACAAAATGGTCGCCTCCTGCCGGGTGTCTTCCAGCACCTGCAGGATCTCACCGATTTTGTCATCGAGATAGGAAATATTGGCAAAATAGGCACGGCGGGCGCGTTTGATATTGTCTTCGGTGATGTCAAAGCTGCGCCAGTCATTGGCGTCAAAAATCCGCTGCGCGTGTGCGTCGTGATCCTCATAACCCATCGCCGGGACCTCGGGCAGCAGGTGCGCGCAATCCTCGTAAAGATCCCAGTATTTCTTGCGTGCCACATAGGGGTCATGCGGATGGGTAAAGCTGACGGTCAACGCCCAGGGGCGGTCGTCGAGCCCACGCGACAGCTCATAGAGCTTGGCCGAGGCATTATAAGCCACCTCATCATCGTATTCCATCTGGTTCGAGGTCTCGGCAACCCCGGCGCCAGTGACCGAGCCCATATTGTGATACCCCCACTCGATCCGCTCACCGGGTTTACGGTAATCCGGCGTCCAGCCAAAATCGGCAGGATAAATATCGGTGGTCAGGCGGTCTTCAAAGCCGTGCAACTGGTCGGGGCCAACAAAATGCATTTTGCCCGACAGACAGGTATAATAGCCCGCACGGCGCAGATGATGCGCATAGGTGGGGATGTCGCTGCGGAACTCAGCCGCATTGTCATAGACGCCGGTGCGCGAGGGCAACTGGCCTGACATGAATGAGGCACGCCCCGGCGCACAGAGCGGCGAGGCAGTATAGGCATTGGCAAAGCGGGTTGAACGCGCCGCCAGTTTTTTCAGATTTGGAGCATGCAGCCAGTCTGCCGGGCCATCCGGAAACAGCGTCCCGTTCAACTGATCAACCATCAGAATCAGGATATTCGGCTTTGTCGTCGGCCTGGTCATCGGCTTGGCTCTCCGGTGTTGAGGGCAGATTTGCCCGCTTGGGTGCCGGACCAGTATGCACACCTGACTGGCAGCCTCTGGTCCGTCCGCGTCATGTTCGAGTGCCGCTCCCCTCTCATCTGACAGGGGAGCGGCGGATCAAAACGGCTAGTGAACCGTGTCGATCCGGTGGAAGTCGAGGGTGTTCTCCTCGGGTGACGCTGTGATGTTCATCACCTCACGCCGCTTGAAGGCCAGAATGTAGACCAAGCAGGCAATGTAGAGACCAATCACCACGCAGCCGACCCACTGGATCTGCAGCCATTGGCTTTGGAACGCCAAAGTCAGCGCAAAAAGTGCGACGGCATTGCCCAGCACATAGGGCAGCTTGCCAAACCGCTCAGCCGAGAGGTTCAGGTTGTCGGTATAGAGGCGGATCAGCGAGTCAAACGAGTTGATCACAAAGAGAATACCCACAACCGTCATCGACCAGTTTACAATCCCCGCGGTGGGAATGGCGTTCAGATGGTAGAAGTACAGTACCGAAAACCAGGTGGCCAAGGGGATCGAGGGGAAGACCAGCAGGGCTGCAAGCAGTTGCCAGGTCTTTAGCCCGCCAACAAAACGCGCGGTGAACTGGCCAATCATGATCGACCAGGCAAACCACCAGAACAGATAGAACTCATGGTAGTCGGTCAACGGCAGGATGAACTTGTGGATATTGCCAAAGTAGCCACCGATATTGCCCGCGGTTGAGACGAACTCACCCAGTCCCATACCCGCATTCAGCCACATGCCAAAGATCAGCGCCAGGAACAACAGGGTAGAGCCCACCGACAAAAGCCGCACATATTTGATATCGGTCGAGGAATAGGCCGCTGCCAGGATCACCAGGAAACAGATGACATAAAAGGCTGGAATAACGCTCTCTCCATCGCCGACCTCGGCAATGTAGTAGGGCATGTAGATCAGGAACAAGGCACCGGTAAAAGCGCAGGTGGTGATGATCACCATATTATTGATCAGTTTAACAATACCGATTTCAAAGAACTTTACGCGGGGCTCAATGACGCAAAAGTAAAAGGCGGTCAGGAAATAGAAGGCCCAGATCAAAAAGCCCCAAAATCCGAACTCAAGCGCCAGTGGATTGGTGAACCCATAGGCGGGCTCGCTCGCGACATCCGCATAGAGCGGGTAGTCAAAGGCCAGCGGAAACATGATCAGCCCAACATCCAGACCGGATGTGAACAAAATAGCGATAAAGGTGAACAGCGGTACCGGGGTCACCCCGATATTTGGCAGGTTCCACCACTTGGCGGCGCAGAAGATCACCAGCGCAAAAGCCAGCAAAACACCTGCAGAAATGATGAGTGTCATATGTCCCTCCCATGGCGGGCTTTTGGCGCCCTTGAACATGGAAGTGGTTTTTAGCACGGAAAACCTATCAACCAAACACATTTTTAAATGATGATACAAGTTTCAACATCGTGCGAACAACAGTTGAAACCTGGAGCCAAGTAACGCAAAACTTTGACATGGGAAGAAAACGTATCAGAGACATCCGCAACGAAGAATTGATCGAAGCCACCATCGTGGCTGTACACAAACGTGGCTACTCGGTTGTTACTATGGCAGAAATAGCGCAGGAGGCCGGGGCGTCTGCGGCATCGATTAACTATTATTTCGGCTCAAAAGAAGGGCTGATGGAAGCCACGATGCGGCATTTATTGCGTAAATTACGCCATGCGATGATCACAGGCTACGGCGCGGCCACGACGCCAAAAGAGCGTCTTTATGCGGTCATGGACGCAAATTTTTCGGATGTGCTCTTTACCGTCCCGCAGTGCAGCATCTGGATGCAGTTCTGGGCCAATGCCCCCTATTCACCGCGTCTGTCACGGCTGCATCGAATCAACCGCAGCCGCGTGCGCAGTCATGTGCGGGCTGAACTGACCAATCTGCTGCCCCCGGACCGGGTAGAAACGGCCCGCAGCGCCCTGCAATGCTATATGGATGGGGTCTGGCTTGAGGCGGCGCAGTCCGAACGCAAAATACACCCCGAAGCCGCGCGCCGCGCAGCCCATCAAGTGGTTGATTTAACGCTCTCCTAATTCGCTAACATCGAAGTCTTTGATCGCCTCACGACATCCCAAAACCCCACCTGCCCGGCTGTAACACTGCCCAACTGCAACACTGCCCGGCTGCAACACTGCCCGGCGGCAACACTGCCCGGCTGCAACACTGCCCGGCTGCAACACT
>JAWUWF010000014.1:0-11435 GCA_034111985.1 Pseudophaeobacter sp.
GTCTGGGGGTGGGGGGGCGGGGGGCGTCGGGGCGCGTTTTGCCGGAGGTGCCAAACGGGGCGGCGCTGGCGGCACTGTTTTGGCGCAATGCGCGGGCCGAGGTACCATGGGCAACCCGAAAGGCGCGGGCAAAGCTGGACGGCGAGGTGAAGCCCGTCGCCAAAGCGACCTCCATCAGAGACAGATCTGTGTCGCAGACCAGACGGCGGGCCTCGGCCAGGCGCAGGTGCAGGTAGTGGTCCTGTGGCGTGGTATTGAGCCGCAGGCGAAACTGCTGTTGCAGGCTGCGCGGACTGGTGGCCAGGCGGTCGGCAATGGCCGAAAGTGTCAGGGGCTCGTCCAGCGCCGCTTCCATCAGGGCATTGGCCTTGGCGGTAAGGGCATTGTGCTTGTGACCTCCCAGACGGCTTTGCGGGCGGGTTGGCGCGGCGGGGCCATCATAGAGGAACAGGCCGGCCACACGGGCGGCAAAGCCAGCGCCATGGCGGCTGCTGATAATGTGCAGCATCATCTCGATCGCCGGGGTCGCGCCACCAGATGTCATACGGGAGTCAGAGACGGTAAAGCGGTCATTGCGACAGTCCACATCAGGGAAACGGCTGGCAAAGTTCTCCAGATCCTCCCAATGGGTGGTTGCGGGATGCCCCTCAAGCAGCCCGGCCTCGGCCATCAGCCAGGGGCCGCCATCAATGCCTGCAATGGTGGCACCACTGGCGGCTATGCGACGCAGCCCCGCCAGCAGGCTGGGGGTGGCCTGGCGCGCCAGCTGAAAGCCCGCAACAACGATCAGCAGATCGCAGCCTTCAAGCCGGGCCAGCGGAATGCCGGGTACAGAGAGGCCGCTGGTCAGCATCGGCTGTTCCTCGGTGGCGCTGACATAGTCCCAGTCAAAGGCGCAGCGCCCGGCCAGCCGGTTGGCGGCGCGCATCGGATCGACGGCGGCCGCAAAAGAGAGCGTGTTGCATTCATCAAGCACCAGCACCGCTGTTTTCAGCGGGCGATGTTCGGGCTGCAGGATGTTTTTTGCGGATTTCATCAACTTCGATTCGTATGTTGTAAACTGTCTGCCCAAAGGCTGAGGCACAGTGGCAGGTGAAGCAAACAGGAATCTGGGGAAGAGCCTGGGGATAACTCTAGGCACAACCCTGTACATTGCGAGGAAAACCAAAATGCCTCTGAATATGAACAAAAACGTCTTTATCACCTGTGCCGTGACCGGCTCTGGCAGCAGCCAGGATCGCAGCCCTCATGTGCCGCGCTCGCCCGCGCAAATCGCCGAAAGCGCTATCGCTGCCGCTAAGGCTGGCGCGGCTGTCGTGCACTGCCATGTGCGTGATCCCGAGACCGGAACGCCCTCGCGGGATCTGGCGCTTTACCGCGAAGTCACCGACCGGATTCGTGACAGCGACACCGACGTGGTGCTGAACCTTACCGCAGGGATGGGCGGCGATATGGTGTTTGGCGATGTGGAAAACCCGCTGCCGGTGAACGCAGCCGCGACCGATATGATCGGGGCCACGGCCCGCATGGCGCATATTGCGGACTGCCTGCCAGAGATCTGCACGCTGGACTGCGGCACCATGAACTTTGCCGAAGCTGACTATGTGATGACCAACACGCCGGGCATGCTGCGCGCCATGGGGCAAATGATGGCGGACCTGGGTGTGAAGCCAGAGATCGAAGCCTTTGACACTGGCCACCTTTGGTTTGCCAAGGAACTGGAAAAAGAGGGCATCCTGCAAAGCCCGGCGCTGGTGCAGCTCTGCATGGGGGTGCCTTGGGGCGCGCCCAATGACCTCAATACATTCATGGCGATGGTCAACAATGTGCCTGCAGACTGGAACTGGTCGGCGTTCTCCTTGGGGCGCGATCAGATGGCCTATGTGGCGGCGGCCATTCTTGCGGGCGGCAATGTGCGCGTGGGGCTCGAGGATAATCTTTGGCTCGACAAAGGGGTTTTGGCCGAGAACTACCAACTGGTTGAGCGCGCAGGCACCATCATTGAAAATATGGGGGGCAAGCTGATCGGACCTGCAGAGGTGCGCGAACAGCTTGGCCTGACCAAACGGGCGCCTGTCGCGAAGTAAAATTCAACCAAAGGGCCCGGCCCTTGGAGGGTGCGAAAGCACCCGTTCATGGGGGAGGGGGCTGCCTGTGCCAGAGCACGAGACGTAGGAATGGATGTGTGAAATGAAAACAGCAGCAATCATCGGTGGCGGTGTTATTGGCGGTGGCTGGGCCGCTCGGTTCCTTTTGAACGGTTGGGACGTCCGGGTGTTCGACCCGGACCCGGAGGCCGCGCGCAAGATTGGCGAAGTGCTGGAGAATGCGCGCCGCTCCTTGCCGGGGTTGGGCAATGTGGCCCTGCCTGCCGAGGGCAGCCTAAGCTTTCACGCAACCATTGCCGAGGCCGTCGCAGGCGCCGACTGGATCCAGGAAAGCGTGCCAGAGCGGCTCGATCTGAAACAGAAGGTCTATGCAGAGCTGCAAAAACACTGCGATGCAGATGCGGTAATAGGCTCTTCGACCTCGGGCTATAAACCCTCCGAGCTGCAAAAGGGGTGCCGCAATGCGCACCAAATCGTCGTGGCGCACCCGTTTAATCCGGTTTACCTGCTGCCGCTGGCCGAGGTTGTCACCACGCCAGCCAACTCGGAACAGGTGATTGCGCGGGCCAAAGAGGTGCTTGCGGGCATTGGCATGTACCCGCTGCATTTAAAGAAAGAGATCGACGCCCATGTTGCGGACCGCTTCCTCGAGGCAGTCTGGCGCGAGGCCTTGTGGCTGGTTAAAGACGGCATTGCGACGACGGAAGAGCTCGACAACGCCATCCGTTATGGCTTTGGCATTCGCTGGGCGCAGATGGGTCTGTTTGATACCTACCGCGTTGCGGGTGGCGAAGCGGGCATGAAGCATTTTATGGCGCAGTTTGGCCCTTGCCTGACTTCTCCCTGGACCAAGCTGATGGATGTGCCGGAATTCACCGACGAGCTGGTGGATCTGATTGCAGGTCAGTCGGACGCACAGTCAGGCCACATGTCGATCCGCGAGATGGAGCGCATTCGCGATGATAACCTTGTGGGCATGATGCGCGCACTTGGCGCCAATGACTGGGGGACAGGGGCACTGCAGAACGCCCATGATAAGACCCTTGAAGGCGTAGCAGGACTGGTCAACTCCATTGATGAGATCGCGGATCTCAGCCAGCCGGTACTGACGCAGAGCCGCATCGTGCCGCTGGACTGGACGGACTACAACGGCCACATGACCGAAAGCCGCTATCTGGATGCCTTTGCGCAGTCCACCGACCGGCTGATGGCGATCATTGGCTGTGACGCGGAATATATCGCCGGTGGCGGCAGCTTTTTCACCGCCGAGACCCATATTCGCCATATTGATGAGGTGCATGCAGGTCATCCCATTCAGATCACCAGCCGGGTGATCATGGGGCAGGGCAAGAAGATGCATCTGTGGCACGAAATGTTTGAGGGCGACAGGTTGTTGGCGACGGGCGAACATATGCTGTTGCATGTGGATCTGAAAACCCGGCGCTCGGCTCCACCTGCACCTCATCTAGAAGCCAACCTGACAAGGCTGGCAGAGGCGCATGCTGGGCTGGGCGCACCTGAAGGTCTGGGCCGGGCCATTGGAGCACCACGGTGAGGGCTGAACCGCAAAAGCGGGTTCTGATCACGGCCGGGGGCTCTGGCATTGGTCAGGCGATGGCCGAGGGCTTTACGGCGGCGGGTTTTGCGGTCTGGGTTACTGACCTCAGCGCGCAGAATCTGGCCGCCTTGCCCGAGGACTGGCATAAATCACAGGTCAATGCGGCGGATGAGGCTGGTGTGAGGGCGTTGTTTGCAGAGATTTCAGAGCACTGGGGCGGGCTTGATGTGCTTTGTGCCAATGCAGGCGTTGCCGGGCCGACGGCGCTGGTTGAGGATGTGGCGCTGGAAGACTGGCGCAATTGCGTCAGCGTCAATTTGGAGGGGGCGTTTCTGGCAGCAAAATACGCGATCCCGATGATGAAGGCGGCGCAGGCAGGGTCTATTATTGTGACGTCGTCAACAGCGGGGCAATACGGCTATCCAAATCGTGCACCCTATGCGGCTGCAAAATGGGCCATGGTAGGGTTGACCAAAACGCTGGCGATGGAGCTGGGGCCCTTTGGGATTCGCGCCAATGTGATCTGTCCCGGCGCGGTTGAAGGCCCGCGCATGGAAGGCGTGCTGCAGCGCGAGGCGCAGGCCAAGGGTATGAGCCGGGATGAGGTCTACCAAGGCTATGCCGCGGGCACCTCAATGGGGCGGTTTGTTGAAGCGCGGGATATTGCGAATATGGCGGTTTTTCTGGGATCAGATGCGGCGCGGCTGGTGTCGGGCCAGGTGATCGCAGTGGATGGTCATACCGAGAACCCAGATCCAAAGATATAATGTGGGCTGCAGTGTAGGCAGGCTCAAAGCGCGGCCGCACTTTGAGCCTGAGCGGCGCACCGGGGTGCGCCTGACGCTGGGCGAGGGGCGGCTGCAGAACGCAGAAGCTGGTTTGCGGCGCACAGGTGCCAGGGGCTGAGGTGCTAGGGGCTGATCGCAGCCCGCAAGGCCCGCAGCCGTCCTGAAATCTGGCGGGCAGTGATGTCAGCCTCGCGGATCAGCTGGTCAAAATGGAGAGTGAATGTCTCGATCCGTTCACGATCGCGAAACGCCATATAGTGGCTGCCGCCGTAAAAAACGCAAAGAAGTGGTCCAAAAATGGTCAGCGGCGCCGAAAATAGACGTTTTGCATCAAAAAGATAGATCCGCAGGCGTGGATACAACTGCGTGGTGAGGCGTTCAAATTGCTCCAGCTGCTCCAGGCGGATGTCTAATGGCAGCCCAGAGTAGTATCCGGTCGCATGGGCAAAACTCTCCAGTTCATAGATCGGCATGGCGATCTCATAGTCGGACTGAGACTGGCGCATCCAGGCCAGGCGATCCTCGGAGGCGCCGATGGCCTGATCGGCAGTGCGCCCCAGATGCGGCGCATATTCCCACTCCAGCAGGGCACGGCTTTTTAGCATGTCGGGCAGCGCGGCGGGCACATGGCGGATCTTGTAGCCTGCCGCCTCGCGGTGCCAGTCAAAGATCCGCTGATCCACCAGCGCCCGGGGGGCCTCGCTGAGCGACAGGCTGGCGGCCAATAACTCGGCAGCACTTTCGGGACGGTCCGAGAGCGACAGCAACCAGTCGGCCGAGACACCAAGCACCGCGGCACAGGCCCCAACCACATGGGCATTGGGCAGGCGCGCACCACCATCATTGAGCAGTTGCGATATGGTGGAGCGATCCACGCCGGTTTGTCGCGCCAGGGCGCTCTGGCTCAAGCCACTTTCGCGCAGGCTTTTGTTGAGGCGGGTTCTGAATTGTTCTGCGCGCAGGCGCTTGTCCATTATAATCGGCATACGTTCACAAATATCACCAATGATGAGAAAAGTTAATCATATTCAGAATTCTGCACAAGACGCTTGCCGCATAGTCTCCTGAAAACACATACACAGGAGAGACAGGCAGATGGAAACGCGCAAGCGATCCCTGGTAAAGGCGCTGGTCTGGAACGCAATTGGCCTTGCCTCGATGACGTTGGTCGGAGTGGCGGCAACCGGTTCTGCCAGCCTTGGCGGCACCATGGCATTGATCAACGCTGCCCTGGGTTTTGGCAGCTACCTGGTTTACGAGCGGATTTGGACCCGGATCACTTGGGGGCGGGCCAATGTCGGTGGGTTGACCAATGTCTGATCCACAAGAACGTATCAGTTGCGCAGCGCTCATGCCGCGGGGGGTAGAGTGGGGCACCTTGGTCCTGATCTTTGCTTGCTATGGGCTTTGGCTGGCGGCACTTTTCCTACTGCCGGATGTGAGTCTCGCCCTAACTGTGGGCTGTCTTGGGGTGCTGGCCGCGTTGCATTCGTCGCTCACCCATGAGGCGCTGCACGGGCATCCGCTCCGCAGTCGTGGCCTGAATGAAGCGCTGATGTTCCTGCCTTTGACCCTGTTCATCCCCTATGGACGATTTCGCGACACCCATCTGGCGCATCACCAAGATGAGCGGCTGACCGACCCCTATGATGATCCCGAGAGCAATTTTCAGGACCCAGAGGTCTGGGCGGCGATGACGATATGGCGGCGCTTTGTGTTGCGGCTGAACAATACACTGCTGGGGCGGGTGATACTGGGACCGCTACTGGGGCAGCTTTCGTTCATGGTCGCAGATTGGCAGCTGTGGCGCGCCGGGGATCAAACCCTAAGCCGGGCAATATTGCGGGACTGGATCCTGCACCTGATCGGCGTGGCGCTGGTCCTCTGGATCACTCTGCAGACTCCAACGCCGCTTTGGGCGCTGTGCCTTGGGGCCTATGTCGGCCTTGGGCTGGTGAAAATTCGCACCTTTCTGGAGCACCGGGCGCATGCAGACTGTGACGGTCGCACAGTGGTGATTGAGGATCGTGGCCCGCTGGCCTGGCTGTTTTTGCACAACAACCTGCACATCGTGCATCATCTGCATCCCGGTGTGCCATGGCATGCCTTACCAAGGCTGTATCGGGAAAACCGGCAGAGCTTTCTGGAGGTAAATCAGGGCTATCACTACCGGAGTTATGGCCAGGTTATCTGGCGCTACCTTGTGCGCAGCAAGGACCCGGTGCCACATCCGCTCTGGCCATCCAATCACTAGGTCGCCATAAGGGCGGTCATGTTGATCTGGATACCCGTCACGCTTGCAGCGGCAAGCTTTCAGACCCTGCGGTTTATGCTGCAAAAGGTGCTGAGCTCTGTCACCCTGTCGCCCGGCGGAGCAACCTTTGCCCGCTTTTTCTACTCAGCCCCCTTCATCCTGACCGGGATGGCGCTTTATCTGGGGGTGAGTGGCAAGAGCCTGCCGCCTCTGGACGGGCTGTTCTGGCTCTATGCTGTGATCGGCAGTGTGTCGCAGATCCTGGCGACGGTTTGCGTGGTGGCACTGTTCAAGCAGCGGAACTTTGCGGTTGGGATCACCTTTAAAAAGACCGAAGTCATCCAGACCGCAATCCTCGGCCTGGTGGTTCTTGGCGATGGTATCAGCGCCTGGGGCTGGGTGTCGATCCTGATCGGGCTGTCCGCTGTGCTGGTGCTGTCAAAGCCGCCCGAGGCGACGGGAGCCTGGTGGCGCCACCTGACCAACACGGCGTCAAAGCTGGGGCTTGGCGCCGGAGTTTTGTTTGCATTCTCTGCCGTCAGCTATCGAGGTGCCTCGCTGCAGTTGGGCGATCTTGCGCCGGCTTTTCGCGCCGGGGTGACACTGGCTGCCGTGGTGAGCCTGCAAACGCTGCTGATGCTGATCTGGCTGTATTTTCGCGACAAGGGCGAGATCACCCGTGTCTGGCGCGCGCGCCGGGTTGCGATCTGGGTGGGGATGACCAGTCTGGGCGGCTCTTTTTGCTGGTTCTGGGCCTTCAGCATGCAGAATGCGGCCTATGTAAAGGCGCTGGGCCAGGTCGAACTGCTGTTGTCCGTTCTGGCGTCGCTATTGTTTTTTAAAGAAAAGATCAGCCGCCGCGAAGTAACGGGTATGGCGCTGTTGATCCTGTCGATCCTGGCGCTGGGACTGGCGATTAAATAACTGCCATATTGCTGCCAAATAGCAAACTGGCAGGACTGATTTAGTCCCGCCAGTGATACGCTTGAGAGTATTGGCTGGCTGTTTAGTCCAGGATCGCTTTCAGTCCAGGCTGGGCATCGGGGTGCCTTTCAGGCGCAAAAACAGGCTCTCTTCGTCGTTATTGCAAAAATACGGCACGCTGGTTGGCGGGCTGAGGTCTTTCAAACGGCCTGTGACCTCGGCCAGAACCACCTCGGTGATGAAGGGCAGATCAAAGCTGCGCACCTCGTTCAGCGGGATCCATTGCAGATGTGACAGCTCATCCGAGGCCTGTGAAAAATCGTCCAGATCGCTGTTGATTTCATTCGCATCAATGAGAAAGAACCGGGCATCAAAGCGACGCGGCCGACCAGGCGGCGTCAGGGCGCGAAAGACGAATTGCAAAGCGCGGGCCGAGGGCAGGTGCCCGGTGGCGGCAAAGCCCTGCCAATCATCAGCGATGTCATCCTGCCAGACACCGGGATGCCCCAGGATCAGGCCGGTTTCCTCCCAAAGTTCCCGAATGGCGGCGACGGCCAGCGCGTGATCCAGACCGGAACTGGCCTGATCTTCCAGCCGGATGCGGCAGACCTCGGGCAGTGGCTGGGCCAGGGGCACAGTTGCATCAGCCAGATCTACCGCGCCACCGGGAAAGACGAATTTATTGGGCATAAACGCCGCCTTGGCGCCACGCTGACCCATCAAAACCTTTGGGTTCTCGCTCATCCGGTCGCGCAGGGCGATGATTGTCGCCGCATTGCGGATCGCGGTTCTGTCCTCGGATGTTACGCCCTGGATCGCTGTCTTGCTCATAGGCTTCTCCCGTTTGTTCTTGTTGGAGCCCGTTTGTTATAAACGGAGGATGTCAGCTCATTTTATCAAAGCCATGCATCCGGCGGGCCCATTGATAGGCAACCACCACTCCTTTTAGTCTGGGTAAGAGATAAAGCGAAGACGCTGTGCAGCCAATCGCGAAAACAGAAAACGTTACGAGAGGTTCCGGGCGCCAGGTAAAATAGACCACATGCAGCAATGGTGCCATCAGATGCCCGACAATCAGAATTGTCAGATAGGCGGGGCCATCGTCGGCGCGGGCCTGTGACAGATCAAGGCCGCAGTTGCTGCAGCTTTTGTTCAGTTTCAGATAAGAGTGCAGGACCTTGCCTTTGCCACAGTCAGGGCACCTGCGGCGCCAACCTTTTGCCAGGGCGGGCCAGGTGGGGCGGTTTTCGCTGAGAGTAGTATCCAGAGAGCTGGATAGGGCGCTGGTGGCTGAAGCCTGAGACTCGGTCATATGTCGTCATCCTGTGTTTGGCGGCATCTTTGCGCGTCAGGAGGGCAATGAAAAGCGCAAGGCAAACTCTGCGGCCCGATGCCGCAATGATTTGTGCTGTGATTCAGGTTGTGATTTTTTTGTGGGCTTCGGCGACGGAAACCCGCAGGGCGCGCGTTTAGTCTGTGTATCCGGCAGCAAAGGGCTGCTTTGGAGCCTACAGGAGAACAGACATGACACAGGTCACAACACAGACCAAAATCATCGCCGCGATCATTGCAGCAGCTGGTGTTCTGGGAGCGACAGCCGTTATGGCCAAGTCAGGGTTTGGCGGTCATGGCCCGCATATGCAGTTCGAAGAGCTGGATGCTGATGGCAACGGTGAAATCACCCAGGCCGAGATGACAGCGCATAAAGCGGAGCGTTTCAAGGCGGCCGACAGCGATGGCGATGGCAAGCTCACAGCCGAGGAAATGCAGGCCATGGCGCAAAAGCGGATGGCGAAGCGCACAGACAAAATGATCAAGCGCTTTGACAAGGATGGCGATGGCGCCCTGAGCGAAAGCGAGTTGCCTCAGCGTGGCGGCCATGGTGATATGTTCAAACATATGGACAAGGATGCCAGCGGTGGGATCTCGAAAGAAGAATTCGAGCAAGCCCGCAAGCATCGCGGTGGCAAGCATCGTGAAGGCAAAAACGGGGACAGCACCACGGGTGCCCAGTCGGAGCAGAACTGATCACTGAACTGTGCTTCATTCAAAGCCCATGCGATCTGTGCAGTCCCCGTTTCGGGGGCTGCCAGACGTGACCGGTGTGTCTGAGGATGCCCTGGGGGAGGCTGTGCCCCGCGCGCTGAGCGGCGCGGCGCCTCAGGAGGCGTCTCTCAGCGATGACGCGTTGCTGGTGCTTTATGCCAATGGCGACTCCCGGGCGGCTGCAGAATTGATGCAGCGCCTGGCGCCGCGCAGTTTTGGCGTGGCGATGCGGGTCTTGGGGAATGCAGCCGAGGCCGAGGATGTCACCCAGGAGGCGATGATGCGTCTGTGGCGCATGGCGCCTGACTGGGAGCCGGGACAGGCAAAGGTCTCAACCTGGCTGTACCGGGTGGTGATGAACCTCTGCATTGATCTCAAACGGCGGCAGCGCGGCGGTCACATCGATCTGGATGCGATTCCAGAACCGCCGGACCCGGCCCGTTCCGCACCGGAACACCTGCAGGAACTGGCCCGGCAGGATGCTTTGCAACAGGCGCTGATGCAGTTGCCGGAACGGCAGCGTCAGGCGGTGGTCCTGCGCCATATCGAAGAACTGACCAACCCCGAGATCTCGGGGATCATGGAAATTAGCGTCGAGGCAGTAGAAAGCCTGACCGCGCGCGGCAAGCGAACGCTGGCAAAGATTCTTGCCAGCCGCCGGGAAGAACTGGGGTATAGCGATGTCTGACAAAGAGAAAGCACTGATTGCGGCACTGAATGGGTCACAGGTTGCGTCAACAGGCGCGTCTCTGAGTGAGGCGTCAAGTGAACTGGACGCCCATCTGGACGCCCACCTGGACGAGGTCTTTGCCACGGCACGCCAGACGCGGCCTGAAGTGCCGGTGTCACTGCAAGCGGCTATCCTGGCCGACGCGGCCTTGCTGCAGAAAACCCGGGTTGAAGTTTTGACATGTCAGACTGCAGGCCAGGCCTCAGGTCAAATAACAGGTCAGATAACGGGCCAATTGAGGGCGCGGCAAAGCGCGGCGCTACGGCTCTGGCGGCAATTTGCTGCGGCGGTCGGAGGCTGGCCTGCGCTCGGCGGTATGGCGGCTGCCAGTCTGGCGGGGCTCTGGATCGGTTTGGCGCCGCCATCGTTTCTTCCTGACCCTGTCGAGCGCTATGCTGCGTTCTCCACCGGGTCCCAATTGATGACTGATCTTGGCTATGATGTGAGCCTGTTGATGGGCGATGAGGTGTTCGAATGAACAATGAACCTAAACAGGGGCTGCGGCCCTGGCTGAAGGCCGTTCTGGTGATCTCGCTGGCCCTGAACCTCGCGGTGATCGGGATCGGTGCCGGAGCCGCCTGGCGGTTTAAGGATGGCCCCCATGGGGCGGATCGACCTGTGATGCTGGGGCGGTTTATCTTTAAGGATCTTGGCCGCCAGGAAGTCCGGCGACTACTGCACGACAGGGCTGGAGAGGCAGGTGGTGCTCGTGACCGGCGGCGGGCCGAAATGGATCAGGTCATTGCTCTATTGCGGGCCGAGACACTGGATGCCCCGGCTGTAATGGCGGTAGTCGATGCGCATATTGTCGAGAGCGATGGGTTTATGCGCTCGGTTGCCCAGCTCTGGGGAAATCGCCTTGAGGGGTTGAGCCTGAAGGACCGGCACAAGCTGGCCGACCGTATGCAGCGTCAGTTGGAAAAGCCCCCCCACCACCGGAAGGGGACGGGGCCGGACAGGGATTGAGAGGCGGAGATGCGCCATATGAGACCATAAGAAAAGGGGCCGCAGGTTTTCGGGGCCGGTT
>JAWUWF010000015.1:0-17117 GCA_034111985.1 Pseudophaeobacter sp.
GGGGTGGGGGTGGCGGGCCGGCCCGCTCCGAGGTATTTGGAGCAAGATGAAAGAGCGGCGATCCCCAGCCGCACCTCTGGTGCTCATAGAGAAAAAGCGCGGAAGGCATCTTCCGCGCTTTTACAATGTAACAGAAAGCGCGTTCTCAGCGGCGCACCAAGGCCTCGTATTCGGAAGCGATATCGCGAGTCATCTGCCCCACCTCAAATTTGTAAGGGCCGATCTCACCCACTGGGGTCACCTCAGCAGCGGTGCCGGTTAGCCAGCACTGCTCAAAGCCTTCCATTTCTTCGGGCAAGATACGGCGTTCGTGCACGGTGACGCCCTTGTCCTTGAGCATCGCAATAACGGTTTGGCGGGTGATGCCATTGAGAAAGCAATCGGGCAGCGGCGTGTGCACTTCGCCATCTTTCACAAAGAAGATATTGGCGCCGGTCGCCTCGGCCACGTAGCCGCGGTAATCTAGGAACAAGGCATCCGAGCAGCCCTTGGCCTCGGCCTTGTGCTTGGAGATGGTGCAGATCATGTAGAGACCCGCCGCCTTGGCATGTACCGGGATGGTCTCGGGGCTGGGCCGTTTGTATTCAGCGATATCCAGCTTGGCGCCCTGCATTTTGGCGTCGCCATAATAGGCACCCCAACCCCAGACGGCGATGGCCATGCGCACCGGGTTCTGCGCTGACGCGACTCCCATGTCCTCACCCGAGCCACGCCAGACCAGAGCGCGCACATAGGCATCCGTCAGGCCCGAGGCCTTCAGGGTCTCTTCTTTGGCGGCCTCGATGTCATCCACCGAATAGGGCATTGGCATGTCCAGCGCATCGGCACTAGCGATCAGGCGCACGGAATGTTCGCGGCTTTTGAAGATCTTGCCGTTATAGGCGCGCTCGCCCTCAAACACCGAAGAGGCATAGTGCATCGCGTGCGTCAGAACGTGCACTTTGGCGTCCCGCCATGCGACCAGTTCTCCGTCCATCCAGATCACACCGTCTCGATCATCATATCCAGCCATGCCACAGCCTCCTCAAAGCAGGTCGAAATTTTCAAAAGTTGCGCAGCAAATGGCCGAAACGGACATATTCTTGCGCCAAAGCTGCGATTCGATACATCTTCACCCTTGGAATGTCAATATAGCTGACATAAACTCGTCCACAGGGACTGAGGCGAGCAATAGGGGGAGCACCATGTCTGAGGGTGGTTCAAGCGGACGGTCGACAGGACGGTCAAGCCAGGGGTTTGGCGGAGAAAGCCTGCTTTTTTTAACCGACGAGCAATTGCGGCAGGGGATTGAGGCAATGTTCTTTGCCTATCGCGGCTTTACTGCTGATCCTGATCGCATTCTGGCGGAACTCTCTTACGGACGCGCGCATCATCGCGCCATCCACTTTATCAACCGCGCTCCGGGCACCACCGTGAACAACATGCTGACCATTCTTGGTGTGACCAAACAATCACTGAACCGTGTGCTGCGGACCCTGATCAGCGATGGGCTGGTGGAAAGCCGCGTTGGTGTCGCAGACAAGCGCGAGCGTCACCTGCATCTGACCGAGGATGGCAAGGCCCTGGAGGCACGGCTCTCGGATGCCCAGCGCGCCCGGATGCGGGCGGCCTATAAGGACGCCGGCCCAGAGGCGGTGCAGGGATTTAAAAAGGTTCTGGAGGCTATGATGGATGCCGATATGCGCCGGGCCTACATCAATCTGCGGGAAACGTGATTATGACCAGTTTTGTCTCACACCTTCTTATCGTCGACGACGATGAGCGTATTCGCGGCTTGCTCAAGAAATTCCTGATGCGGGCTGGCTTTCTGGTCACTGCTGCGCGCGACGCGGCCCATGCCCGGCGCGTGCTTGCGGGACTCGATTTCGACCTGATCATCATGGATGTGATGATGCCCGGGGAAGATGGCATCTCGCTGACAAAATCGCTGCGTGAGACCATGACCACTCCAATCCTGCTGCTCACCGCCAAGGGTGACACCGATGACCGGATCACCGGCTTTGAGGCGGGCGCCGACGATTACCTGCCAAAGCCGTTTGAACCCAAGGAGTTGTTGTTGCGCGTCAATGCGATCCTGCGGCGGGTTCCCGATACCTCGGCCCAGGACAGCGCCCCAAAGGTGCTGCATCTGGGACAAATCCGCTACGATATTGAGCGCGGTGAAATGTGGCAGGGCGACGAGCTGGTCCGGCTCACCGGAACCGAAAGCCAGCTGATGAAGATCTTTTCGTCCTGCACCGGTGAGCCCGTAAGCCGCAGCAAACTGGTCGAAGACCTTGGTCGCGACCGGGGTCAGGCACAGGAGCGGGCAGTCGACGTGCAAATCACCCGGCTGCGGCGCAAGATCGAGCCCAATCCGAAACAGCCGCAATACCTGCAGACCGTGCGCGGAGCTGGCTACATGCTGGCGCCCGATTGAGGTCAGAGCGCCGCTTGAAAGTTTCTGCAGGCAGCAAGACAAAAGTGATCTAAGGTTGGTCTGCAATATAAGACGGCCCGCTAAACCTAGCGACCCAGAGAAGGCCTAGGCGCATTCTTATCCAGGACCACGCGGGCGGCGCCCTGTCGGTTTTGACACGGGTCTTACAACGGCCAGCGCCATTCCGGCGGTGGGTGCAGACCAAACAAATCCCTTTACTCAATCAAAGGACCTATCGAATGCAATTTATGAGATACGCCGCTCTTGCCTGCCTTCTGCCTCTGGCAGCAACCGCCCAGGAACTGGAGCAATGGGGCACCGCCGGCGGCTGGGACGTGATGATTGACCCCAGTCTGGGAGATGGCTGCCTGATTCAGGCCGCCTATGAGGATGGCTCCGTTGTGCGCATTGGTCTGGATCGCAACGAGGGCGCTGGGTATGTAACCGCGTTCAACGACGGCTGGGAGGGCATCGAAGACGGCGTCACCTATCCGATCCTGTTTGATCTGGACGGGCAGGAATATGATGGTGAGGCCACCGGGATTTACCTGAATGATGTCCCCGGTGCGGATATCTATTTCACCAACCCCGACTTCCTGTTCGATCTGGCCAAGAAATACACCATGACGCTCTATAATGAACATGGTGAAGTCATGGCGATTGATCTGGAGGGCTCTTACACTGGGCTAGAGGCCGTGATGATCTGTCAGGAAGAAATGGGCTGAGAAACGCCAAACTCTCGCAAGCTTTCTTAACCGCGTCTTGTGGACCGGCATGGCCTGACCACAAGATGCCCATAAGCAACATCCCTCTGTTTCAACGCCTTGCTTTCAACTCCAGCCTCTTTTGCGCCCAGCCAACAGGACCTGCCGAATGACCACTGCCTTGATCACCCATGCCGACTGCCTGCTGCACAAGACCCCCGAAGGTCACCCCGAACGGGTGGCGCGTCTTGAACATGTGCTGCACGCGCTAGAAACCCTTGATCTAAAGCGGGTGACAGCCCCCATGGCGGCCGAAGACGATATTTTGCGCATTCACCCTGCCAGCCACCTGCACGCACTGCGCGCGGCCAACCCTACAGAAGGCTTTGCCCAGATTGATGGCGACACCTTTATGTCGCCGGGCACGATGGATGCAGCCTTTCGCGCCGCAGGAGCTGCTGTACGCGCGGTGGATATGGTGCTGGGCGGCGAGGTGCAAAACGCCTTTGCCGCTATTCGTCCACCAGGCCACCACGCCGAAACAGAGACCGCCATGGGGTTCTGTTTCTTTGGCAACGCCGCCCTTGCCGCCAAACATGCGCTGGACCACCACGGGCTGAAACGTGTCGCGGTGGTGGATTTTGATGTGCATCACGGCAATGGCACCCAGGACCTGTTGTGGGACGAGCCACGTGCGCTGTTCATCACCAGCCAGCAAATGCCGCTCTGGCCCGGCTCTGGTCGGGTGGAGGAAGACGGCAGCCATGGCCAGATCCTTAACATGCCATTGCCGCCAGAATCCGGCGGCGACCAGATGCGTGCCGCCTATACCAGTCAGGCCTTTCCCCGCCTGCGGGCCTTCAAACCAGAGCTGATCATCATCTCGGCCGGCTTTGATGCGCATCAGGACGACCCGCTGGCCAGCCTGAACTGGAGCACCGGTGATTTTGCCTGGCTCACCCAACAGCTTTGCGCCCTGGCGGATGAGCTGTGCCAGGGACGTATCGTCTCGACTTTGGAAGGCGGATATGATCTGAACGCCCTCGCCGCGGCCAGCCGCGCGCATGTGGAAGAATTGATAAAGGCAGCGACATGACCGAGACCCCCTCCGTCGACGAGATGAGCTTTGAGCAGGCAATGCGCGAGCTGGAGACCGTTGTTGGCAAGCTTGAGCGCGGTGACGTGGCTCTGGATGCCTCAATCGCGCTTTATGAGCGCGGTGCGGCCCTGAAAAAGCGTTGCGAAGACGAGCTGAAGCGCGCCGAAGAAAAAGTCGCCGCCATCACGCTGGATGCCAGCGGCACCCCGACCGGCACCCAGGCACTGGACGCGGGCTAAGGAAATGACTGCGCTGGACGCCTCGGGCCTGGGATTTGCCGCTGCTTTGCAGCAAACCCAAAGGCTGATTTCTGCCCATCTGGACCTGCGACTGGCCGGCGATGACACGCTGCATCAGGCGATGCGCTATGCGGTCAGAGGCGGCAAGATGCTGCGCGGGTTTCTGGTGCTCGAAAGTGCCCGCCTGCACGGTGTCGCCCACAGCTCTGCGCTGGATGCGGCCCTCGCCATCGAATGCCTGCACGCCTACTCTCTGGTGCATGACGATCTGCCCTGCATGGACGACGATGATCTGCGACGGGGACAGCCCACCCTGCACCGCAAATGGGATGAGGCCATGGCGGTGCTCGCCGGCGACAGCCTGCAGAGCTTTGCCTTTGAACTGCTGGCCGCGCCTGAGCTGGGGCCAAATGCGCTTTTGCTGATCCGGGATCTGGCCCAGTCGGCGGGCAAGGATGGTATGGTCTCGGGGCAGATGCTGGATATCGCCGCCGAAACCGCTGAAACGCCGCTGACACTTGCTGAAATCACCCGGCTGCAGGCCCGCAAAACCGGCTGCCTGATCGCCTGGTCCGCCCCCGCCGGCGCCGTGCTGGCCGAGGCCGACGCAGCCCCGCTGCGACAATACGCAACCGCCCTTGGCCTTGCCTTTCAGATCGCTGACGACATCTTGGATATAGAAGGCGACGCCGCCAAGATGGGCAAGGCCCTGCGCAAGG
Organism: Pseudophaeobacter sp.; assembly: GCA_034111985.1. GTDB lineage: Bacteria > Pseudomonadota > Alphaproteobacteria > Rhodobacterales > Rhodobacteraceae > Pseudophaeobacter. The sequence goes on from JAWUWF010000015.1 coordinate 5,181, forward strand.
ATTCTGAGGCGGGCAAAGCCACCTTTGTCTCGCTGCTCGGACTACAGGCGGCGAAACACCGCGCGCACGATCTGTGTGACGCGGCCTGCTCTGCTCTGGCGCCCTACGGGGATCAGGCAGAAACCTTGAAGGAAGCGGCGCGTTTCGTTATTGCCCGCGACAGCTAGTGCGCAGTCGCGCATCTGTGTCAGGCTCGCTGGAGCTGCCCACAGGAACCGCCTGAAGGAGAAGCCATGTCTGATCGGCCTGATACCCCGCTACTGGACCAGATCGCACGCCCTGCAGACCTGAAGGGCCTGAGCGATACCCAGTTGGTACAGCTGGCGCATGAGCTGCGGCAGGAAACCATCTCGGCGGTCTCCGTCACCGGCGGTCACCTGGGAGCCGGTCTGGGCGTGGTGGAGCTGACCGTGGCGCTGCATGCCGTGTTTGACACCCCCCGCGACAAGCTGATCTGGGATGTCTCGCACCAAAGTTACCCGCATAAAATCCTGACCGGTCGCCGGGATCGCATTCGCACCCTGCGCACCAAAGGCGGTCTCTCTGGCTTCACCAAACGCTCTGAGAGCCCCTATGATCCCTTTGGTGCCGCCCATAGTTCCACCTCGATCAGCGCCGCCCTTGGCTTTTCCGTGGCCCGCGATCTCGGCGGCGTGGTGCCCGAAGGCCTCGGCGATGCCATTGCGGTAATCGGTGATGGCTCGATGTCGGCTGGCATGGCCTTTGAGGCGATGAACAATGCAGGCCATCTGGACAAACGCCTGTTTGTCATCCTCAACGACAACGAGATGAGCATCGCCCCCCCCGTCGGTGCGCTGTCGTCCTATCTGTCGCGGCTCTATGCCGAAGAACCGTTTCAGGAGCTGCGCGCCGTCGCCAAGGGCGCCGCCTCACTGCTGCCGGAACCCTTCCGCGAGGGTGCCAAACGCGCCAAAGACATGCTTAAAGGCATGGCCGTGGGCGGCACCATGTTCGAATCCCTTGGCTTTTCCTACGTAGGCCCCATCGACGGTCACGACATGGACCAGCTGTTGCCGGTGCTGCGGACTGTAAAGGCCCGCGCCAGGGGGCCAATCCTGATCCACGTGCTGACCAAAAAGGGCAAGGGCTATGCCCCCGCCGAGGCGGCGCGCGACAAGTGTCACGCCACCGCCAAATTCGATATGGTCACCGGCAAGCAGCAAAAGACGCCCTCGAACGCGCCGTCTTATACCGGGGTTTTTGGCGATGAGCTGGTAAAGCTGGCCGCCAAGGACGACAAGATCTGCGCCGTCACCGCCGCCATGCCCGATGGCACTGGTCTGGGCCTGATGGCCGAGCGCTACCCCTCACGCTGCTTTGATGTTGGGATTGCCGAACAGCACGGCGTCACCTTTGCCGCCGCTCTGGCTGCGGGGGGGATGAAGCCCTTTTGCGCCATGTATTCCACATTCCTGCAGCGCGGCTATGACCAGGTGGTGCATGACGTCGCCATCCAGCGCCTGCCGGTGCGTTTTGCCATCGACCGCGCCGGTCTGGTGGGTGCCGATGGCGCCACCCATGCGGGCTCATTTGACATCGGCTTTATGTCCAACCTGCCCGGCATGGTGGTGATGGCCGCCTCCGACGAGGCCGAGCTGGTGCATATGGTCCATACCGCTGCCGCCTATGACGCGGGCCCTATCGCCTTTCGCTATCCCCGTGGTGAGGGCGAAGGCGTCGAGATGCCCGAGGTCCCGCAGGTGCTGGAAATCGGCAAAGGCCGGATGATCCAACAGGGCGCCCGCGTGGCGCTGTTGTCCTTTGGCACCCGTCTGGGTGAGGTCCGCAAAGCCGCCGAATCGCTCGCGGCCAAAGGCATCACGCCCACCATTGCCGACGCCCGCTTTGCCAAGCCGCTGGACCGGGAGATGATTCTGGACCTGGCCGCAAATCACGAGGCGCTGATCTGTATCGAAGAAGGCGCTGTCGGTGGCTTTGGCTCCCATGTGGCGCAGCTATTGGCAGAGGAGGGCGTGTTTGACACGGGCCTCAAATTCCGCTCGATGGTGCTGCCAGACACCTTTATCGATCAGGCCAGCCCCGCCGATATGTACGAGGTCGCCGCGATGAATGCACCGCAGATCGAAGCCAAGGTGCTAGAAGTACTGGGCGTGGCACAGATTGGTGAGAAACGGGCTTGATAGCTCATTAGATGTTCACATGACCAAATGGCCGCGCGCTCCTGCGACCAAACAATGCAGAGCTAAACTATCTTTTCAGGACAACCCGCTCGCTTTACTCAAGGTGCGATACAGCCCTGCTGACCATTTGCCATTCAGTTTAAAAACCAGATCTGCAACTTCATCGTCCCCCATCAGCAGAACGGGTATTTCCTCCCGCCTCGCTACAAAGACAAGCAGCAGGGCAGCTCTGTCGGACATGAAGGTAAAAACCGTGGGGGACGACACTATGCTCATTTGGGCAACAAAACCGAGGCTGTTCCAGATCTCCTCTATCTGATCCGGAAACCTGTGGTGCAACCTGGCGCGAAGGCGTCCAAGCAACCTGAAGTTCAGAAACACAAATACCAGATCCAGCATCAGAATTTGCTTTCTTACAGTGCAGGTGGCTCAGCTGGAGGCACAAAGCTGTCCATATCCTCAGCCTCCAAAACTGCCCGCAGCCCATCACGATAGCTCGGATACAACAGCTCCACGCCCAGCTCTTCCTTGATCAGGGTATTTCTCACCCGCTTGTTCTCACCATAAAAACTGCGCGCCATAGGGGTCATGCCAGCCTCATCAAAGGGCACCTCGGCAGGGATTGGCAGGCCCAGAAGCGCGGCGGCATAGCCCAGCACGTCCTGTGGCGGAGCAGGGTCATCGTCACATAGATTGTAAATCCCACCAGTGTTTGGCGCGTCGATCGAGGCCAGCAGCGCCTGCGCAATATCAGCCACGTGGATGCGGGAAAACACCTGTCCCGGTTTCACAATACGCCGTGCCTTTCCCGCCATCAGCTTGGCAAAGGGGCCACGTCCGGGGCCGTAAATGCCGGCAAGGCGAAAGATATGCAGCGGCAGCTCTGGGATCTGTTGCCATTGCGCCTCTGCCATGGCGCGCCAGGTGCCGCGCTCGCTGGTTGGAGCAACTGCGGCTGCCTCATCCACCCAGGCGCCGTTTCGGTCGCCGTAAACCGCCGTGGTCGACAGATAGCCCACCCACTGAAGATCGGGTGCCGCAGCCACTATCTCTGCGCCCAGCTGCGCCAGAACCGGGTCGCCCTGCGCGTTTGGGCCAATCGAGCTGAGGATATGCGTCACCCCGGTCAGGGTAATGTCATGACCGGGCCAGGTCAGCATCTCGACACCGGGCACAGTTGCCGCCTCTGCCGCCTCACGGGAGGTGCCAACCACCCGCCAGCCGCGTGCCAAAAGGAGCGGCGCCAAAGCCCGCGCAGTATACCCACAGCCAAGACAAAGAAGTGTATTTTGCATAACCCCTTAAATGGGTAGAAGCCCGCAAAGGTGCAAGACTTGATTCGAATCCTTCGCCGGTCTTTGATGGCAGGATGAAAAATGACGCACCCGATCTTGCCGCCGCCTATGATCTGGCCTCACCTACGGCCTCAAAACGGCTCTATGCCGCCTGGGCCAAAAGCTATGACCTCTCTTTTGCGGCGCAGGAAAGCTATCACCTCCCGTTTCAAACCGCGCAGGCCTTTGTCGCCGCTGGCGGAGCCGGGCCGGTTCTGGATGCAGGCGCTGGAACCGGACTATGTGGACAGGCCCTGTCCGATCTGGGAGTCTCACCGCTGGAGGCCACCGATATCAGCGCCGACATGCTGGCACAGGCCAAAAAGAAGGACATCTACCGCGCATTGATCGAAGCGGATCTTCTCAGTGGCATTCCGGTCCCCGATGGCCGATATCAAGGCATCGTCTCCTCAGGCACCTTCACACATGGCCATATTGGCCCTGAGGCTTTTGCAGACCTGTTGCGTGTCGCTGCAAGCGGGGCGCAGTTTGCGCTGTCAATCAATACAAAATTCTACCATGCGGCTCAATTTGATATCGCTCTGGACGATCTTGTGAACAGCGGCATCATTGCCGACCTCGCTCTGCCAAAAGTCCTGATCTACGGCGACACAGCCAGCCCGGATCACCGCAACGACACCGCCTTTATCGCGCTGTTCAAAAAGACCTGATCCGCCTCTGCCCCGACTCGTAAGGTCACAAGGGAATGCTTGGCACCGCGCGTCAGCGCGGTGCCAGGCCCCACCCTAAAGTGGCAGTCTATGACTGCAACGGCAGGGGCGGGAGCGCTCGCTTGCCTGCATTCGGCTGCATGCCTTCAGCGGCCTTTCCAGACAGGATCACGCTTTTCGGCAAAAGCACGCGCCCCTTCCAGCTGGTCCTCACTGGAATACAGCACATCAATGCTGCGCAACTGGCGCTGGGTGATATGGTTCATGGCGTCCTGGAACTTGCAATCCTCGGCATCGCGCACCACTTCCTTGATCGCCGCATAAACCAGCGGCGGACCCGAGGCGAGCAAGCGCGCCAGCTCCCAGGCCCGGTCCATGAGCTGATCCCCCGGCACGATCTCGTTCACCAGCCCCCAGCGATGCGCCTCGGCAGCATCAAACCAACGCCCGGTCAGCAAAAGCTCCATGGCGATATGATAGGGGATCCGTTTCGGCAGTTTGATCGAGGCCGCATCCGCCACGGTGCCAGAGCGGATTTCGGGCAGCGCGAATGTCGCATGATCCGCCGCAAGGATCATATCGGCCGAGATCGCCAGCTCCAATCCACCGCCACAGGCGATGCCATTGACGGCGGCGATCACTGGCTTGTTCATATCACGCAGCTCTTGCAAGCCGCCAAAGCCGCCAACGCCGTAATCACCATCTACCGCGTCACCATCGGCAGCCGCCTTCAGATCCCAGCCGGGACAAAAGAACTTTTCTCCGCCGCCCGTCAGGATCGCCACCCGCAGCTCCGGGTCGTCGCGAAAATCGCGAAACACCTCGCCCATCACCTTGCTGGTGGCCAGATCAATCGCATTGGCCTTGGGGCGATCCAGCGTCACCTCCAGAATAGCGCCCTCGCGCCGGGTTTTGACGGGTCCAAGGTCCGTTGTGCCATCAGTCATCGCATAAAGTCCTTTCTGCGCATCAGCGCATCCGCCGCCACCGCATCATCCGGCGTACACAAAAGCGGATTGATTTCAATTTCTTCCAGGCCTTCGGCCTCGGCCAGAACATAGGCCTGCACCGCCTGCACCGCCCGCAGGATCGCATCGCGATCAGCTGCAGGCTGGCCACGATACCCGGCCAAAAGCCTTGATATCCGCAGCTGGTCCAGCGCCGCCAGAATCATAGCGTCACTGGCCGGAACCAGCATCGATGTACTGTCTTCCAGCACCTCGGCAAGGGTGCCTCCGGCCGCAAGGGTGAGGACAAAACCATGCGCCGGATCTTTCACCACGCCAATCAGTAGCTCCGCCACGGCCCCGGTGACCATTTCTTCTACCAAAAACCGCGTGGCTGGCATCTGCCCCGCCGCCTCACTCACTGCACCACCTGTTTGCAAGTTCAGCACCACGGCACCGGCTTCGGTCTTATGGGCAACACCTTCGCCCTTAAGCACCACCGGGTAGCCAATGTCAGCCGCGGCGGCCCGCGCTGCACCAGGCGTTTTGGCCCGCAGCGATTTGGGAACCCGCAGGCCATAGTCTGACAACCGCAGCTTTGCCTCGGCCTCGGGGATCAGACTGGGCTCTACCGTGGGCGTTGGCAACAAAAGCGGCTCTGGCAGCGCGGATTGGGGCAAACTGGCCCCATGACTGGCAGCAGCGCAGGCCTCAAGAGCCTCGCGCAGCCCACAAAGGGGCACCACCCCGGCTGCCATCAGCTGCTCGGCCACCGCTTCGGGCAAAAGCTCTGGCAGAGTGGCGACCATAGCCACATTAGCGCCGGACACCTGACACGACCCAATGGCCGCCTCGATGGCGCAGTCCCAGTCACTGGCGGAACAGCGGTCGGGGCGTGGAAAGTCGACAATCAGCAATGTCATTGCAAGCGACGGATCCATCATTGCCGCAAAGGCCTGCGTCATCGCTGCAGCATCTCGCCAGATATAGGTGTGATAATCCAGCGGATTTGCCAGTGCTACCATCGGGCCTAAAGCTGCCCGCAGATTTGTCTGTTGCGCCTCATTCAGCGCCGGAAAGTGGAGCGGCAAATCATGCACAGTGTCCGCCGCCAGACTGGCCTCGCCGCCCGAACAGCTGATTGAGGCAATGCGGTTTGAGCCAAGAGGCCCCGTCACATGCAACAGCTTCAGCGTCTCAAGAAATGTCGGCAGATCCTGCAGCCGCGCAATGCCCAGACGTGTTAGCAAAGCCGCCGCCCCTGCATCACCGCCCGCCAACGAGGCAGTATGTGACACTGTCGCGGCCTGCGCCTCTGCCGATTTTCCAACCTTCAAAGCAATGATCGTTTTACCCAAGGTCCGCGCCTGTGCGGCCAGCGCCTCAAAGGCGCGCAGATCGCCAAAACCCTCGATATGCAGGCCCAGCGCGGTGACACGGTCATCCTGCAACAGGGCGGCACCAATGGCGGCAATTCCAGACTGCGCCTGATTGCCCGCCGCCACCACATAGGCAATCGGCAAGCCGCGCGTCTGCATGGTGAGGTTGATCGCGATATTTGAGCTTTGGGTGATCAGCGCGACGCCCTTTTCGACCCTCTTGCCACCATGTTGATCAGGCCACAGCAGGGCGCCATCAAGATAGTTGATAAAGCCATAGCAATTGGGTCCCAGAAACGGCATATTTCCCGCCGCCGCCAAAAGCTGCGCCTGCAGATCAGCCGCCTCGCTGTCTTCAGCCTGCGCCTCAAGAAAGCCAGAGGCAAAGCAAACCGCACCACCCGCGCCGCAGGTGGCCAAGGCGCGCACCACCTCGATGGTGGCAAAGCGATTGACCCCGACAAAGGTTGCATCGGGTGCGTCGGGCAGGCTGGTCACATCCCGATAGGCGGGCAGCCCTGCCAGGGTCTCTGCCTTGGGGTGTACCGGCCAGATCTCGCCCTCGAACCCCATCTTTTGGCACTGTTCAATGACCAAACGGCACCAGTCGCCACCGCCGACAACAGCGATGGTTTTGGGCCTAAACAGCCTGTTTAGAGACGTCATTTGTGTCTATTCATCCCCTGGGGACCGGTCCAGATGACCAAGGTCCTGTTGCGGGTTGATCTGGTCGCGCACACGGGTCTTAAGCTCTTTTACGTCAGGAAAGCCCCCGTCACGCTTACGCTCCCAGATCAGCTCATCATCCACCAAAATCTCAAAGATCCCACCGGTCTCACCCGGCACCAGCGTCACCGCCCCCAGCATGCCCTGAAAGGTCGAAAGCAGTTCCTGGGCCATCCAGGCCGCCCTGAGCATCCAATTACAACCGATGCAATAGGTGATGGTCACCTTTGGTTTGTGGGGAGTGGTCGTGGTCATCTGTCAGCCTCCAAGCGCGCGTAGCATTTCGCGGCTGATGATATGACGTTGGATCTCGCTCGTCCCCTCCCAAATGCGCTCAACCCGGGCATCGCGCCAGATGCGTTCCAGCGGCAGCTCGTCCATCAGCCCCATACCGCCGTGGATCTGAATGGCCTCATCGGCCACCATCGCCAGCATCTCGGTGGCTTTCAGTTTGGCCATCGACATATCGGCCTCGGTCACTGTGCCCTGATCAAACTTCCAACCGGCCTCCCAGGTCAGAAGATTGGCCGCCTTCAGTTCCAGCGCCATGTCGGCCAGTTTGAAAGAAACCCCCTGGAATTTGCCAATCTGCTGGCCGAATTGCTTGCGTTCAACCGCGTATTCAACCGAGTGCTGCAGGGCGCGTTCCGCCCGGCCCAGACAGGTTGCCGCCACCTGCAGCCGGGTGGCACCCAGCCAGGTATTGGCCACCTCGAACCCCTTGTGCACCTCGCCCAGAATGGCCGAGGACGGCAGGCGGCAATCATCAAACTCAAGCACCGCATTGGTGTAGCCCCGGTGGCTGACATTGCGGTAGCCATCGCGCACCGAATAGCCCGGCGTGCCCTTGTCGACAAAGAAGGCGGTGATCAGTTTTTTCGGGCCGCGCGGCGTTTCTTCTTCGCCCGTCGCCATGAACACAATTGAGAAATCAGCGATATCCGCGTGGCTGATGAAATGCTTGGTGCCGTTCAGGATCCAGTCGTCGCCATCGCGTTTGGCCGAGGCCGTCATGCCGCGCAGATCCGAGCCTGCCCCCGGCTCTGTCATCGCCAGACAATCCCATTTCTCACCCTTCATGCAGGGGTAGAGATACTGCTCTTTCTGCGCGTCCGTCCCAGCCAGCAGGATGTTTGACGGCCGCGCAACGCAGGTCCAGTGCAGCGCGTAATTGGCCCGGCCCAGCTCTTTTTCATACATCAGCCAGCTCAGCGTATCGAGGCCAGCGCCGCCAACCTCTTCTGGCATATTGGCCCCATAAAGCCCGGCCGCCATCGCCTTGGCCTGGATCTCTTTGATCAGCTCCATGGGCAGATGGCCACTGCGCTCAACCGCCAGCTCATGCGGGTAGAGCTCTTTTTCCACAAAGGCGCGGGTCGTCTCGACGATCATCGCCTGCTCTTCTGTCATGCCAAACTGCATCGCGCCTGTCCTTCTTTGTGGCTTGCCCTTCTCACGGGCTTGCTGATCAGCCTAGCGTCACGCTAGAGTTTTTTCATGCAGAGATGGATAATATCATGCAGATTTGGGTAAAAGATCACGCCGCACTGCAGCAGATTGACCTGCTGCTGTTTGACGATTTCTCAGGTCACTGTCTGGCCAATACGGTAGAGCCAATGCGCGCCGCCAATACGCTGGCGGGGCGACGGGTCTATGCCTGGCGTTTTCTGACATTGGATGGCGCCCCGGTGGTGTCTTCGGCTGGTATGGAGGTGAACCCGCATGGCGCGCTGAGTGGCTGTCAGGGCGACATGTTGATCGCCATGCCAAGCTATCGCTACCGCCATTTTGCCGATGGCACCACCAATCGCGCTCTGCGTGCCGCCGCAACGCAGTACATGATCATGGCGGGTTTTGACGCCGGGGCCTGGCTCTTGGCAGCAGCTGCACTGCTGGACGGGCGCTGCGCCACCATTCACTGGCAGGAGCTGGACAGTTTTGCCGAGGCCTTCCCACAGGTCGAAGCCCAGCGCCTGCGGCATGTGCAGGACGGCAACCGAATCACCTGTACCGGCGCGCTTGCCGCCTTTGATCTGATGCTAGAGCTGATTGGGCAACGCCATGGCCAGTCCCTGCGGCTGGAGGTTGCGGCCCTGTTCATGAGCCCCGAAGTCACCCAGTCACACCCTGCCCCTGTGGCCACGACCCAAACCAACATACTGGCGCGCAGCCGATCCGTGGCGCGCGCCCTGGCCCTGATGCAGGCCCATATCGAAACACCGCTGACCATCGTCGAGATTGCCCGCCAGATCGGCCGCAACCGCAAGGATCTGGAACAGCGGATGAAGGCGCAGCTGGGCGCAACACCGCAGGCGATCTACCGGCATCTGCGGCTGATACAGGCCAGAAAGCTCGTGTTAGAGACAGATCTGTCTGTGGCAGAGGTGGCGCTGCGCAGTGGCTATGAGGACCCCAGCGCGATGACCCGCGCCTATCGTGCCGCCTTTGGCGCTACCCCGCGCCAGATGCGAAACGGCACAGGATAGCGGCACTGGGTGGCGATGCCAGGACAGATCCTAGCTGGCGTAGCTGGAGCCTTCGCTGTCGAGGATCAGCTTGATCTCGCGCAGATGTGCTTCGGCCTGACTGGGATAGTCTTCCAGCTCTTGTGCGGTTTTCTCGGCGATTTCATCCGACAACACGCGCAGTTTCTGCCCCGTCTGCAGAGCGCGAATATAGGTCTCGGCGGCACGCTCGAAATAGTAGAGCCGGTTTAGGGTATCCGCCGGGTCAGAGCCGATCACCAGCACCCCGTGGTTGCCCATGATCATGACTTTTTGTTTTGGATCCGTCAGCATCGCGGCACAGCGCGCGCCTTCGTCCTCAAACGCCAGACCGCCATAGCCATCGTCGATCACATAGCGGTTGAAAAAGGTCGCGGTGTTCTGGTCGATCGGCAACAGCCTGCTGTCGGCCAGGGAGGCCAGCACCGTGGCGTGGATCGAGTGCACATGCATCACGCAGCGCGCCTGCGGGCACAGCCGGTGAATAGACCCATGCAACCCCCAGGCGGTTGGATCGGGTGCGCCGGGTTTCGCCATGGTCTCGGGGTCGTCTGCATCCAGAAACAACAGGTTCGAGGCAGTTATGCGGGCAAAATGCATCTGATTGGCATTCATCAGGAACTGTGTCCCCGCCTCGTTCACCGCCAGACTAAAATGATTGGCCACCCCTTCGTGCATATTCAGCCGTTCAACCCAGCGAAAGCTGGCGGCAAGATCGACGCGCTCCTGCCAGTGGTCGATATTGGGGCGTAGGTCTGTGACGCTCATCTCGGGGGCTCCTGTTGCAAATCTGATAATTCCGCCACCCTGATCCGCCAAACCCGCTTTTACCATCAAAAAATCTTCCTCCTTGCCACGCCTTACGATACCGCAAGCGGCGCGCGCCTGCCCCAGCGCCCCTGTCATCCTCTTGCCATTGCGATAGGTCTTTCTCACGCAAGTTCAAACTGCGGGGCTTGAACTTGCCGCCGCAATCATAACAATTGGCACATGACAGATAGAGCATTCCCCAGCTGGCCCGATATCGCCCCCCGATTGATCAATGTTGCTGCAGGGCGCGCCCCCGCCGACACCGTGATCCGACAGGGGAAATGGGTCAATGTCCACACCCGCGAAGTGCTCGACAATCATGACATCGCCATCGTTGCGGGCCGTATCGCCTATGTAGGGCCTGATGCCAGCTACTGCATAGGGCCTGATACTGCGGTGATCGAGGCTGAGGGGCGCTATATGATTCCCGGCCTGTGTGATGCGCATATGCATATTGAGAGCGGCATGCTGACGCCGGCGGAATTTGCCCGCGCCGTGATCCCGCATGGCACCACCTCGATGTTCACCGACCCGCATGAGATCGCCAATGTGCTTGGCCTCGAAGGCGTGCGTCTGATGCATGACGAAGCGCTGTTGCAGCCGGTCAATATCTTCACCCAGATGCCGTCTTGTGCGCCCTCGGCGCCGGGGTTGGAAACCACCGGGTTTGAGATCACCGCCGAAGACGTGGCTGAGGCAATGTCCTGGCCCGGTATCGTCGGGCTTGGCGAGATGATGAATTTCCCGGGTGTGGCAAATGCCGACCCAAAGATGCTGGCAGAGATCGCCGCCACCCAGCGCGCAGGCAAGACTGTTGGCGGCCACTATGCCTCACCTGATCTGGGGCGCAACTTTGCCGCCTATGTTGCTGGTGGGCCGGCGGACGACCACGAGGGCACCTGCGAGGCCGATGCCATCGCCCGGATGCGTCAGGGGATGCGCGCCATGGTCCGGCTGGGCTCTGCCTGGTACGATGTCGAGGCGCAGATCACCGCCATCACCGAAAAGGGTCTGGATCCGCGCAATTTCATCCTGTGCACCGATGACTGCCACTCTGGCACGCTGGTGCATGACGGCCATATGAACCGGGTGGTGCGCCACGCAATCGCCTGCGGCTGTGACCCGCTGATTGCCTTGCAGATGGCGACGATCAATACCGCCACCCATTTTGGCCTGGAGCGCGATATTGGCTCTATCACCCCCGGACGCCGCGCCGATGTGATCCTGACCTCAGACCTGACAGAGCTGCCGATCGAGCTGGTGATTGCCCGTGGGCATATTGTTGCCGAATCAGGCGCTATCAAGGTGGACTGCCCGCATCTGGACTGGCCTGATACCGCCCGTGGCACCATTCACCTCGGCCACGCGCTGACTGCGGCAGACTTTGAGATCGCAGCCCCCGAG
>JAWUWF010000016.1:0-8491 GCA_034111985.1 Pseudophaeobacter sp.
CCTGACTGCAGCCGTCGGGTGATTGATGTTTCCGGTGACGGCTATTCCAATGAGGGCGTTGAGCCCGCGGCGTTGAAACCCCAGTTGAAGGCGGCTGGGGTCACCGTCAATGCCATTGCCATTGAGCAGAGCGAGCCCGAGTTGACGGCCTATTTCTATGAGCAGGTGATCCGGGGCGAAGGCGCTTTTGTTGAGACAGCGCGCAGCTTTCTCGACTACCCCGAAAAGATCCGCCGCAAGCTGGTGCGCGAAGTCGCACGCAAAACTGCCGCAAACGTGCCGCCAATTCAGCAGCGCGGCATCGATTTGCAAAGAATTGCACAAAGGGGGGCTGATTCTGCAAATGATTTCAGGTAGTGGGTTTTTGTGATCACTGGACTGGTAACTGTGATCACGAAGTCCCTGTTTTTTACAAAACAGGTCAAATTACCGCAGAAATTTACCACTCGTTTGCGTGACAGCACGTAAAAATCCGCTAAAACGTCGTCAGCTAACTGGAAAGGAGCCAACATGGCCGATGTCAATCGTGGCAACCGCCCGCTCTCGCCACATTTGTCGATCTACCGTCCACAGATGACCTCTCTCTCGTCCATCATGGTCCGTATCACTGGGATTGCACTACTGGTGCTGACCCTGTTGGTGGTCTGGTGGCTCTTGGCTGCGGCAACCTCTGACAGCGCGTTTGCTGTCATCGATGGCTTGCTGCGCAGCTGGTTTGGCGATTTGGTTTTGCTCGGGGCGACCTGGGCTCTGTGGTATCACATGCTTGGCCGCCTGCGTCACGTAATCTGGGATTTTGGCTACCTTGTGGAGCTGGGCATTTCAGAAAAGATGGGTCTGGGCATGTTCATCGGCGCCACAGTCCTGACAGCAATCACTGTAGCCGTGGTGTAAGGAGCGAGCCCATGCAATATCTGACTGACCGCAAACGAGCCCAGGGCCTGGGCGCTGGGCGCTCCGGGACACATCATCACTGGCAGATGATGATCAGCTCGATCCTCTTGGTTCCATTGGTTCCTCTTTTCATCTTTACATTTGGCTATGGATTGGGTGGCAGCCACGCCGAGGTGCTGGCCTATTTCGCCCGCCCCTTCCCAGCCATTGTCATGGCCCTGAGCCTGGTCGTGATCACATTGCACCTGCTGCGTGAAGCAAACGCAGCAATTGAGGATTACATGCATGGTGTCGCGGAAAAACTGGCTCTCATAATTGTAGCCGCCTTTTCCTACACTCTGATAGCGGCGGGCCTCTTGGCTCTCGTTAAGCTCGCCCTTTAGAATATGCGCGGTAAGGAAAAAACGATGACAGCAGCATATGAATATGAAACCCACGAATACGACGTCGTTGTTGTAGGCGCAGGTGGTGCAGGTTTGCGCGCAACTCTTGGTATGGCAGAGCAGGGCCTGCGCACCGCTTGCGTGACCAAGGTCTTTCCAACCCGCTCGCACACGGTTGCCGCACAGGGTGGCATTGCCGCCTCGCTCAGCAACATGGGGCCTGATAACTGGCAGTGGCATATGTATGACACCGTCAAGGGCTCTGACTGGCTGGGTGACACGGATGCGATGGAATACCTCGCCCGCGAAGCCCCAAAGGCGGTTTATGAGCTGGAGCACTACGGTGTGCCGTTCAGCCGTACCGAAGAGGGCAAGATCTATCAGCGTCCCTTTGGCGGCCACACTACAGAATTTGGCGAAGGCCCTGCGGTGCAGCGCACCTGTGCTGCGGCGGACCGGACCGGCCACGCGATCCTGCATACGCTTTATGGTCAGTCGCTGAAGAACAACGCTGAGTTCTACATCGAATATTTCGCCATCGACCTGATCATGTCGGACGAGGGCGAATGTCAGGGCGTTGTCTGCTGGAAGCTTGATGACGGCACCATGCATGTCTTCAACGCCAAGATGGTTGTGCTGGCGACCGGCGGCTATGGTCGTGCCTTCTTCTCGGCCACCTCGGCCCATACCTGCACCGGTGACGGTGGCGGCATGGTCGCCCGGGCTGGTCTGGCGCTGCAGGATATGGAGTTTGTCCAGTTCCACCCCACCGGCATCTACGGCTCTGGCTGTCTGATTACCGAGGGCGCGCGCGGCGAAGGCGGCTATCTGACCAACTCCGAAGGCGAACGGTTCATGGAGCGCTATGCGCCCCAGTACAAAGACCTGGCGCCACGGGACTATGTGTCACGTTCCATGACCATGGAGATCCGCGAAGGACGTGGTGTGGGCGAGCACGGCGATCACATTCACCTGAACCTCAGCCACCTGCCGCCCGAGGCCTTGGCCGAGCGTCTGCCGGGGATTTCCGAAAGCGCAAAAATCTTTGCCGGTGTTGATGTCACCAAAGAGCCGATCCCGGTTCTGCCCACGGTGCACTACAACATGGGCGGCATTCCGACCAACTATTGGGGCGAAGTGCTGAACCCAAGCGCTGAGAACCCAGCCGGTATCGTGCCTGGCCTGATGGCCGTGGGCGAAGCGGGGTGTGCCTCGGTACATGGGGCTAACCGTCTGGGGTCGAACTCGCTGATTGACCTTGTGGTCTTTGGCCGGGCTGCTGCGATCCGCGCCGGTAAGATCGTTGATGCAGAGGGACCAAACCCTGTGCTGAACCAGCCCTCGGTTGATAAGGCCTTTGATCGTTTTGACGTGCTGCGCAATGCCAATGGTGCAACGCCAACTGCTGATCTGCGTCTGGAAATGCAGCGCACCATGCAGTCGGATGCCGCCGTGTTCCGCACTGATAAATCGCTGAAAGAGGGTGTCGAGAAGATGACAGCCATCGCGGGTAAGATGGCCGATCTCAAGGTCACCGATCGCTCGCTGGTCTGGAACTCGGACCTGATGGAGACGCTGGAGCTAGCCAACCTGATGCCAAACGCGCTGGCCACCATTCACGGCGCCGAAGCCCGCCGCGAAAGCCGCGGTGCGCACGCCCATGAGGACTACTCAACGCGGGATGATGAAAACTGGCGGGTCCATACCGTCAGCCGGGTCGACGACACTAAGGTGGATCTCACCTATCGTCCTGTCGTGCTGGATCGTCTGACCACCGAAGAAGAGGGTGGCATCAGCCTGGCGCGGATCGCTCCAAAAGCGCGTACCTTCTGATATGAGAGCAATCTGGGATATCAAAGTGGTGCTGGTGGGCCTGATGGCCCCGCTGCTGTCGGCCTGTGTCGACACGCCCGTGGTATCCCAGACCACACTGCCTGCGGACTATCCCTTGATGCCCGGCGATGCTGCCCTGTGGGACAGTTTGTCCCTGGCAGAGCAAAGGCGCGCTTTGGGGTTCCTGTCTGATGGCTCGACCATCCGGTCCTCCCTTGCCGGGGATTATTAACATGACCGCATTGGCGCATAGCCCTGTTTCAGCGCATCCCTTTCAGTGTGGACGGTGCAGCTGATGGCGACACGAGACAGATCCGCCGTGGATAGCTCTCTGCCACGCGAATGGCAGGCGCTTGGCTTTACGCCGGGCCTCAGCCTGCGGGTCTTTGGCATGCGGCGCTCGGGCAATCACGCCATCCTGTCCTGGTTGCAACGCAATGCACCGGGGGGGCGTTCGGTCTTTCTGAACAATTGCAAACCCGGCACCGATCCGCTGCAGAACTCGCGCGGGATCGAGGTCAATGGCGGCCATGCCTCGCAACACAAAGCCAAGCGCGACATGGCGGCTGTAACCCGTGAGGCCGCTGACGGGGCGCTATTGCTGGTCTCTTATGAGGACACCAGTCCGGCAGAGTTTGGCCAGGCCCGTCAGGTCTCTGGCAGCTTTGATGCGGCGCTGTTTTCCCACAATGTCCTGATCTACCGGAGCTTTCTGAACTGGTCGGCCTCGCTGCTGAAAAAAATGCAGGGCAATGACACCTACACACTGGTGCGCCGCAATGCGATTTTACTGCGGACGGTGGACAGCTACATCCGGCTGCTGGAGTTGGTGCGTCAGGCGCGCGACCGTGGTCTTGTCACGATTTGCTATGATCGCTGGGTCGCCAGCGAGAGCTACCGGGCAGAGCTGTTGCAGGACCTGGGACTGCAGCAGCGCGACAATGGCCTTGGCAAGGTGCAGGCCTACGGTGGCGGCTCTTCTTTTCAAAAAGAGGCCGCATCAGCCACTGAATTGCAGACAGACAGGCGCTGGACCCAGATGCGCGGTGAGCCTGAGTATCAGGCGATTTTGCATCTGGCGGCGCGTGACATGGCCCTGTTGGCCGCGATGGGCGCTTTGTTCCCCAAGGACGCAGCCTATCTCAAAACGGTGGCCGAACAGGCGCCATTACCGCAGGGGGCGGGTCTATGATGCATGCCTCCTGTCGTCAGAACCTCACAATTGCCTCATCCGAGGTTGTTATTGATTTTCGGCGGGGCCTTTGGGCTCTGCCGTTCCATCCGATCTCCTGCCAGCTGAGGGCTTTGGCTCTTGGTGCGGCAGGCAGCTAAGCAAGGAGAACGATCTATGGTCGAATTCGCACTTCCGAAAAATTCCAAGATCACCACAGGCAAGACGTGGCCCAAGCCGACCGGCGCGACCAATGTGCGCAAGTTCAAGATCTATCGCTGGAACCCGGACGACGGCAAGAACCCGCAGGTTGATACCTATTTCCTCGACATGGACAAATGTGGTCCCATGATCCTGGACGCGCTGATCAAGATCAAAAACGAAGTTGATCCAACGCTGACCTTCCGGCGCTCGTGCCGCGAGGGTATTTGTGGCTCCTGTGCCATGAACGTTGACGGCATCAACACGCTGGCCTGTATCTATGGGCTGGATGAGGTCAAAGGCGACGTCAAGATCTACCCGCTGCCACATATGTCGGTGGTGAAGGATCTGATCCCGGATCTGACGCATTTCTACGCCCAGCATGCCTCCATTATGCCCTGGTTGGAGACCAAAACCAACGCACCGGCAAAAGAGTGGAAGCAGTCGATCCAAGACCGCAAGAAACTGGATGGGCTTTATGAATGCGTGATGTGTGCCTGCTGCTCGACCTCCTGCCCGAGCTATTGGTGGAATGGCGATAAATACCTTGGGCCAGCCGCCTTGCTGCATGCCTACCGCTGGATCATCGACAGCCGCGATGAGGCCACGCCAGAGCGTCTTGACCAGCTTGAGGATCCATTCAAGCTGTATCGCTGCCACACCATTATGAACTGCACCAAGACCTGCCCCAAGGGTCTGAACCCGGCCGCAGCTATTGCGCATATCAAACATATGATGGTCGACCGCGCCGTTTGATCCGAATGGGTGATCCGTATGGGTGACCCGTTTTTGGAAGTATGATTTTGACCCCCGGGCAGCAGGACTGTCCGGGGGTTTCTTTATGTCTGTCTGTTGCCTGCCTGGCAGAATGTCTGCGCCCTGCGGTAAGCGCATAGCGAGACTGCAGGTTTGTCCAGTGCGGCCCGGCGCTTTGGTTCCTATGTTCTGGTTAGGGGAGAGGTTTCAAACCGATCAGGACAAAAAGAGATGAAAATCGTAGAATATTTGCCAAAGGGCACGAACATTGCAGCAGCAAAGGCCGAGGCCGCGCTAAAAGATCTGCAACAGGCCTGGGCCTATTATACGCCAGAGCCTCTGCCAGAGACAAAGGCTGACGCGCCAACCTTGGGCTATGTGCCCTACTATGACGCTGCCTGACCAATTTCCACGATGTGCTGTCCCTAGGGCCGTCGTCGTCAAGAACCCCCTGCCTCCCTCGGTTTTGGGGGTTTTTGTTTGAGCTGAGGCCATCAGGGCGATAGAGGGGTGCTATGCCTATTTTGATATTACTCCTGCTGACCGGTGTGTTTGGCTATTTTATCTGGCGCCGCAGGACCAGCACCCTGAGCCGCGATTGGCGCTGGCGTCAGCAGCGCAGTCAGCACCGCTGGCAGTGCACCAGTTGCGGTGCGGTGCAGCCCGGTGAGGCCGAGCCGCGGGACTGTCTGCGGGGCAAGTAAGGGCAGCGCGACAGTGTTGCCTTGTGACAGCGTTGCCTTGTGACATTGCCGTTATGTAGCATTGCTGCCCTCTGTGGTAGCGGGGGTCGTATTTTCTGTAGTCCCCTCAAGAAAACGCTTGATCGACTCGCTGCTTTGCCCGATAGGGCGGCACAAGACGCCAACGCACGCGCCTCTGTCCCAAGGGTCTCAACCCCCATGGTTACGTAGCGACGGTAACGTCTCTGATGGAACTGAGCGGTCATATATGGCCGGGTCTTTTGGAGATGACCATGAACGCATTTGTAATCGGGGCTGCAGCTGTTGCTGAGCAGTCCCCAGTCTACCTACCAGTCCACCCACCTGTCTTCCCATCCGCCGAAACTCAGATCCCAGCCCGCGCGCGGCATCTGGACTATATCGCCCAGAACAGTTTTGAGCGCCCGACGCTGGTGGTTGATGTCGAGGCGGTGGCAACCCAGTACCGGGCCCTGGCACGCGGTCTGGGGCGGGCACAGATCCACTATGCAGTTAAGGCTAACCCCGACGCAGCGATCCTGCGCCACCTGGTGGCAGAGGGGGCGCATTTTGATGCCGCCAGCCGGGCTGAGGTCGAAATGTGCCTGGCCGCAGGCGCGGGCCCGGATCAGATCAGCTTTGGCAATACCATCAAACGCTCTGCTGATATTGCCTTTGCCTATGCGGCGGGGATCACTCATTTTGCCGCCGACGCCCGTGAAGAGCTGGAGAAGCTGTGTGAACATGCGCCGGGTACCAGTGTCTGTTTGCGACTGATTGTGGAAAACAGCGCTGCCGACTGGCCGCTCAGCCGCAAGTTTGGCTGCGCGCCTGATGAGGCGCTGGTGCTCATGGGTTACGCGGCAGAGCTGGGGCTGCAGGTTGCGGGACTGTCGTTTCACGTGGGCTCACAAACGCGGGCGCCCTGGATGTGGCAAGAGACCCTGGATCAGGTCGCTGCCCTGTGGCAGCGCGCTAAGGAGGCCGGGTATGACCTGACGCTGCTCAATATCGGTGGCGGCTTTCCGGCCAGCTATGGCAGCGCGGTGCAGGACGCCGAGAGCTATGCCGCAGAGGTTATGGCCCTGGTGGAGGCGCGTTTTGCACAGGTGCCGCAGATCATGGCAGAGCCGGGCCGGGGCCTGGTGGCCGAGGCAGGCGCTATCGCCGCTGAGGTGCTGCTGGTCTCCAAAAAGCACCAGAACGATCTGCATCGCTGGGTCTATCTGGATATAGGCAAGTTCTCTGGTCTGGCGGAAACCATGGATGAGGCGATCCGCTACCGGATCACCACGATGCGCGATCATGAGGCGACGGGCAGCTGTGTTTTGGCGGGCCCCTCCTGTGACAGCGCCGATGTGCTGTATGAAAAACATCCGGTGCAGCTGCCTGTAGGGCTGCGCGCGGGGGACCGGGTGCTGATCCATTCCTGTGGTGCCTATACCTCGACCTATGCTTCGGTTGGCTTCAACGGGTTTGCGCCGCTTGACGTGGTCGTGATCTGAAGAATGTGATCTGAAAATTGCGGGCCGGCAGGTGTGTCTGGCTTGCGGTGGGCGTGGGAAAAAGGCCTAGTTGTGTCAAAAAACAAGAAGGTCCTTTCCCATGCCGCAAACACCCTTTCCGACCCCCGCCGATGCAGAGGCGCGTCGCGCCGTCAAGCCGGTGATCTGCTATCCTAATGATACTCTGCCTCAGCCGGATCTGGCGCTGTACCGGGCCGCGCGTCAGGGGGCCAGTAAGATGGCCGAGGTTCTGGTCCCCCCCCGGGATGCGGCCTGTTTTGAGGTGCCAGCGGGGCATTTCTTTCGGATCACTTCGGTGGATGGCCCGCAGGTTGGCGATTTGAACCTGTGGAACCGCGACGATCTGAGCGAGCGGTTCTATTCCGGCAAGACGCGCGCGCTGCATGGCACCCATATCACCACAGGCGAGCGGATGTGGACGGGGTTTCCGATGATGCGGCCAATGGCGACGATTATCGCAGACACCCTGGGCTGGTATGGCATCGATGAATTTGGTGGATCAGTGCATGATGTGATCGGTACCCGCTGTGATCCCTATACTGGCAATCTGCTGGCGGGTAGCCAGTATCACCATTGCTGCCATTCCAACCTCACCCGGGCGCTGGCGGATCACAGGGGCCTCAGTCTGGCTGAGGCTGAAAGCCATGTGCACGACGTGCTGAATGTCTTTATGTGCACCGGATTCAGCCGCGACACCGGGCAATATTTCATGAAACAAAGCCCGGTGCGCCCGGGGGATTATCTGGAGTTCTTTGCCGAGATCCCGCTTTTGGGCGCTTTGAGCGCCTGCCCCGGTGGCGATTGTTCAGCAGAGCATTCCAGCGACACGGCGGCGTGCTATCCGCTATTGGTGGAGGTCTTTGCCCCACAGGAGGGCGCGCTGGCAGGCTGGCAGAGCCCTGAGCGCAATGGCTACGATCAAAGCCATGGCCGCTGAGACCTGAGTTTACCCTTGAAGGGAGCGCTCCCGCGCAGGGTGGGCGCATCAAAGATGCGCAAACCCCGCTTTGGGCCCGGCCGCCCCCC
>JAWUWF010000017.1:0-11410 GCA_034111985.1 Pseudophaeobacter sp.
TTGTTGGCCCGATCCTCTCCGGTGTCGACAAGTCGATCCAGATCTGTTCCACCACTTCGACTGCCAATGACATCCTGAATATGGCGGTGCTGGCTGCCTGCGATATCGGGTAATTACTATGGCGATCTGGAATCTGGGATCAATCAATGCGGATATGGTATACACCATGCCGTATCTGCCCGTGGCTGGCGAGACGCTGGCCGCGACAGGGTTGGACCAGTTTCTGGGCGGCAAGGGGGCCAATATGTCGGTCGCCGCCGCCCGCGCCGGCTCAACCGTGCATCACATCGGCGCCGTGGGTCCCGAGGGTGGCTGGGCTGTGGCCCGGCTGATGGAATACGGCGTGGATACCCGCCGCATTGCCACGCTGGATCTGCCGACAGGACATGCCATCATTGCGGTTGATCACAGGGGTGAAAACCAGATCATCCTTTTTCCCGGCGCCAACCGGGCGATCACGCGAAATCAGATTGGCCAGGCGCTGTCAGAGGCCAATGCCGGCGACATTCTTGTGCTGCAAAACGAGACCAATATGCAGGCCGAGGCGGCTGAAATGGCGCGCGATCTGGGGCTAAAGGTTGCCTATGCGGCGGCTCCGTTTGAGGCAGCAGCAGTGCAGGCGGTTTTGCCCTTTCTGGATCTGTTGTTTCTGAACGAGGTTGAGGCGCAGCAACTCCAGCAGGCAGCGGGAAAAGCACCTCAAGAGCTGGGCGTAGCGCATGTCATTGTCACGCTGGGTGCGCGCGGTGCGCGGTATTTCAACGGGGTGACAGGCGACAGCCTCGATATTCCGGCCCTGCCGGTGACGCCCGTTGACACCACCGGAGCGGGCGACACATTTACCGGCTATGTTTTGTCCGGTTTGGACCGTGGCATGCCAATGCCACAGGCGATGGCACAGGCGGCGCGGGCAGGGGCCTTGATGGTCATGCGCCACGGCACAGCTGATGTGATCCCTGACCTCAAAGAGGTGCAAGACGCGCGGTTCTGATATCCGCGCGCCTGCAGGATCACGCCCTTTTCCGGTTGTGGATTCAGACGATCAGTGACCCTTGGCAAAGGGCGCAGCCTCCCCCCAAAGCTGCGACACCCGCGCATCGCGGCCGCAGGCCTTGCGGTAGCGCAGGTAGGCTGCGGCCTGACGCTTTGGTCCAAACCGGGTAAAGACCAGTTTGCTGCCTTTGTAGTAGTTCTGATGATAGTCCTCGGCGCGATAAAAGACCGTTGCGTCCAGAATGGGCGTGACGATCCTTTGCCCCAGATCTTTTTGCGCTTTGGCCAATGCCTGCTCAGCAATAGCCTTTTCGCCTTTGTTAGAGAAGAATAAGGCGGTGCGGTAGGTATCGCCCCGATCACAGAACTGCCCACCTGCGTCGGTGGGGTCAACGGATCGAAGGAACATGTCCAGCAGCTGGGCGCGGCCTATTTGTTTGGGGTTAAACGTGATTTCGACAGCCTCGTAATGTCCGGTGTTCCCTTTGCCGACTTCACCATAGGTCGGGTTCTTGGTTGTGCCGCCGGTATAACCGGACACCGCCTCAATCACGCCGGGTACGGATTCGAAATCGCTCTCGACGCACCAGAAACACCCGCCAGCAACTGTCAGCGTCTCTGTCGCCTGCGCCTCGGCGCTGTGGCTGCGCAGAAGTAGGGCAACGACCATGAATGTGGTCAGGGCGATGGGCTTGAGGGTGTCCAGAATCTTCATGATAGCCTCCGTTTTATTCACCCTGCCGCGCGCGGGACCCCGCCTCAATCCCATGACATCGAATGTCACGCGGAGGTGAGCGCAAGTTACCGCTTGGAAATTGGATCCAATCCTTCTAGCGTGCGGCAAAAGGAGCATCCCATGACCGAGAAAATGAGCACCCATCAGGCAACAGAAGATCAGCGCAACGAAGAGATTCTGATCTATCTCAACGGCAAGATCGTGCCCAAGGCCGAGGCCACGGTGAGCGTCTATGACAGTGGGTTCATGCTGGGCGATGGGGTCTGGGAAGGGCTGCGGCTGTATAACGGTACATGGGCCTTTATCGATGAGCACCTGGACCGTTTGTTCGAGGCGGCAAAGGCAATTGATCTGGACATCGGTCTGGATCGGGCGGGCGTGAAAAATGCCGTGTTAGAGACGCAAAAGGCCAATTGCATGACCACGGATGCCCATGCACGCCTGATGCTGACACGGGGGGTGAAAACACGCCCCTTTCAGCATCCCTCTCTGTCGCAGCAGGGCCCGACCATGGTGATCATCATGGAACACTCCAAACCCAATTTGCCGCGCCCCATCCGCCTTGCGACGGTGCCGCATCTGCGGGGATTGCCAATGACACAAGATCCCAAACTGAACTCACATTCGAAACTGAATTGTATCCTTGCCTGTATTGCGGCCGAAAAGGCCGGTGCGGATGAGGGGCTGATGCTGGATGTGAATGGCTTTGTAAACACCACCAATGCCTGCAACTTTTTTATCGTGCGCAAAAGCGCGGTTTGGACCTCGACCGGGGATTATTGCATGAACGGCATCACCCGCCAGAAGGTCATCGACCTGTGCCGCGCGAATGATATCCCGGTGTTTGAGCGCAACTACTCGCTGGTAGACACCTATGGCGCTGATGAGGCCTTTTTGACGGGCACTTTTGGGGCGCAAACGCCTGTGGGCGATATTGACGGACGCCAGATTGGCACGGGTGAGATGGGCCCGATGACCAAGCGCATTCGCGCGTTGTATAAAGACCTCATTGACGCGGAGTGCGCCTGATGCGGATTGCGATGTGGTCTGGGCCGCGGAATCTTTCGACGGCGATGATGTATGGCTTTGGCAATCGCGGCGACTGCGCCGTGGTGGACGAGCCTTTTTATGCCGCCTATCTGGCAATGACGGGGTTAAAGCACCCAATGCGTGAGGAGATCCTGGAAAGCCAGTTGCAGGACCCAAACGCCGTCGCGCAGGCTCTGCTGGGACCGGTGCCGGCAGCCAAACCCTATTTCTACCAAAAGCACATGACCCAGCACATGATCGAGGGCGTGCCACGTGACTGGATGCGTGAGGTCAGCAATGTGTTCCTGATCCGCCACCCGGCGCGCGTTATCGCGTCCTATGCGGCCAAACGCGAGAATCCAGTGCTGGATGACATCGGGTTTCGCCAACAGGCAGAGCTTTATGATCTGTGCTGTAGCTGGGGGCAGTCACCGGTGGTGGTCGACAGTCACGACATCCGTGACGACCCAGCCGCCAAGCTAGAGCAGCTCTGCGAGGCGGTTGGCATGCCGCCTTCGCCCAAGATGACCAGCTGGCCAAAAGGCGGCCATGTGAATGACGGTGTCTGGGCCTCGGTCTGGTATGGATCAGTGTGGAACTCTACTGGCTTTGCCGGACCTGAAGGGCCGCTGCCTGAGGTGCCAGGCGCGCTGCAACCGGTGCTGCAGGCCGCAATGCCTTTTTATGAGGCAATGAAGGCGAAAAAAATCTAAATGGTGCAACTGGGGGCTTTGCCCCCGCGCCAAAGGCGCTCCCCCCAAGGTATTTTTGGCAAGATGAAGAGGGTTAGCCGATCAGCTTGCCCAGTTTCATGGCCGTCGCCATATCGCCTGAGATCTTTAGCTTGCCCATCATCACCCCGGTCATCGGGTTTAGCTTACCTGTCAGCAGTTTTACCAGATTCTCCTGCGACAGTTTGATGGTGCAATCGGTGTCACGATCCGTGGTACTGACTGCGCCATCGGCCAGAATAATGACGCCATCGTCACCGCAGTCAAATTTCAGTGAACCCTCAAAGCTTTTTCCCTGCAACCCGTCAGAGATGCCTTTGGCAATGTCTTGCAGTGTCATTTTTGTTATCCCTTGCGCTTTGCACCGAGGGGTAGTTGCGAGACCGGGAGCTGGCAAGCCTGACGAGGCGGAAGGTGCAAGCGGCATGGCGAAAAGGCCCTTTGATAGAGCCTGATCGATCCGTTTACCTGACGGTCTGAAGGGTGACGTCGCAGGGCATGGCGGCAAAGAAAGTTGCGAGCACTTCGGCAAAAATATCTGGAGCACCGGGGACACTGGCAAACAATGTCATTGAGGACCGCAGTTTTTTGGCATCTGTCGCACCCAAAATTGTGGCTGCCTCTTGTCCCTGATGGGAGAGCATCAGCGCGCTGACCTCGACCAGGCGGGTGCGCAGGGTGTCATGGCCGAGATAGGCTGTGGCCTCAGAGAGATCCTCGATGCCATAAAGCTGCGCCATATGCGACTGGCCAAGCTCTGCCAGTTGCGGAAAGACGAACCACATCCAGTGGCCCGTCTTTTTACCCGCGGTGAGCTCTGCCAGGACATCCGACCAGACGGTGTCCTGGGCCTCAACAAACATCTCCAGCTCTTCTTCGAAATCGTCCTCGAACTCGCCGTCTATGTCGTCAAATTCGCTCATTTTTTCAACCGACGCTCGCGGGCGGCCAGCAGTTTCAGACGCAGCGCGTTCAGCTGGATAAAGCCGGCTGCGTCTTTCTGATCATAAGCACCGGCATCGTCTTCAAAGGTCACATGCGCCTCGGACTAGAGCGAGTGATCCGACCAGCGGCCAACGCAGGTGGCGGAGCCTTTGTAGAGCTTCAGACGCACAAAGCCGGTGACATGGGTTTGGCTTGCGTCAATGGCGGCCTGCAGCATTTCGCGCTCTGGCGAGTACCAGAAACCATTATAGATCAGCTCTGCGTATTGCGGCATCAGCTGGTCTTTCAGGTGCATCGCACCCCGGTCCATGGTGATGCTCTCGATGCCACGATGGGCCTCAAGCAGCAGAGTGCCGCCGGGGGTCTCGTAGATACCGCGCGATTTCATGCCGACAAAACGACCTTCAACCAGGTCAAGACGGCCACAGCCGTGTTTGCCGCCGTATTCATTCAGCTTGGTCAGGATGGTCGCAGGCGACATGGCCTCGCCATTGATCGAGACTGCATCGCCTTTTTCAAACCCGACTTCGATGTATTCTGGCGTGTCAGGCGCATCTTCGGGGTTTACAGTCCGCTGGTAGACGTAGTCGGGCGCCATGACGGCGGGGTCTTCCAGAACTTTGCCCTCGGATGAGGTGTGCAGCAGATTGGCATCCACCGAGAAAGGCGCTTCGCCGCGCTTGTCCTTGGCAACGGGAATTTGGTTCGCCTCGGCGAATTCCAGCAGACGGGTGCGTGAGGTCAGATCCCATTCGCGCCAGGGTGCGATCACCTTGATGTCGGGGGTCAGCGCATAGGCTGCCAGCTCAAAGCGCACCTGATCGTTGCCCTTCCCGGTGGCGCCATGCGCAACCGCATCGGCACCGACGGCTTCGGCGATCTCAACAAGGCGTTTGGAGATCAGTGGACGTGCGATCGAGGTGCCCAGCAGGTAGAGGCCCTCATAGACCGCATTGGCGCGGAACATCGGGAAAACAAAGTCACGCACGAACTCTTCGCGGACGTCCTCAATGTAGATGTTTTCGGGCTTGATGCCGAGCATCTCAGCCTTTTTGCGGGCGGGCTCCAGTTCTTCACCCTGACCGAGGTCGGCGGTGAAGGTGACAACTTCGCAGCCATATTCGGTCTGCAGCCACTTCAGGATGATTGAGGTATCAAGGCCACCGGAATAGGCCAGCACAACTTTCTTGGGCGCGGACATGGAATTTCCTCTCAGTCAGATCGAGTGGGCGATACCGGGTTTCTTGCGAGAGGGCAAGGTTTAGCAGGGTTTTCATTGCACAAACGCTCGCATAACGTGCGGTGCAAATAATCCCTTCATTCAAGGAGCGATGTCGCGTGACAGGCTGGAAGATATTTTCACATTCGGTGTTCTTGCTGAACCATAATTTCAAAGATGCTCTGCGCATTTCTTCACCGTTGATCCTGGCGATGGTTTTGAGCTTTGTCATGGGCGGCGCAAATGCCACTGGCACCATCGGGACTGGCGCCATCGGGTCTGGTGGCTCGCCCAACGAAACTCTGTCTATACTGTTGCAAGTTCTGACCGGTATTGCAGGTCTTTGGGTGGCCGTGGCATGGCATCGGTTTGTTTTGCTTGAAGAACATGGTGGAACCCTTCCGGCGTTTCACGGTCGCCGCATGCTGTCCTACTTTGTTGTCATTCTTCTTCTGATCTTCGTGTTGGCCTTGGTCGGGGGTGCGGCAGGGGCATTGATCGGACTTGCTTTTGGTGTGTCTACGCTGCTGTTTATGGTTGGAATATTGGCCATTTTCGTTTCCGCTTTTTGGATTTTTTACCGGCTGTCTCCCATGTTACCAGCAGCTGCACTGGGGAGATCCCTTGGTCCTGCAGAGGCATGGGGTAAAACCACTGGATTATCCGGTGCAATTTTGGTGTCTGGCCTATCGCTGATTGTTGCAAGCCTTCTGGGAGGAGCGGTAGCTATGCTGGTTATGTTTCAGATAAGTATAGTGATGGGTGTCATACTGTTGGGACTTTTGCAGTGGGCCTATACGATGGTCGGTATCAGTATCCTGACCACCATTTACGGCATGGCGATCGAAGGCAGAGAGATCTGAAAGCCAGGGCAATTTGGTGTTCTTGACGAGGCTTTAGTCTTGCCCTCTTGCCTTGGGACAGGACTTGGGCCACTCAATACCATATGAGCGATCTAAACCCCCTTTTTAAGGAAGCCGCCCGCGCCGCGGAAGAGGCGATGCGCGAGGTGTTTCCCGCAACGCCCCTGCAGCGCAATGCGCACCTGTCCGAGCGGTTCGAGGCTGATATCTACCTCAAACGTGAGGATCTGAGCCCGGTGCGGTCCTACAAAATCCGTGGTGCCTTTAATGCGATGCGCAAACAGCCGGATCAGGAGCTGTTTGTCTGCGCCTCGGCTGGCAATCACGCGCAGGGTGTGGCCTTTATGTGTAAACATATGGGGGTCAAAGGCGTGATCTTTATGCCGGTGACGACACCGCAGCAAAAGATCCAGAAAACCCGGATATTTGGTGGCGAGAATGTCGAGATCCATCTGACCGGTGATTACTTTGATGACACGCTGGCAGCGGCGCAGGACTGGTGTGCGCGCGAAGGCGGGCATTTCCTGTCGCCCTTTGACGACTGGGATGTGATCGAGGGACAAAGCTCTATTGCGGTCGAGATCGAAGCGCAGCTGGGGCGGCTGCCGGACCATGTCATCCTGCCGGTGGGCGGCGGCGGCATGTCGGCGGGGGTTACCAGCTGGTTTGGCGGTGCCGTACATTGCCTCTATGTGGAGCCCGAAGGCGGCGCCTGCCTGCGTGCCGCACTAAAGGCGGGTCGTCCGGTGTCGCTGGACAAGGTTGATACCTTTGTGGATGGGGCGGCCGTTGGGCGGCTGGGTGAGCGGCCTTTTGAGTTACTGAAACATATTCCGCTGCCGGATGTCATCGCGCTGGCTGAGGATCGTGTCTGCTCGACAATGATTGAAATGCTGAATGTCGAGGGAATCGTTTTGGAACCCGCAGGTGCGCTGGCTGTTGAGGCGCTGGGGGATGTGCGCTCATGGATTCGCGGCAAGACCGTTGTCTGTGTCACATCCGGCGGAAATTTTGATTTTGAGCGCCTGCCAGAGGTAAAAGAACGGGCGCAGCGATATTCGGGCGTAAAAAAATATTTCCTGTTACGTCTGCCACAGCGGCCCGGGGCTCTGAAAGAGTTTCTTGGCATACTGGGCCCCGAGGACGATATTGCGCGATTCGAATATCTGAAAAAGTCGGCGCGCAATTTTGGCTCTGTGCTGATCGGGATCGAGACCAAGCGGCCTGAGAATTTTTCGGATCTTTTTGCGCGACTGGATGCCGCAGGGATGTCCTATACGGATATCACCAATGATGAGACCCTGGCGCAGTTCCTGATCTGAGTATTGCTGCGCGGGACTGTGCCTGCCGGGGCAATCGGGAGCGTCTGACGGCCGGGAGCGGGCAGAATATGTACAGGCGCCTAGCATTCTGTCCGGACCGCAAGTCGCGGTTAGGGTAAGGCTCAGGATTTTATCAATATGTTGTTGATAATTTTCCTATTTTTCTTCTTTTCGACCTCAGTTTAGGCTGGGTAGCTCTGCCAGAAAGACCACTTTGGAGCTTTCGAACTGGTCCAGAATTTCTGGAACATTGACGCTTTCTGCCTGGCCTTCCGCAGATTTTCGTTCGCCGACAAGGCAGAGCTGTGAAAAATCATCAAAGCCCAAATTCATGGCGCTGCCCTTCAGAAAATGCAGATCCTGTTCCAACTGACCGCAATCCCCAGACCGAAGTTTTACGATCACTTCTTCGACTTCTTCGAGGAAAAGGTCTACGACCTCACCAAAATCCTCCGCGCCGATTTCATCTTTCAGCTCTTTTACCCGAGGCCAGTCTATCATTGCAGCGTCCCTGTTTGCCTTAACTTAGAAACGTACTCATAGGTTGAATGTAGTAAATTTATGGTAAAAACAGGCGGCAATACAATTTCTGACGTTCATATCCTATTAAAGGTCTACCCTGATAGTGTCATCTGAAACGCGACCATTACGATTTTTAAAGAGGTGCCGAGGGTGCTGCCAGACAGTTCACTGGACAACGAGGGACAGGCCATGAGCGGGTCGATCAACCGGGTGTTGGTTGTCGATGACAGCCGTTTGCAGCGCCGTATCCTTGTCGCTTCTTTGCAAAAATGGGGGTTTGACGTTGTTGAGGCGGACAGCGGTGAGACTGCGATGGAGATTTGCGAGCAGGAGCCACCGGATCTTATTCTCAGCGACTGGATGATGCCCGGCATGAACGGGTTGGAGTTTTGTCAGGCCTTTCGTGAGCAATCCAAGGATAATTACGCCTATTTCATTCTTCTGACCTCCAAGAGCGAGAAGAACGAAGTTGCCGAAGGTCTTGATGCCGGCGCCGATGATTTTCTGACCAAGCCTGTAAGCTCGGACGAGTTGCGCGCGCGCATTTCTGCCGGTGAGCGTATCTTGCGAATGCAGCGCGAACTGTCCGAGAAGAACCGTATTGTGTCTGATACTCTGGACGAGTTGCAACGCGTCTATGACGCCATCGACAAGGATCTCATTCAGGCCCGTAAGATACAGGAATCCCTGGTTCCTGAATTGTCCAAGGACTTTGGTTCGTCCACTGTCAGCTTGCTGCTGAAACCCTGTGGCCACATCGGTGGCGATCTGGTCGGAATGTTCAGCCCGGGGGTGAACCGGGTTGGATTTTATTCGATTGATGTTTCCGGGCATGGGATTACCTCGGCGATGATGACCGCCCGGCTTGGGGGCTATCTTTCTTCGACCTATTTTGGTCAGAATGTTGGGATGGA
The DNA here is from genome assembly GCA_034111985.1 of Pseudophaeobacter sp. Taxonomy (GTDB): domain Bacteria; phylum Pseudomonadota; class Alphaproteobacteria; order Rhodobacterales; family Rhodobacteraceae; genus Pseudophaeobacter. The sequence goes on from JAWUWF010000017.1 coordinate 9,275, forward strand.
GCAGCGCTTCAACCGCTTTTACGCGCTGCGCCAACCGGAAGAGGTTGCGCGCATGCTGAATGCCCGTTTGATCGCTGATACCGGAATCGAAGAATACTTTACGATGGCCTATTGCATCATCGACCTGCGCAGCGGCGTGTTGAAGATGGTGCAGGCAGGGCATCCGCACCCGCTGTTGTTGCGTCGCGATGGTAGTGTTGAATTTCTGGGCAAAGGCGGTGTTCCAATCGGGCTGGTTCCCGATATTGGTTACAGCCAGGAAGAGGCGATTCTCCAAAAAGGCGACCGGCTGTTGCTGTATTCCGATGGCTTCACCGAAGCGCGGCTGGAAAATGGCGAGATGCTGGAGGCCGAGGGGCTGTTGGACCTGATCGCCAAATGCGATTCACGCCAAAGCGGCAAGGAATTCCTGGATGATCTGTACTGGAATCTCACACAGATCATGTCACAAGAATATGGCTTGGAAGATGATGTCTCTGCGACCCTGTTCGAATACGAAGGGCCCTGAGGGAAATTCTGCAATACCTGAGAGGGGTGCAGTTTTTCAGTCTTGAACGGGGGGGGCTCCCGCCAATCGTCAGATTATTAAAATAATCTACTCTTGTTGGGCCCGGCAGCCCGCTAAAGCGGCCTGCTGCAGCGCTCCTTTTTAAAATAATGGATACTTGGTAGCGTTTTAGGGGCTCTTTTTGCGATCAATACGCTGCAGCACCACGCGTTTGCGTGGTGCCAGGCCCAACCCTGTGGACTGGCGATAGCCAGCCAAAAAAGGGGCGGGAGAGGTTTTGATCAGGATTGACGGGGCCTCTGGGATAGTCAGGCCCTGGCAAAAAGCCGCATTGCAAAGCTTCGGTCTCCGGGGTTGCCAAGGCGCGTGATCGCGTCCTGGTGATCTAGCCATAGGGCTTGATGGCCCTGTTCGCCGGGCGGTCCCAGTCTGCGCAAGGGGCGCGCTACATATATATGGGAAAGCTTTTCCGCCCAGAGGTCGTATTCCGGCATGAAGGTGTAGCGCCGAAAAGCCCCCAGCCGTTTTGGGGACGCAATCGACCACCCGGTTTCCTCAAGGACTTCGCGGTGCAGCGCGGGCAGGGGGGATTCACCTTGGTCGATGCCGCCACCGGGCAGCTGAATATCGGGCACAGGATCCATTTGACAGGTCAGCAAAAGCTGTCCGTTGCGCGGCAAAAGCGCATAGGCTCCAGGCCGCAGATGATAGGTCTGATCTCGCCGTGGTACGTCACCGAATCGTCTGATCATATTCGCCCCCTTCACTCTATTGTGGAAAACCCTATATAGGCTCGATATGCCAATCACCGGCGCTTAAGGAAACCCCATGACTCTTGGATCAAAAATCGCATGGGACGATACTGTCCTGCCCTTTCAGCTTGATGCTTCTGATATGCGTGGCCGCGTGGCGCGGCTTGATACGGCGCTTGATGGCATCTTGAAACAGCACAACTACCCACCCCAGGTCGAGGCCCTTGTGGCCGAGATGGCGCTGCTGACCGCCCTGATCGGGCAGACAATCAAGCTGCGCTGGAAGCTGTCGCTGCAGGTGCAATCCAAAGGCCCGGTGCGGATGATTGCAACCGATTATTATGCGCCACAGAACGAGGGTGATCCGGCCAGAATTCGCGCCTATGCCAGCTATGATGCTGACCGGCTGACCGATGCCGCCCCTTTTGATCAGGGGGGCGAAGGCTATTTTGCTGTGATGATTGATCAGGGCGAAGGCAACAAGCCCTATCAGGGGATCACGGCTCTGGACGGCGCTTCGCTTGCGGCCTGTGCTGGCGCTTATTTCGCCCAGTCTGAACAACTGCCAACGACCTTTAGCCTGACCTTTGGCAAATCCTCCAGTCCGGGCGTGCCCGAGCATTGGCGGGCCGGCGGCGTGATGCTGCAGCATATGCCCAAGGCCGCGCCCTTTGTGGCGACTGGCACTGAGGGGACCGGGGCGTCTTTGCGGCCTGCGGATCTGGTTGAAGGCGAAGCAGAAGAAAACTGGAACCGCGTCAACACGCTGCTGAATACTGTTGATGAGCTTGAGCTGATCGGCCCTTCGGGCACGCCGACCGACCTGCTGTTGCGCTTGTTCCATGAAGAAGCGCCACGGGTTTACGACTCGCAAGC
>JAWUWF010000018.1:0-11983 GCA_034111985.1 Pseudophaeobacter sp.
CTTGGGATCATTTCGAACATGCCGCTTTTTCAACTTGAAGGAATTACGGTTCCAGATGTTGTTGCCGATATACTTTTCGTTAGAGAGCAGCTGGCGCACCCCGGACGGCGTCCAGTCTCGGTCCAGATCGGTTTTGATGCCCCGCGCGTTCAAATCGGCTGCGATCATGGCTTCGGTTTGATTGTCATCAACAAAGCTATGGAAAATCTGGTTCACAACAACGATTTCGCTCTCAGGTCCCGGAACGAGAGACACGCGGTCTGTCTGAATGCTTTTGTGTTCACCTCGGCCGAGAACACCTTTCTGATTGCCGGCGTCGTCCATTAACATCCGCCGCAGGCCAAAGCCGGGCGGACCACCCTGGCGATATCCCATTTCAATCAATCGTGACTGACCAGCAAAGACCTTTTGCGACAGCTCACGGCTGTACTCGCCCGCCATCGCACGTTTGACCCCCTTGACGATGGTTGAAACAGGACTGCCGTCATTCTCAAACTGCTCGGCGCAATACTCGATCGCGATGCCTGCCCGTTTGCAGATGTATTCATAATACGCGCTCTCATCCGCATCTTGGAACCGGCCCCAACGGCTGATGTCGTAGACGAGAACTGTGTTGTAGTCGGTCTGTCCGGCCTGGATGTCTTTGAGCAATTGCATCAGACCATCACGTCCTTTGATCCGCAGGCCACTTTTGCCTGCATCGGAGTATGTCTTAACGATCTGATATCCACGCTGCTCAGCGTAAAGACCGATAGCGTCTGACTGGTTTTCAGTCGAGTACCGCTGATGTTCAGTCGACATGCGAACATACTGTGCAGCCCTCCGGTGGCTGTCGTGCTGGTGATCATCGTCTGGCCAACTCAATGCTGCGGCCCTCCATCATTCAAATTTGCAATTCCATCCTGAGGCTTACCGATTCTTGTTTTGATCTTAGCGAGGGAGAGTAGGAAACATGTTTCATAAAAAGGGCCGCTTGTTTCATCGAGAACGCGAAGGCCGCGTTTCTGCGTCAGAATACCGACAGGCGATCAGATCGGCGCTGTCTCAAGAATTGGGCGGCGCTGGTCGCGCAGCGAAAGATACGGCCAGGTGGACGGGAGCAAGCGAACGGACCGCCAAGAATTGGATTTCCGCAACCTATGGTCCAACCGGTGAGAACCTGATTGAGCTGATGCGGCATTCAGACACCGTCCTTGACGTTGTGTTAGTTTTGGCAGGTCGTGACGAGGAGCGGTTAGCGCGACGGCTCAGCCTCGCCAGGGGCGAAGTGGCTGATGTTCTGAGCAGTCTTGATGCGATCTGTGGAACGGCTGACGACTGATCGACTGCCTTAGGCTTGGGTTTTGCGATCTATCACCTTTGGGTGAATGGAAAACCTTTGAGATGCGAAAGGCAAATGTAGTGCGTTGAGTTTAAAAATTTCCTTTGAAATCAGATCATAAACGTCTTGTGAAATGCCTGGGACGGAAGACGCCCGCTGAAGTATTCCGCGAAAAGATGATGGAGGAAATGTGATCATGCCTCTACCCTGAGCCCAACAAGAGTCGCGGTTCACGTAGCGCGCATTTGACAGTCAAGAGGTGTACTGGCAGAGCCTCAATCCCTTGTCATGGACAACGGCGACGCGGCGATTTCCTGTCTTTTGGCTGCTGGAGTTAAGGAAAAAATAGACTTTGAAGCCTACAAGTTTTGCCAAGAGATATTAGATAATCGCGGAGCATGGCATTGTTTTTCAAAAGAAAGTCTCAAGGTGACACCTCAAGGGGCGGAATGGACAAGGTCATTGCGGACCTCGTTGACCGGACACAGGCGACAATTCAGTTCGACCCTAAGGGCAATATCCTTGATGCCAATAAAAATTTCCTCGCGGCTGTTGGCTATGCGCTGGAAGAGGTCGTTGGGCAGCATCATTCTATGTTTGTCGAACCAAGCTATGCGCGCAGTGACGAATACGCCGAATTTTGGAAAACCCTGGCCAGCGGGCAGGATATTACCAATCAATTCCCCCGCGTGACCAAAGAGGGGGCGACGATCTGGATACAGGCCACTTATGCGCCCTCTTTTGATGCTGATGGCACTGTGATCCGGGTTGTAAAGGTGGCCTCCGATGTCACCGCGCGCCGTCGTGGGCTGGGTGAGATTGCCGCGGGTCTGGACGCCCTGCGCGAGGGCGACCTGACTTATCGTGTTGCCGTTTCGGATATCCCTGACATTGGCAATCTCGGCAGGACCTTCAATCAATCGGTTGAGCAATTGGAAAACACCGTCACCACGGCGAAACAGGTCTCTGTTGGCGTGGGGCAGACGGCTAACAACATAAGCCAGTCCTCAAGCGATCTGTCTCATCGCACTGAAAGCCAGGCGGCTACCCTGGAAGAAACGGCCGCTGCTCTGGAAGAGTTGACGGCGACCGTGCAGGCCGCAGCAAGTGGTGCCCAGAAGGTCGAAGAAATCGTGGGAGAGGCGCGCTCGGTTGCCACCCAGAGCGGGGTTGTGGTGGCAGAGGCGATCACCGCCATGTCCAAGATTGAAGGCTCGTCGGAAGAAATCGCCAAGATCATCACGGTGATTGACGACATCGCCTTTCAAACCAACCTTCTGGCGCTGAACGCCGGGGTCGAGGCCGCCCGCGCTGGTGAGGCCGGACGCGGTTTTGCTGTGGTTGCTTCCGAGGTGCGTGGTCTGGCGCAGCGCTCGGCACATGCGGCGGGCGAAATCAAAGCGCTGATTGATCAGAGCAAACACCATGTGGGCAGTGGTGTTGATCTGGTGGGCAAGACGGGGGAAGAGCTTCAGCATATTATCGAAAGTGTTGGCACAATCTCGAACCACATCGTCGAGATCGCGCGGGGCGCGACAGAGCAGTCGACCACATTGGTAGAAATCAATTCAGGCGTGGCGCAGCTGGATCAGGTGACCCAGCAGAATGTCGCCATGGTTGAAGAGACAACAGCCGCCAGCCAGACACTGTCAAATGATGCCGGGCAACTGACCCGGCAATTAGGTGTGTTCAAAACCAAACCAGGCGCTGGCGCGCAGCGTGCCGCCCCAGCAGGCAATGTGCATAGGATGCCAGCGTCACCCCGACATGAACGGCAAGAGCCCGCTGCGGTCGCAATGACTGGCACCGACTCTGGTGTTGCCCGTGGGTGGGACGATTTCTAGGGTCAGTTTATCGGTCAGCCTTTAGGTTGAAGCCTTGGCACTATGCTTGCCAGTAAACCTATATGTAAACCCGGCAGATAAAATACAGCGGCCCCATTTGGGGCCGTTTTGCGTTGCCACGCGCGGCGTCTTATGGCGCAAGAGCGCAATGCGGCCAGGCTGCTGCAGCGTGGTGTGATGCGCACTGCAACGCACGGGCTTTTGAGGTGGCGCTGCAAAAGGAATATTGACACTGCCTGAGCGCGTCGCGACGGTGGCGCAAAATGGTATGGAGGCGACGAGGTGGGGCAAGGGGCAATGGATTTTCCGGTCATACGCTCGGCGGGGCTGGATGGCATGCTGGTGACTTTTTCCGAGGCACTGACAGAGCCCGCCAATCGTGGCGCGCTGGCTTTTTGCGAGGCGGTAAAATCCAGCGCCTGGCCTGGGGTGCGCGAGACGTCTACTTCGCTGGCCTCCGTCTACATTCGGTTTGACGCCGAAACCCTTGGCCATGGGGCGCTCAAAGACCGGCTTTTGACCCTGTTGGACCAACGAGACTGGCAACAGGCTGTTTTACCACCGGGGCGCCGTTTCTGGCAGGTGCCAACCGTCTATGGCACTGAGCTGGCACCACAGTTGGGTGAGGCAGCCGCAGCTGCCGGTATGAGCGAAGCCCAGGCGATCGAGAGCTTAGGTTCCGCGCGGGTGCGGGTTTTGACCATTGGGTTTGCCCCCGGTCAGCCCTACCTGGGGCCGCTGGGCGCGGAGTGGCACCTGCCGCGTCAAACCGAACTCACCCCAAGGGTGCCGGTGGGCGCTTTGGTTCTGGCCATCAGCCAGTTTGTGCTGTTTGCGACATCTGCGCCCACGGGCTGGCGTCATGTCGGGCAGACGGGCTTTCAGGGGTTTCAGTTGGGATCACAGGATCCCATCGCCCTGCGGGTGGGGGACGAGATGGTTTTTACGCCGGTGTCCAGATCTGACTACGAGCGGCTTTGTGCAAAAGATCCTCACTTTGGTGGTGCCAGCCGCACGGAGATCCCGGTATGAGCGCGCTTAAGGTTCTTCGCATTGGCCCACTTGCCTCAATCCAGGATCAGGGACGTCCCGGCCAGTTGCAACAAGGAGTCTCACGCGGCGGTGCTGCGGATCTGTTGGCGCTGGCCGAAGGGGCTGCATTGCTGCGTCAGGATAGCAGTTTGGCAGCGCTGGAGCTGGCAGGTATTGGCGGGCTGTTCGAGGCCACGGGGCCTTTGCGCATCGCTCTTACCGGAGCACCGATGCAGGCCAGTCTGGACGGAGCGGCGCTGGCCTGGAATGCCTCACATCAAATGCAGGCGGGACAGAGGCTTGAGATTGGTGCGCCCAAACGGGGCCTCTACGGCTATCTGCATCTGGGCGGTGGCATCGCTAGTGAAATACTGCTTGGTGCCCGTGCCATCCACCTGATGTCCGGCCTCGGCAAGGCCGTGGCGGTTGGTGATCTGTTGCCCTGCGGGCCGGATCAGGGGCGCGAGGTGGGACTGGGCCTGCTGCCAGAGGATCGCTTTCAGGGCGGCGTGCTGCGCATCGTTGAGAGCTTTCAGTCAGCGCTCTTTGCCAAAGATGTGCGGGCGCGGTTTGGCGCCACCGCCTTTAGGCGCGGCAGTCGCGCCAATCGCATGGGGGTCGAGATGGTCTCTGACGGGGCTGGATTTACCGCCGCAGGGCAGCTCAATATCCTGTCTGAAATCATCGTGCCGGGCGATGTGCAGATGACGGGCGACGGCAAGCCCTTTGTGCTGCTGCGTGAGGCACAAACCACTGGGGGCTACCCCCGGATTGGCACGGTTCTGCCCTGTGATCTTGCCAAGGTGGCGCAGGCGCAGGCCGGCACCGATCTGCGCTTTTGCTGGATCTCTCTGGAGGAGGGGCTGGCGGTGCAGGCCAAACACGACAAGCAGGTTAAGGCGCTGCCCGCCAGCTGCCGCCCCCTGTTGCGGGACCCTGCCATGATGCAGGATCTGCTCTCCTTTCAACTCATCAGCGGGGCGGTGTCGGCAGATGCGGATCCCTTTGACAGTAAAGACACCAACAGTGGAGACTTCACATGAGCCAGTCAGACGGGCGTCAACCAGACCCGCGCAAAACTGTCGATCTTAACGCTGATATGGGCGAAAGCTTTGGCCCCTGGACCATGGGCGACGACAGCGCGCTGCTGGATGTTGTGACCTCCGCCAATATCGCCTGTGGCTTTCATGCCGGCGATGCGGATGTGATGGCGCAGACCATGGCGCTGGCGCGTGACAATGGCGTCGGGATTGGTGCGCATCCCGGCTTTCCGGATCTGCAGGGGTTTGGCCGCCGCAAAATGCAGATGTCTCCCGCCAGCCTTGGCAATATGGTGCGCTATCAGCTGGGAGCGGCGCGCGGCATGGCCGCCGCGCTGGGCACCCAGGTGCGGCATCTGAAACTGCACGGGGCGCTTTCCAACATGGCCTGCGTCGATCACGCCATGGCACGGGCCTGCTATGAGGCGGCGCTGGAGGTGGATCCCGACATTATCATCATGGTGCTTGCGGCCACGGCGATGGAAGAGGTGGCGCGCGATCTGGGCTGCAACTGGTGCGGCGAGATCTTTGCCGATCGCGCCTATAATGATGATGCGACCCTGGTGGACCGCAGCCAGCCGGGAGCGGTGATCCATGACCCTGCCGTAGCAGGACCCCGCATCCTCAAGATGGTTGAGGAGGGCGCCATTATCACCGAAAGCGGCAAGCGCATTCCCACGGCCATCGACACCATCTGCCTGCATGGCGACACACCAACAGCGGTCGACCTTGCCCGCGCGGTGCGTCAAAGCCTGACGGCAGGCGGGATTGAAGTGCGTCCGTTCGCTGGGCGTCGCGGCTGAGACTGGCACATTTGCCTAGTGGCCCGGTTTGAGGGCCAGGGTGGGTTTTCATTTATATTGTTTTTATTGTTATCAGAATTTTAGGTGGTGAATGTAGAAAATTGGATGTTGGCTTCTATCGCAGGGCTTGCCCAGTGTTGTAGACCTAGGTGAACCACGACAGGCAGGGCAGGACCAGACTGATGACGATCCGCTTTTTTTCGACCCGCAACAGAGCGCTGCATCTCGGCCCCTTTCCGATGGAGCGCTTGGTGCGCGGGCCAATGCCTGATCTGAGCGCGGTGCCGGCAACACAGCCGCTGGAGTTCCGCCGCCCCAATGCGCCGGCCTCGATCGTCAATGCCATGGGTGAATACCAGGCGATGATGGATGCGGTGCGCGACGGGTTGGTCAATAAGGCGCAGGCCGACTGTCCCAGTGACCCACAGGAGCGGGCCGAACACATCAAGGCCTTCGGCTATTTCTCGGATGCGGCCATGGTTGGCATTGGCCCGGTGCCCGCCTCGGCGCGGCTGGCGCGGCCCTTTCGAAACCCGGATATCGACCGGCTGTCGGAGGATTTGAGAACCCGCCAGACCAAGACACTGGCGGCAGGCATTGACCACATTATGGCGGACCTCAAGGAGGCGATGCAGGCGCCGCCCAGCACCATTGGCGATCACGCCCGCGCCATTGTCTTTCTCTATGATATGCCGCGTGATCCAAAACCACGCGAAGAGGGCTGTGACTGGATTGAAGGCGCCAGCCAGCACCGCGCCTGTTTGCGGGCCAGTGAAACGGCGGTGGTTCTGGCCAACTATATCCGGCTGCTGGGCTGGGACGCCAAGGCGCATACCGGCACCTCTTCGGATGTGGATCTCAACCAGCTGGCGGTGGCGGCGGGGCTGCTCTCGGTCGAGGGCGGTCATCTGGTGAACCCCTATCTGGGCACGCGGTTTGGCATTGCGGTGGTGACCACCGATTTTGATCTGACATTGGATCAGCCACTGCTGCCGCTGGATCAGCAACCGATGTTGCAGGTTAAGGGTCCAAAATGGTGGCTTGGCCTTGGCTCGGAACGGTCGGCGCTGAACGATGATCCGTTCAAGACGCGCGCCTTCAAGGATGGACCGCACCCCTTTGAGACATTGAACCGGGTGGATGATCCCACCACCTATATTGACGAAGCCCGCGTGGCACGGGTGCCAAAGCGGACCGATATGTTTGCCCGCAGCCAGTTTGGCGACATGGGCAAAGCCAATCAGAAAGCCGCCACCGGCGGTTTCTATGTGCGCAAGGCCGCGCCCTCGATGGCGCAACGCCGGATGCTGGGGGCCTTTGTGCTGCTGCAAGACGGCGAGGCGGGTCGTGGCCCGCGCCCCAGTGACGCCGCGCGGAATGCTGCCAATATCAAAGCGGCCAGTTACTGGCTGGGGATTGATGCGGTGGGCATCAGCCGCTGCCCGGACTGGACCTGGTACAGCCATGATGCCGCGGGAGCCGAAATTCACCCCGAGCATGATCAGGCGATCAGCATGATTGTCGATCAGGGCTTTGACACCACCGAGGGCACCTCGGGCGATGACTGGATCGCAGTGGCGCAATCGATGCGCGCCTATCTGCGGTTCTCGCTGCTGGGCGGCGTGATTGCCCGCCAGATCCGCAACCTCGGCTATAAGGCCAAGGCGCATACGGTGATGGATGGCGAAGTGCTGCAGCCGCCACTGCTGTTGCTGGCGGGTCTGGGCGAGGTCAGCCGGATTGGTGAGGTGATCCTCAACCCGTTTCTGGGACCCCGGCTGAAATCCGGCGTCGTGACCACCGATATGCCGATGGAGCATGACAAGCCAATCGACTTTGGTTTGCAAACATTCTGCGAGAGCTGCAACAAATGCGCCCGTGAGTGCCCCGCGGGGGCGATCACCGCTGGTCCCAAGCGGATGTTCAACGGCTATGAGATCTGGAAAAGCGACAGTCAGAAATGCACCAGCTACCGGATCACCACGCCGGGCGGCGCCATGTGTGGCCGTTGTATGAAGACCTGCCCCTGGAACCTTGAGGGGATCTTCTCGGAACGCCCCTTTCGTTGGGCGGCGATGAATGTGCCCAAGGCGGCGCCTTTGCTGGCAAAGCTGGACGACGCGCTGGGCAATGGCGAGATGAACCCGGCCAAGAAATGGTGGTGGGATCTGGAAATGGAGGAGGATGGCGGCTATCGCCCGACGCGCCATCCGGTGAATGCCCGCAGCTTGCAAAAGGATCTCGATCTCAAATTTGAGGATCAGACCCTGGCCGTCTATCCGGCCTCATTGGCGCCGCACCCCTGGCCCTATCCGTTCCCGATGGACCGCGAGGCCGGGATTGCGGCCTATCAACAGATGATCTCGGCCGAAGAATACAAGCAGCGCCGGGCCAAAGGCGAAACCGGCCCCTGGGATCATCGCTACAGCAATGATGTCGACAGCCCGGTGTTGCAGGTGCGGGTGGCCCGCGCTGAAGCCATGAGCCGGGATGTGACCAAATATGAGTTCGAGAGCCTGGATGGCGCACCCTTGCCGGAATGGACGGCGGGGGCACATCTCGACATCGTGGTGGCCCCTGAATACCTGCGGCAGTATTCGATGTCGGGGGATCCGGCGGACCGGTCCAAATACCAGATTGGTGTTCTGCGCGAAGACGCGGGGCGGGGGGGATCAATACTGATGCACCGGATCTTTGCTCCGGGGCGTTTGATTTTCATCTCCAAACCGATCAACCATTTTCCGCTGGAGGAGGCCGCGCAAAAAAGCTTCCTCATGGGGGGCGGCATTGGCATCACGCCGATGATTGCAATGGCGCATCGCCTGCATGCGCTTGGCCGGGCGTTTGAGCTGCATTATTCGATCTCAAACCGGGAGGATGCCGGCTATCTGCAGGATCTGGCGCAGATGCCCTGGCGTGGGCAGGTCCATGTCTCCTCCGAGGGTACGCGGGCTGATCTGAATCAGCTGCTGGCGGGATATGCGCCGGGTCAGCACGTCTATACCTGCGGCCCCGAGCGCTACATGGAGGGGGTCATGCAGGCGGCAGAGCGTCAGGGCTTTCCCGAAGATGCGCGACATCTGGAGTATTTCTCGGTGCCCGAGTTGCCAGAGTACGAGAACCATGCCTTCACGCTCAAACTGACCCGGTCGGGGAAAACGTTCAACGTGCCAGCAGAAAAGACGGCAACGGATGTTCTACTGGAGAATGGCGTACATATAGATGTGAAATGTTCGGACGGGATTTGCGGCGTCTGTAAATGCGGGCTGGTCTCAGGGGAGGTAGAGCACCGCGACTTTGTTCTGTCCAAGGCGCAGCGCAAAGATGTCGTGATCCTGTGCCAATCGCGCGCTGCCGCGCCGGATGGTGTGATCGAGGTCGATCTGTAAAGAGCCGGGGCGGGGGGGCGTGCGCCTCGGTGTGGATTTACGGCGTTTCGGGGTCTCAACTCAAAGCGCGGCAAACCAATCCGGCAACTCGGTGCGCTGCGCAAACCTGAGGCTCTTGCTGCGCAGGACTGAGAGCACCTCGTCCCGCACCGGCGTTTGCAGCGCACCCCAGGCCTGCGCTTCGGCTTCTTTCCAGGGAACCACTGGCAGCGACGCGGCTTTGGTCAGTTTGGCGGGGGCCTCTTGCTCCGCTTGACGCCAGGCCTTCCCGGGGGAGCCTTTGCCCTCCACGCTCCCGACTTCAGTTCGTATGCCAGTCATTGCGCTGAGGGCTGTCCTGTCGGCGAACTTAAGATGCGCCAGATAGGTGCCGCGTGGCATGACAAAGGGAAAATCAGCCAGCCGGTTGGGCCGCACCTGAATGCCATGCCGCCGCAGCCCAATGGGTTTTCGGACGGCCCAGGCTTTACTGTAGTGCCCGGTAAAGACGGCATCACGGCGCTGGGTGAATACGGAGCGCCCTTCTGTGACCGGCTCACCTGCGCGAAAATCAAACAGATCAAAGCCAAGCGCAAAGAGGGCAGGAGCCTCCTGATCGCGCATCATTTGGGGCAGGGAGGACCAGCGCATGGGGTCAACACAGATCAGCTCATCCGCATCTGTTCTGATCACCCAGTCGTAGAGCTCCAGTAGCCCCTGCTGAAAGCTATTGAGCATACGTCCGCGCCAGTGGTCAAAACCCTGCAGCCGGTTTCGCGGTATTGTCAGGACAGAGGCTCCTGGGCAGATCTCAGGAATGCGGGGGTCAGACCCATGAGAGATCACATAGAGATTTTCGGCGCCAAGCGCGCGGCTGTAGTGGCGAAACCACTGAGACAGAGCCCAGTGGTCTTTATGCGCCATGGTGAGTGCACAGATATCCATGGGCGCCACTATGCGTTTCCTGTCCCGCGCCGCCAAGTCCAGTTCTCTCAGGATCAGGTCCGGGTAGAACGGGCCTGTTACCTCTGCCTATGGAGCGAAAAAATGCCATGCGGCAGATTTTGAGCAGCAAAAGCACCAACCTAGGCGACTCGCCAGCCATATCTCCGTCAGTGAGTCGGGTTCCGCCTTGTGGTAGCGGTGTGCCAAATGTCTATATGTTGATCCGTAAGGCCGGTCCCGGTACTGCGACGCTTCCAGTGTCGAAATGTAAGGCGCCTAAAGTTATCGCACGGGCCATCAGTGAGGCTGATAACATCCTGAAAGTAAGCTGTTTTTGTAGTTTTTGAACTGAATTCGCCTTTTTGTGAATTTATGTCTTGCGGCTTTGCTGAGTTAACACTAGAACCCCCTCTACCGGCAGCGAGGATATGCAGCTGGGAGGGAGTTGAGACGCTCTGGACGGGTTGGAGAGACAGCCGAGACGGGCCGGAGAGACGGTCGGGACAGCTCGGAGAGACGGGTGAGACGCTCAGGAGAGACTGGGGCATTTGGAAGTTTTGATTGAGGCGGGCGCGCTGAGGAATTGGCGCATCGGTCTTGTATTGGTCTTCTGGATGTTGCTCTTTGAAATTGATAGTAACTGAAGAGATATGTGGGCGGTTTGGTTCATTTCGATGGATCAACGTCTGTATATCAACGCTAGTAGGAGCCTTCGGGTTTCGATGATCTAGTGTCAGCTTCACTGTTTGAGTGGTTTCTTGTTATCTTTGGATAACCTGAAGCACAATCAAACAGATGACTTTTGATTGCCACTCTCGTTCCTAGCCGGGTGAGGGTGCTGCAGTTGGCTACACCCCGGGTGCTGTTGGTCTTGACCTTCGCACTCAAGTAGCTGAAGGCGGTAGTGCAATCAAAGATGTGCAGAGGTTCGAACGTCAAGGACAGCATAGCGATATGCTTTCAACTTGAGAGTTTGATCCTGGCTCAGAACGAACGCTGGCGGCAGGCTTAACACATGCAAGTCGAGCGCATTTTGATCTTCGGATTAAAAGTGAGCGGCGGACGGGTTAGTAACGCGTGGGAACGTACCCTTTTCTAAGGAATAGCCTCGGGAAACTGAGAGTAATACCTTATACGCCCTTCGGGGGAAAGATTTATCGGAGAAGGATCGGCCCGCGTTAGATTAGATAGTTGGTGGGGTAACGGCCTACCAAGTCTACGATCTATAGCTGGTTTTAGAGGATGATCAGCAACACTGGGACTGAGACACGGCCCAGACTCCTACGGGAGGCAGCAGTGGGGAATCTTGGACAATGGGCGCAAGCCTGATCCAGCCATGCCGCGTGAGTGATGAAGGCCTTAGGGTCGTAAAGCTCTTTCGCCAGAGATGATAATGACAGTATCTGGTAAAGAAACCCCGGCTAACTCCGTGCCAGCAGCCGCGGTAATACGGAGGGGGTTAGCGTTGTTCGGAATTACTGGGCGTAAAGCGCACGTAGGCGGATCAGAAAGTATAGGGTGAAATCCCAGGGCTTAACCCTGGAACTGCCTCAAAAACTCCTGGTCTTGAGTTCGAGAGAGGTAAGTGGAATTCCAAGTGTAGAGGTGAAATTCGTAGATATTTGGAGGA
>JAWUWF010000019.1:0-7020 GCA_034111985.1 Pseudophaeobacter sp.
AAAGCGGCGCGCGCTGTTTCACGCTTCGCCGTTGGATGATAAACGAAGGTTCCTTGACCCTATCAATTGGGCTTTCGACAAAAGCCGTCATTCTCAAATAGACCCCAGCAACGGTGCAGACCATGACCAAGATCGATGACAGCAGTGTCAAAGAAACATCAGCGACCCGTGGCGCTTACCTAACGCTGCGCGATATGATCCTGACCGGAGCCTTACCGGCAGGACAAAAGCTGAAAATTGAACAATTGCGCGGACTGCTCAATACCGGTGCATCGCCTGTTCGCGAAGCCTTGAGCCTGCTCACGTCAGATCTGCTTGTTGAACGGATCGACCAACGCGGGTTTCGCGCAGCCCCGGCCAACAAAGCTAACTTTGAGGAAATTTTGGCCTTGCGATGCACCCTGGAAGACCTCGCATTGCGCCAATCCATTGCCAATGCATCACCGGCTTGGGAAGAACGCCTGGTTCTGAGCCACCACCACATGAAAAAGGCGAGCGGCGAGGACACGACCACATTTGAGGAGGCTCACAAGACCTTTCACATGGCCCTGCTCGCAAACAGCGGATCCCCCATGCTCGAACGTTTTTGTGCCCAGCTCTATGATCTCAACATTCGTTATCGCTACCTCGCGGCGAGCAGCACCACATATCAACGCAGAGATGTTTCAGCCGAGCACGACAGCATTCTGGAAGCAGCCGTGCAGCGTGACGCCGACCGCGCATCAACCGCCTTACTGAGCCACTATCGCCTGACCGGCGACTATTTGTCCCGCGGTATGGACGTTTAGGCACGACATTTTAAACGATTTAATTGGACAGATAGTGATAATATCGATATTTTTGAGTTGCAGCTCTTACTTTATAGACGGAAATGCAACGAAATCGATTTCTCGGGGACCTAGGCGGCGATTGCCCCCGCTTGTTCACTCTATCTGGTCGCATTGGCCAGACCATTTACCATTTGATGCAGGCAAAACGCCAAGGAATCACATCGCTCTAAAATACGCGCCAGTTCGGCCAGACGTGCATCGCGCTGGGTGGTTGGGGTACCGCCACAGGAAATGCCCGCGACTGGTCTGTTTGATTTTAGCTGTTCGGGCTCCGCAATAGGCCGCAAACCTCTGACTTGTGTGCCGGTGAGGTCGAGTCTCTGCAGGCTTGCAGCGACGCGAGGTCGCTGACCCGTGTTCCAGAGAGCTGGAGCGTATTCAGGCTTGTCAGGGCAGTGAGTTCCGGCGGTACGCGATCGAGGGCGTTGAATTCATCACCATCCAGGCGTACCTCAGCCTCGCCAGCCGCCTTTACCTGCGCGATTATTTCAAGCGCGGCCTTATAGGCCTTATCTGCCTCGCTCATGGTGTTACTCCAAACCACATGATCCGCATTTCCTTACAACTACAAATAAAACCGTTTCAGTGTAAGGTGCCACTTTTCCATGGAAGAATACTGTAGCCACGAAGCTCTCGTTTGCTGAGAGGTATGGCAACGTCCCCTCAAGGCCGTTCGTGTTGATCGCCACCCAGGCCGGTTCTCTGCCGTTAGTTGCACCTGCGCGGATCAAACCACAGCGTGGCGATAGCAGCCATTCATAGGCCGAAAGGCAATACAACTATGCTGCGGCTCGCACCAAGGGCAGCTATGCTAGGTTCCTTGCCCGAGGACGGTAAATAGATGATCATATGATCGGGATCTGCGCTGGCACTTGCCGCCAGCAAGATTGCCGCGACGGATGATAGCAGTTTGTTTTTGAGGGTCATGGTGTCACTCTCCTTGGAAACGGGCGTTGGCTGCCGCAATGGCCTGATCGCGCCGAGAGACATTGATGGCTTTTCTGGATTGGATGGCTTGCAGTGTGAGTGCCTGGGCCGCATCGCGCTTGGTGATCGCGGCGTTCACACGAGCGCCCGCACTGGTCTTGACTGCACTGGCAGCAGTGACACGATCCGTCCACAGAGTGCGTTCTTGGTCCAGATGTGTGTGATGCTGAGTGTGTTCGGTTTTCACGCGGCGGGTTTTGCGCATGCCATGATTGATGAACTCAAAATGCCCGCCGATATCATCGCGTCGCCAAAGATATGCAGCCCAAGCGCGAATATGCTCGCGCCTTTGCTTTGGATCCATTCTGCAATTGCTTGTGCAACCGGTGCCGCGCCGTTCGGATTGCCCGTTAAGCTAAAGTGACCGTCACCTGCGACGCTGCCAGCGGGCACACCGAATTTGAGCGCCATGAACGCCGCCCAGGCGCCAAACGAGGCCAGGCTCACCAGGTTTGAGCATGCGGCGGCGGCTAAATTTCGCGCCGAACCAGGCGGAACCGGATCATTTTATAATTCTACAACTGGCCCAGCGTACAATTCCGCAGGACTGGGCAGGCTGCAGCCGGTACGGAATTCCAACTCGCTTCTGGAGTTCAGTATCGGTATAGACAGGTTTGACAGAGGCGGCGTGGGGACCCTTCTGAACCAGGAAAGGGCAGAGTGAGATGTCCAAGAGACTAATGATTATCGGGGCCGGCGAATTTGCCGATATCGCTTATGAGTATTTCACCGTCGATAGCGACTACAAGGTTGTGGGCTTTGCCGTTGAACGGGAGTTCCTGACCGAGGACACGAAGTTCGGCCTGCCGGTGGTGGCGCTGGACGTGGCTGAAAAGACCTTTGACCCCAAGGATACAGAGGCCCATGTCGCGGTGACCTCCACCCAGTTGAACCGGGTGCGTGCCCGGCTGATGGGGGCGGCCAGGGCCAAGGGCTACAGGTTGGCGAGCTTTATCAGTCCGCAAGCCTTTGTCTGGCGCACTGCCGAGATTGGCGAGAATGCCTTTATCTTTGAGGACAACACGATCCAGCACGGCGTCAAGATCGGAGATGGCTGTGTGCTGTGGTCTGGCAACCACATCGGTCACCAGACCCGGATTGGCGACCACTGCTTTTTGTCGTCTCATGTGGTGATCTCTGGCTATTGCAGCATTGGAGCCAGCTGCTTTTTGGGCGTGAATGCCACCTTTGCGGACAATATCACGCTGGGCGATGACTGCTTTGTCGGCATGGCGGCTGTGGTCAATAAGAGCTTTGAGACAAAGGGCCTCATCCTGAATGGCCACCCGGCCGAAGCCTCGCGGGTCTCGTCCTACCGCTACTATAAGATCAAGGTCTGAGATGGGCTGGCATAAAGAAGGTCTGGTCTATTGCCCCAAAGCCGCGTCCAGCTGGGCGCAGCATTCCTTTATGACCCCCTGTCCCTGGATGCGGGATGCCGAGACCATTCGCCTGTTTGGCGGCATGCGGGATGCGGACGGGATCAGCCGTATCGGCTGGATTGATGTGGATGCCACGGACCCCACCAAGGTCAAGGCGGTCTCGCCAAACCCCGTGCTGGATCTTGGCGCGCCGGGCATGTTTGACGACAATGGCGTGATCTTGGGAGATGTCATCGAGGTGGCTCCGGATGAGCTGCGGATGTATTATGTCGGCTTCCAGCTGGTGGCCAAGGCCAAGTTTCTCGCCTTTACCGGCGTGGCAATCAGTCGGGATCGCGGAGAGAGCTTTCAGCGGCTGCAGCAGACCCCAATCATTGATCGCTGTCCCGAGGGGCAATTCATCGGCGCGCTGCATTCCATCGCACGGCTGGAAGATGGCAGTTTTCGCGCCTGGATATCGCGCGGGCGCGGCTGGCAGGATATCGACGGACGGCTTTATCCGCAGTATGATTGCTGGACCCTGACCAGTCCCGATGGGCTGCGGTTTGACAACGCGCAGGCGGTGCAGATCATTACGCCAGATGCGCAGGAGTATCGCATTGGGCGGCCGCGTGCGACGCATCTGCTAGATGGCTCATGGGAGCTGCGGGCCACCTCGGACACGCTGTCAAAGCAATACGAGAGCTTTCGCTTCACCTCTCCGGATGGCGTCAGTTTCACCCGCACAGATGAGGTTGAGCTGCCGCGCGGTGATGCAGGAGAGTGGGACAGTGACATGACCTGCTATCCGGCAAAGATCACCACGCCTGCGGGCGCACAGTATCTGTTCTTTAATGGCAATGATATGGGACGTACCGGGGTGGGTGTCGCCCGCTGGGTCGCCGCATGAACGATACACTGACGATCCGCCGGTACGACGCGGGGGACGCCGCACTTTGGAACAGTTTTGTGGCGCAGTCGCGCAACGGCACCTTTCTGCTCAACCGCGGCTTTATGGAGTATCACGCGCATCTGTTTGAGGATCATTCTATGATCATTGAACGGGGTGGTAAGGTGCTGGCGCTTTTGCCTGCCAATCTGGCCAAAAAGGCGACCGGTGACCAAGCCAGTGCGCGCCAGTTGCACTCACATGGCGGGCTGACCTACGGCGGGTTGATCTATGGCACCGCTATGTCTGCCGCGCTGATGGTCGAGATCATCGCTGCATTGCGCCAGAGCCTGCGCGATCTGGGGGTCTCAGAGGTCCTGTACAAACCGGTGCCGCATATCTTTCATCGGGCGGCCAGCGAAGAGGATCTTTATGCGCTGCTGCAGGACGGCGCGCGTCTGGTCCGAACGGATCTGTCCTCGGCTCTGGCGATTGGTGGGCCGGTTGCCTTTTCCAAATCAAAACGCCAGGGCGCGCGGCGGGCCGAAAAGGCCGGTCTATCCGTCCACCGTTCGGGTGATTTTGCCACGTTCTGGCAGATCCTGACAGCGCGTTTAGGAGAGGCGCATGATGCCGCGCCGACCCACAGTCTGGCTGAGATTGAATTGCTCAAGGCGCGCTTTGACGCTGAGATCCAGCTATTTGTCGCCCAGGATGATGAGGCAATGCAGGGCGGGCTGGTGGTCTTTGACTGCGGCCAAGTAGTTCATGTGCAATACATGGCAACCACCGAGGCAGGGCGCAACAATGCCGCCTTGGATCTGGTTGTCGAGCACCTTGTGAAAGAGGCCTATGCAGATCGGGCCTGGTTGAACTTTGGCATTTCGACCACCGATGCAGGGCGGAACCTGAATGTGGGGCTGTCGCGGCAAAAAGAGATGTTTGGCGCCCGGGGAATCTTGTTTCAGCACTATGTCTGGGAGCTGACATAGGGCCCGAGCCGCTGCACAGCAGCAAACCTTGATCCGGCCCCCTGTCTAAGGGGCGGTAGACTGGCTGCTGCGTCTGAGGTTTTTACGCATCCGAAGGCGTTCGGAGATCAAAAGCCGCAGCGCCTTTATCGGGTGCAAAGCATGCCTGAACAGCAAACTCGACAGGGGCAGATCATTGGCTTCTAGCCGCAGCTGAGCCTCATTCAGACATTGCTCCAGCACCTCAAAGACCGCATGCGTAGGCGCAAGCCCGGCCGTGTTGGCATCTGCCTTGCGCAGTTTGTAAGTATTGCAAATACGTGTGAGCTCACGGTGGCGATGCGCGGTCCAGTCGGCGCGGCTTTTGATGTGGCGCGGCAGCTGGCTGATACCGACCTCGGTTCGGTAGGCGACCAGTGGTGCATCAATAAAACCGACCCGGTCCAGCAAACTGGCACGAAAGCCGAGAATGAGATCCTCAAAAACGCCCAGGTTGGGCACGGGGCCAAAAATATCGAACAGTTCCCGCGACCAGCAGGCGGTGGCTCCGATATAGAGGGACTGGGATCTGGCGGCAGCGCACAGATCACGGGGCTGCTGCAACTGTATCCCTGTGTGGCGGCTGTCGTCCTGTACGCCGTGCTCTGTCAAAATGTCCACACGAGCATGCACCAGCAGCGGATTTTGTGCGTCAAACACCCGCAGAACCCGCGCGACCCGATCCGGGTACGAGATGTCGTCGCCAGAGCCCGCAATATGGATGTCACCCTTGGCCATCGCGATACAGGCATTCAAATGCGGGTTCACGCCCATGTTTTGTGCGTTTTGGTTCAGGGTAACCAGATGTGGCCCTGAATAGTTTGAGGCAACCTTTTGGATAATCTCCCATGTCCGGTCCGTTGAGCGATCATCCGAAATCAGGATCTCGATAGGCTCGCATTCCTGCGCCAATGCGGCACTAAAGGCCTCTTCGATATAGGCCTCCTGATTGTAGACAAGAAGGATAAACGACGCCCGGGGATTGGTTACCATTGGAAGTTCCTTGCAGGCATTCAGGGGGCTAGTATCGTTTTGCCCCTGTTAATAGGCAGGCGCTGAGACATGTCAAGCCGGTCGGACAGCGCGAGAATGCGCGGCTTTGGGTGCAGCCCACCAGAGGTTTTGAGAGCGCGCAACAGAGGTGGCAGCCCTGATGTGTAGCGCGGCGTATTCCAAACAATGGAAGCTGGTTTCATCGCAACCGTGTTCCGTGACTGAGTTCCTGACGCGGCGTATAGCTCTCATCTTCCTTACCGGAACAATTGAAATTGATGAAGACAAAGGCCCTGGCCGACTCGTTGAGACCGAACAGAATGGCTTTTTGTCGAAAAGGAATACCGTTGGCCTGAAAGGGAGATTTTGAATAAAATTGAAAGGGACAAGTTACACAAAAACGCATTGCCAGACAGGGGGGAGGGACGATTTGTTCAGACCATCGGCCACCGCCTCCCGGGATAAGATTCCTGCGCTTTCAAAACTCGCATGCCCCGAAAATAAGGGGATCTACAAAAAAGAGGGCGAGGTAATTTATCAATTTACTTCAGGCGTTTATGTGGTTTTTCGCCTTTTGATGTCCCTTTTATGCAGGCGAGATTCCACCTCAGAATCTATGGACTCACCAATGGGGGCTGACGACGCCCCTCTACTGTGCCAGATCAGGCACTGGCACGCGGCGCATGCGCCAAGGCCTGGAGGCTCTCAATGGCTGAGTGGCCGCTTTGAGTAATCCCGTATTCAGAAGACTATGGTTCTGTGCACTTGTAGTTTTTCTGAGGAGCGAAGCATGAAGTTCGGAATTGCAGCAATTGTGGCTGCGTCATTTATTTCTCTTTCGAGCGCCGCAATGGCAGCCGAAGTCAAGGTAATGGCAGGAGATCTCCCTCCGATGGTTCAAAAAGATGGAACCGGGCGGGAAGCAGAAATCATTTCGACCGTGCTTGGGC
>JAWUWF010000020.1:0-21617 GCA_034111985.1 Pseudophaeobacter sp.
CGGTCCAGCTCTGCTTTCACCTCATGCATGGTATCGCTGGCCACGGCCCGGATGCTGCTGTCCCCCGGCGCAATCAGGGGCTGTCCCGCCACCTGACGATGCGCTTCGATCTTGGGGTGGTCTGCGCGTTTGAAGCCCTCACCCAGCCCCAGATCCACCGGCATCAGCCGCGCCAACAGCTCTGCCAAGGGCGGATCACCGGCGCCGCGCAGTTCTTGCATGATGGCGATACGGTGGGTCGAGGCCAGTACCACCTCGGAGGCGCCGGCCATGCGGTGGCGATGACTGTCCGTGCCCGGCTGATCCACATCCGTGCTGTGATGCGCGTGTTTGATGGTTGAGACCGTCAGGCCCCGCTCAGTGAACTCTGTCACCAACCGCTCCATCAACCCGGTCTTGCCGCAGTTTTTCCAACCGGTGACACCATAAATTTTCATCAGAGTAACTCCTCGGCCCGCGCAAGATCATCGGGCGTATTCACGTTGAAAAAGGGATCAAACGGTGTGGCATCAAACAGGGCCTCGCGGCCATCATGCTGATCTGTCCAAAGAACCACCTTCCGCAGCCCATCGTGCAACGCCGCGCGCAGATCATCGCGCAATGCCACGGGCCACAGACCAAAGGTCGGATGCCGGTTCACCCTGCTGCGGCCGCCGGATTTCAGCTCATCCCCGGTGCGCGGCGTGGTCGCCAGCACCAGCGGATGCACCTGCCCGTCCGAGGCCGCCACCAGTCGCGCCACCAGATCGGTCGGGAAAAAGGGCGTGTCCGCTGCTGCGGTGACAATGGCATCAGCGCCCTGCTCGGCGGCCCAGTCGAGCCCCGCGAGCACGCCCGCAAGGGGGCCAGCAAAGCCTTCGATACTGTCGGCAAACACGGGCAGGCCCAGATCGGCAAACCGCGCGGCATCGCCATTGGCGTTCAGCGCCAGTCCCGAAACCTGCGGCGCCAGCCGGTCGCATACACGTGACAACAGGCTTTGGCCGCCGACCTGCAACAGGCCCTTATCACCACCGCCCATGCGGGTGGCGAGCCCGCCTGCAAGGATCACTCCAAGAGGTTTAGTCATGATCGTGTGATCTCCAATTGGAAGGCAGAGTAAAGAAAAGGCAAAATGCCCAAATTCCGCCCAAGAACAGAAATGCTTTCAAACTCAGCATCGCAAAGAAAGCCAGAAAACAGAGCACAGGCAGTAGCCCGGCACAGCCCCATACACGGGCCGATTTCAGTGCGGCGCGCGCGTCATCTGGCGTGCCTAGGATAGGAGGGGCACCCCATATCATCAGCCTATTCAACACTCGCCTTTGTTTTATTTGTTCAACTATGCTCATTTTAGGCTGCAGAGGATTGTCCTTTGGCAGTTCAAATCTTGCTTTCTCCTGTGCGGGAACTACCCGCATGTTTTCAAAGTAGCCACTAAGGCCAGATCGTGTCTTCCAAAACACGATCAGACCAAAGGTCCCCAGTCCAATCCAGCCAAAAACGAAAAGTACTATCCACCAGGGATTAATCATGGGCCTGCGCGCTCTTTCTGCGGTGTTTTTTGGCCTCAACAGGCGCGTCTTTGGGATCCATGTCGCGCTCAAGGCGCGCGTCGCCAGACAGGCATACAAACCGCTGGCCGCGCATGCGGCCAATCAGCGTCAGGCCCACCTGCTGCGCGATCTCAACCCCCCAGGCGGTAAAGCCCGAGCGCGACGCCAGCACCGGGATGCCCATCATTGCGGTCTTGATCACCATCTCAGAGGTCATCCGCCCGGTGGTATACATGATCTTATCTGCAGCTTCGACGCGTTCCGACAGCATCCAGCCGGCAATCTTGTCGACCGCATTATGCCGCCCCACGTCCTCCATATAGACCAGCGGGCGATCCTGATGGCACAGCACCGTGCCATGGATGGCCCCGGCCTCAAGGTACAGTGACGGCGTGCGGTTGATCTTATGCGCCAGCGCGTAGAGCCAGGAGGTTTTCACCGGGGTGGCGGGCAATTGCACGTCCTCCAACCCCTCCATCATATCGCCAAAGACGGTGCCGACGGCGCAGCCAGAGGTGCGGGTCTTTTTCTGCAGCTTTTCCTCATAGGAGGTCTCGATTGCAGTGCGCACCACCACGGTTTCCAGCTCTTCGTCGTAATCCACCCGCAGGATGTCCTCGTTCACTGACAACATGCCCTGATTGCGCAGAAACCCAAGTGCCAGATATTCCGGGTAGTCGCCAATGGTCATGGCCGTGACTATTTCCTGCCGGTTCAGGTAGATGGTCAGTGGGCGTTCCTCAACCACCGAGAGCGCTACGGGGTTGCCGTGTTCGTCGTGGCCCTCAACCGCACGGGTCAGGCCCGCACGCCCGGGATCGGGGGCGATCAGGTACTCAGACAGAAACTCTGTGAGGTCAGGTGATTTTACCAATTGCAGAGCCCTTTGAAGCTGCCTACCAAGTTGGCAATGAACTTAGGACGCGCGCATGGCTTTCACCACCACGAAATCTGCCTTTTGGAGAGGCGTCCGCGACAGCGCGCCTTTTCTATTGGTCTCTGGTCCTTTTGGGCTGTTGTTTGGCGTTCTTGCCGCCGAGGCCGGACTAAATGTCCTTGAGGCCTTTACCTTTTCCATGGCGGTCTTTGCCGGCTCTGCCCAGTTCACCGCGTTGCAGTTGCTGCAAGAGAACACGCCGCTGCTGATCGTGCTGGTCTCGGCGCTGGCGGTGAACCTACGGGTGGCGATGTATTCTGCCTCCCTCACGCCCTATCTGGGCGACGCCCCGCTGTGGCAACGCGCCTGTGCCGCCTATCTGGTGGTGGATCAGTCCTATGCGCTGTCGGTGGTGAAATTCGAGAGCGAACCAGACATGACCGTGCCGCAGCGCATGGCGTATTTCTTTGGCACCAATGGCATTGTGGCGCCGGGCTGGATGATTGCCACTGTCACCGGAGCATTGGTGGGCGCGCAGATCCCCGCTAGCTGGGGGTTGGATTTTGTGCTGCCGCTGGCCTTTCTCGCGATGATCGGACCAATGCTGCGCACACCGGCGCATCTGGTGGCCTGCTTTGTGGCAATTGCCGTCTCGCTACCAGCGACCCTGCTGCCCTATAATCTGGGTCTGATTGTGGCTGGCCTTGCGGGCATGATGGCGGGCGCACAGGCAGAGCTTTGGTTTGAGCGGGCCACAAAACAGGAGAGCCAGTCATGAGCAACTTTGATCAGGCCAGCCTGTGGATTGTCATCATTGGGCTGGCGGTTGGCAGCTTTGCCCTGCGCTTTGCCTTTATCGGTTTTATGGGCGGACGGCCAATGCCCGCCTGGCTGATGCGGCATCTGCGCTATACGGCGGTGGCGATCATTCCGGCACTGGTGGCGCCTTTGGTGGTCTGGCCCTCGACCACGGGCGGCGAAACCAGCCTGCCACATCTGGCCGTGGCGGCGCTGACCTTTGCGGTTGGCTATCTCACCCGCAATGTTCTTTGGGCGCTGCTAAGTGGTGTCAGTGGATTTTTGCTGTTGTTCTTGTTGACCAGCTGACTGATCTGCCAGCCAGGAGCCCCCGAGGAACCCGGAGCCCGACTGGAGAAAAGGAAAACGGCCGTGCAGGTTTCCCCACGCGGCCGCCAGACATCAGTTAGCCAAATCAAGACGTCAGTTTAGCGGATCAAAAACTCAGCCGTTCAGCACGACATTGCCCTCAGCCAGGGCCTTTTGCAGGTCCTCATCGTCATCTTCATAGTATTTCTCGGTGGTCACGCCGGGAAGCTCTCCGAACTGATCCGACAGTTTCACCGGATAGAAGGTCACTTTCAGCGATTCAAACCCAGGGATCTGGCTCAGGATCGAAGAGGTGGAATTGGCGCAATACGCACCGGGCACGCGGCCATTTGAAACCACCAGCTGCAGGGCGCGCTCTGCCTGTGCAGGCGTCACCTCGATGCGCTGCATCACCACATGATGGGTGCTGCGGGCATGGGCACCGCGATAGGCCAGAACCACACCGGGGGTGATGCCGTAGAGCACATCATTTCGCTCCGGCACCACGTCTGCGTAGAACGAGCCGGCGGGATCGAAGATCACCCGTTGAGAACCATTGACCATCAGCGAGGTGTGACCGCCGCTGCCGGTGCGATTGTTGACCATGGTGAACAAGGTCAGCGCAGGGGGGCCATTATGACTGTAGGAGGCCGCAGCAAGCACTGCCGCATCGGCATTGGGCTTTTTTTGTTCTGCACAGCCAGCAAGCGCGACGCAGCTGGCCAAAAGGGCCGCACGCATGACAACAGATCCCGGCCTGCGGGATCCAAACACATTACCCAGTTTCATTGGCAGCTATCAGGTTGCAAAGACAGCAAGGAACAGCGCAAGCACCACCAGGAAGATGCCAAATCGCGTGGTGAACGAGATGAAATCTGCGTAGGTTTTCTCTTGAACTTTGATGTCCATGGTACCGTGTTTGTGTTCAGCCATGACGGATCTTCCTATTCGCGTGTGTTTCTTGCTGGATACTGGATTTCAATTTGCCTGTCACCACGTCATTGGCGCGCAGGGGGTACAAGGGGGGCACAGGGGGGCAAAAAAACCGGTTCTGCAGCCTTCAGGTCGCGCTCGTGACCACTGTCAGCACCCCGGATAGCCGTATCCCCAGCGCCAGGACAGGCCCGAGCACGGCCCGCCTCCGAATCGCACTGCAAAATACATCGCCTGCGACAGCTGCCAAAATCCGCGCTCCAACGTCCCGGGAGAGACGCCATAGTCCGTAGCCAGCTCCTCGACCTGCACAGCCCCGACGTGGCGAACGCAATGACGCAACTGTTGGTCCGCCTGCAGCCGGGCCGCATAGCTGGCCTCGGGGGTGCGGGCGCCGCTGATGCCGTGATAGGCACGATCATGGGTGATACAGCAGGCTTCAAACGGTGGGCTGCTTTGGTAGCGCGCGGCAAAGCCCGGCCAATGACCCGCGACCAGCCCCCAGCTGGCCGAGAGCCCGCCACTGCAGCCATCCGTGGTAAAGGTACTGGGCACCCCGCCCTGCTCAGTGACGCGCTCCAACAGCAGAGCATGTGCGCGCAACTGCATGCCGCGCGCGAGCTGCTCCAACCCTAAAGATTCGAAAAAACCACTGGACTGGGCGCCATTTGACTGGGCGCCACTGGCCTGCAAACCACTGGGCTGGGCACCACTGGGCTGCGCCTCGGCCATTGCCGGTTGCAGCAGGGCCAGATTGGCACCAACCAGACTGGCGAAGAACAATCTGGCCAAAAGAAAACACCGCCAGCCAGACCAAAATGCGGTCCGGGCAGCGGTGCAGGGTTTTTTCACCAGATCAGGCAAGATCAGCCTCTCGGATTATCCAGACATCTATGCCGGAGTGGGCTCTGTTTCCAGATCGCTGGCCAGACGAAAACCGATGCGATTTGCTGGTACTTCTTCACGCGGCTTTGGCAGTGCGCGCAGCATCACGTTCATCTGGCTCACATGCTGCACCAACTGGGTCTTGGCCCCGGCACCATCGCTGCCGTAAAAGGTGACAATATCGGGGTCATAATAGCCCATGCCCTCGATCCTGAGCACGCCCGCGTCGCCGCCAACAAAGCCCATGGCGATTTCATGTTCACCGTCCAGCTGGTTTTCAAAATTCTGGATATACAGGATCAGCCGCTCATAGGCCCAGCGCGCCGGGCTTTTGGCTCCGTCGGGTTTTTGCAGCTTTTCCGGCACATCCGTCAGGCCGTTTTTGGCCTCAGGATCAGAGTGCACCTCGTGCACACAGGGCAGAATCGCCGCCTCAACCGCCTCGGCGCTGGTTGAAATCTTGTTGTCCATGGCCACTCACTCCCCTTGCCGGGGGTGCGGCCCCGGTGCCTAGTCTTTTCTCTGATACAGCCAGGCGCCATCTTCGCGTTTGACGCGGCTGACCCGATCCGTGCGATACAGGTGATTGACATGGGCCACCGCCTCGACCAGTGCAAGCCCATACTCCCCTTCCCCGATCTTACGCTTGAACAGCGGCGAGAAACAATCCGCTGCCGTCCGCGGCGTCTCAAGGTAGTCCATCAACCGGTCAAGGCCGCCATGATGGTTGTCGATCAGCTGCCGCATGCGCAGCGGCAGACGGGTAAAGGGCAGCTTGTGGCCGCCCAGCGCCAGATGATCCGGGCGCGCCAGCAGCGACAAACGCTCGCAGGCCTCAAGCCATTCGCCCAGCGGATCCGCCATGGGTTCGGTGGCATAGACGCCAATATTAGGGCTGATCGAGGCGAGGATCTGGTCGCCGGTGATCACCAGATTGTCATCGCGGCTCCAAAAGGTGGCGTGCTCGGGCGCATGGCCATTGCCCATATGCACGTCCCAGTCGCGACCGCCCATGCGGAAGGTATCGCCCTGCTGAATACGGGTAAAGCCCAGCGGCATCGGGTAGACCATATCGGCAAAATTGAACGGCCGTTCCGCCACCCGTTTGTCATAGATCTCAGAAGCCATGCCGGCGCTGCGGTAATAATTCAGGGTCTCTTCGGGCCAGGTTTCCTGCACATCCAGCGTCAGCATGCGGGCAAACAGCCAGGTGGTGCGGCTGGCGATCAGCTCCGCACCGTGCACCGACTGGAACCACCCCGCCAGGCCAATATGGTCGGGGTGCTGATGCGTGCCCACCACGCGGCTGACCGGCTTGCCCTTTAGCGGGCCTGCCATCAGCGTCTCCCAGATCTCGCGGCTTTTGCGGGTGTTAAAGCCGGTGTCGATCACCGTCCAGCTGTCGCCCTCGTCCAGCGCATAGATATTGACATGATCCAGCTTCATCGGCAGCGGCTGACGCATCCAGAGCACGCCTTCGGCAACCTCAATTGCCTCGCCCAGAGCAGGTGGTTCGGTCCAGGGAGTACGGGGGCCGACTTCGGGAACACTTGCCATATTTAGTTTGCCAATTCTTCGAGAGTGAGCGCCATGGTGCCAGCGGCACCTTCCTGCACATGGGTCAACAGACCGTCATGTTCCGGCAGCATCCGTTTGATATAGAACCGCGCCAGCTTTTCACGCGAGCCACCCTGATCAGCGATAGCCGCCGAGAGGTGGTAGTGGCCGCCAAGCACCCGGGCAAAGGCCCGCAAATAGGGCGCAGCCCCCGCAAAGCGGTCCTGCAGATCCTCCTGCGCCACCAGCCATTCGGTTGTTTCGCGTAAGGATTCGCAGGCCTGCCAGACGGCCTCGCCCATATTGGGATGGGTGGGGCGGGCCCGTTCTGCCTGTTCCTCGATCTCATCAATGATGCGATTGGCCATATCGCCGCCATCCATCATCTTGCGCGCCACCAGATCCATCGCCTGAATGCCATTGGTCCCCTCATAGATCGAGGTCACCCGCACATCCCGCAGAAACTGCGCCGCGCCGCTTTCCTCAATAAAGCCCATACCGCCATGCACCTGGATACCCAGATCGGCCACCCGGATGCCGGTGTCGGTGCCAAAGGCCTTGGCAATCGGTGTCAAAAAGGCGGCCCGGGCTTTCCAGTCTGCAGCACCAGTGGCGCTATGCATATCGGTGGCGCTGTGCATATCGGTGGCGCTGTGCATGTCAGTCGCATGGGCACAGGCCAGCATGATGGAACGGGCGGCATAGGTATCCGCTTTCATCTCCATCAGCATCCGGCGCACATCGGCGTGGTCAGCGATAAGGCCCGAGGGCGTCTTGCCCTGCTTGCGCTCCAGCGCATAGCTCAGGGCCTGCTGATAGGCGCCTTCGCCGGCGCCAACACCCTGACCGCCAACCCCAAGACGCGCATTGTTCATCATGGTGAACATCGCCGCCATGCCGCCATTTTCCGGCCCGACCAGCCAGCCGGTTGCGCCGTCAAACTGCATCACACAGGTCGGAGAGCCATGCAGGCCCATCTTGTGCTCTAGGCTGACCACGCCAAGGCTATTGGCTTCGCCGAGCGTGCCATCCTCGTTGGGCAGGTATTTAGGCACCAGAAACAGTGAAATACCTTTGGTGCCCGGCACACTGTCTGGCAGCCGCGCCAGCACCAGATGGCAGACGTTCTCGGCAAAATCATTGTCGCCCCAGGAGATGTAAATCTTCTGACCCGTCACCGAAAACGAGCCATCGCCATTGGCTTCGGCCTTGGAGCTGAGCGCCCCGACGTCGGATCCCGCCTGCGGCTCGGTCAGGTTCATGGTGCCGGTCCATTCGCCGGAAATCAGCTTGGGCAGGTAGATCTCTTTCAGCGCATCGCTGGCGTGATGCTCCAGCGCCTCAATCTGACCCTGGCTCATCAAGAGCGCCAGTTGCAGCGAAAGACAGGCCCCGGACATCATCTCGTTGACAGCCGCCGTCAGGGCCATGGGCAGCCCCATGCCGCCAAAC
This sequence comes from Pseudophaeobacter sp., assembly GCA_034111985.1. Taxonomy (GTDB): domain Bacteria; phylum Pseudomonadota; class Alphaproteobacteria; order Rhodobacterales; family Rhodobacteraceae; genus Pseudophaeobacter. The sequence continues at coordinate 8,347 of JAWUWF010000020.1, forward strand.
TCCTGCGGTGCACTCATGCCAATCCAGCCGCCCTCGGCCATCGCTTTCCAGCCAGCGACAAACCCGGGCGATGTGCGCACCACCCCGTTCTGCAACACCGCAGGGTGCAGGTCCCCACCGCGCTGTAGCGGGGCCATTACCTCATCACAGAGCTTGCCTGCTTCGGTCAGAATGGCACTGACCATATCGGTGCTGGCCTCATTGAAGCGTTCGCTCGCAGCAATCTGGTTAAAGCCGACCACGGTGTTCAGCAGGAATTCATACTCGGAAACGGGGGCACGGAAGGTCATGGGCGTCCTCTTGTCGGCCTTAAAAGTTATCTACGGGCATGTAGGCTTGGCATTGCCAGAACGGCCCAGTATGTCAGACGCAGGTCTATTGCGCTTCTCGCATACCTAACCGCACATCTTATGCAATCAACCAAAACGCCGCGTCACTGAAAATGCCCCAAAACACCGCCTCAAAAACCACAGAACTGCTTGCCCCCTCGCCCGCAGGGATCCGCCGCGCGGCCCAGCTGCTTCGGTCAGGAGAACTGGTGTCTTTTCCAACAGAGACGGTCTATGGGCTGGGCGCCGACGCGCGTCAGGGCGCCGCAGTGGCTGCGATCTATGCCGCCAAGGGACGCCCCAGCTTCAATCCGCTGATTGCCCATGTGGCCTCCGTTGCGGCTGCAAAACGTCACGTCATCTGGAACAAATGGGCCGAGATCCTGGCGCAGGCCTTCTGGCCCGGACCGCTGACTCTGGTGCTGCCGCTGGCCGCGCGCCATGGCATCTCTGAACTGGGGACAGCCGGGCTCGACACCCTGGCGGGGCGTGTGCCGGCCCATGCAACGGCGCAAAAGCTGCTGGCAACGCTCGACGGTCCGGTGGCGGCGCCCTCGGCCAATCCTTCGGGGCGGATCAGCCCCACCACCGCCGCCCATGTCATGGCGGGGCTTTCGGGCCGCATTGCCGCCGTGCTGGACGATGGCGCCTGTGGGGTTGGTCTGGAATCCACGATTGTGGGCCTCGCCGGTGCGGCCCCCATGCTGCTGCGCCCCGGCGGGCTGGCCTCCGAGGAAATCGAAGCCGTGCTCGGCCAGCCCCTGGCCCTGCGCGATGTGCACGATCCCCTGACAGCGCCAGGGCAGCTCTTGTCGCACTATGCGCCAAATGCGCGGGTGCGGCTCAATGCAACCTCTCCCCGCGCGGGCGAATGCTACCTGGGATTTGGCCCCAACACCGGCGCCCGCGCCCCTGATCTTTCGCTGTCTGAAACCGGAGATCTGGTCGAGGCCGCCGCCAATCTGTTTGGCCACCTGCACCAACTGGACGCACTGGGACAGCCCATCGCTGTGGCTCCTATTCCCGATACCGGGTTGGGCGCGGCTATCAATGACCGGTTGCAGCGGGCCGCAGCCCCACGTGATCCGGGGACTAACGCCGGAACGGAGTCTGAGCCGTGATTGCGACCCTGCATCCTGCGCATGCCAGATACAGGCCGCATCGACACAGGCATACAGGCTTAGTAGGGACCCGGCTCAGGCACTACCGGCGCTGGCCGACAGCGACAGCGGGTCGATCCCCAATGACCCCAGCGCCGCGCTCCATTTATCGACATCAGCCGTGTCAAAAATCAGCGCATCACTGCTCTCGGTGGTCAGCCAGCCATTGGCAAAGATTTCACCCTCAAGCTGCCCCGGCCCCCAGCCAGCGTATCCCAGCATGATCAGCATCTTCTCAGGGCCAGTCCCCTCGGCAATATCCTCAAGCAAATCCAAAGTCGCCGTCATCCCATAGCTGGGAGGCACTTTCAGCGAGCTGATGCTGGATTCATAGTCTTGCGAATGCAGCACAAAGCCGCGTTGGGTCTCCACTGGCCCGCCAAAGCGAATGGCCTGCTGACCCGGACCCTCCTCAGACACTGGTATTTCCAACTGCTTCAAAAGGTTACCCAGCCGCACCTCCGGGGCCACCTTATTGATGATCAACCCCATGGCCCCCTCGTCACTGTGCGAGCAAATAAAGACAACCGAATGCTCAAAACGCGGATCCCCAATGCCCGGCATTGCGATCAAAAGCTTCCCGGTGAGATCCATGTCCTGCCTGCCCTTCTCTTTGAAATACCAAACCTTGCCGAATGGTGACCCTCTTGCCCAGCCTGTGCGCAGTCACACAGACGGGCACACAGACGGGCGGTCAAGTCACCTGCGCCACAACTCATTTTGCAGCATGCCGTTGCACTGCCCAAGGTGCAAGAGGCCCAGCAAAATCAACACAGGCAAATCCAAATCTGTAAATCCAACCAGCCAAATCCAAACAGCCCCATCGTGACAGAACAGCGCAATTACGAAACTGACCAGATCGTGACTTGGCATTTCACCCAGTAAAGCCCATTTATATTTGCATGATCAGCTCCACATCTCATTCGGACCGTCAGTCCCCGCCCACGACTGCCCGCAGCCTCATTCAGCTGATGGCGGCGGCTGCGACCTCTGTGCTCGGGATTTTGGCCCCCCAGGAGCTTACTGCCCAAAGTGCAGCGGCAACCGGACTGGACGCGCTGGTGCAGGTGGAAATCCTTGACGGCGGCCAAAAGGCAAATGGCACCTATGTGGGCGCGCTGCGCCTGACCCTGCAGGAGGGCTGGAAAACCTACTGGCGCGCCCCTGGTGACGCCGGCATCCCGCCCAGTTTCACCTGGCGGGGATCACGTAATATTGGCGCGCTTTCAATGACCTGGCCCGCCCCCGAAGTGTTTTCCACCTCGGGCTATCAAACCATCGGGTATCATGACCAGCTGGTGCTGCCGATCGAAATCACCCCGGAAAACCCCGGCAGACCTGTGCGCCTGAAGGGGCGGATGGAGCTGGGAATTTGCAAGGATGTCTGCGTGCCCTCCGAGCTGTCTTTTGACCATCAGCTTGACTCCAAGGCAGGCCGCAACCCGGCCATTGTCGCCGCCATTGCAAGCCGTCCGTTCTCCGCCCGCGAGGCCGGGGTGACCGCGACCAGCTGCCGCCTCAAGCCAACCAAATACGGCATTCAAGTCGAGGCCCGCATCACCATGCCCAGCGCCGGCGGCACAGAGGTCGCTGTAATCGAGCCGGGCTCGCCGCATCTCTATGCCGGGTCAACCTCGGCCATCCGCCACGGCGCCACGCTGGTGGCCACAACAGAATTTCTGCCTGCCTCCTCCGCCACCATTGCCTCGGTGGACCGGTCGCAATTGCGTATCACCGTGCTGGGCCAGCACCACGCGGTGGATATTTCCGGCTGCACAGCGGGATGAGCGCGCCCGGATTGCGGCGCCCGGTTCTGGGGGCCATCGCCGTTGTCTATCATCAGGATCAGGTTCTTCTGATCCAGCGCAAAACCGAGCCCAACGCGGGCTGGTGGGGCTTTCCCGGCGGCCATGTGGAGCTGGGAGAGACTGCGATGCAGGCCGCAGTGCGTGAGTTGTCCGAAGAGACAGGCGTCAGGGCAACGCCGCTGGAATATCTCACCAATATCGACGTTTTTTTGCACACCGAGACCGGTGCGGTGCACAAACAATACCTGCTGACGGCGGTTCTGTGCGCCTATGAAAGAGGCACAGCCACGCCCGCCGACGATGCACTGCAGGCCCGCTGGCTGCCCGTCGTGGGATTGGAAGAGCAAGGCCTGCAGCTGATTGATCAGGTCGCTGAGGTCGCCCGCCTCGCACAATTCAGGCGCCCCTGAACCAAAGCGCGCACCGCCTTGCTGTCGCGCCTCAGGCCTGTCTTTAGCCAGTCTCAGGCCAGTTTCAGTCCAGCCTCAAACCCTTGCTTACACTGGGCCTCTCACCTGGCGGCGCTGGTGCAGGCCATAGATTAGCGCTGAGGCCAGATAGGAGATCAGCGCCAGCAGCGCGATGCCGCCCAGCGCCAGCAACAGCCCCGCCCGTACCGGATCAACTGCACTCAGCGCTGGCGCCGCGCTGCGCAAGATGGGATGCAAAACGCCAGTAGCCATGGCCCAGCCCAGCGTTGAGGCCAGCCAGCCAAGCTGCAAAAGGCCCGTGCCCAGAACCAGCCAGCGCAGCGCTCTTGAACCGCCACCGTTCAAAGCCCGCCGCAGCGCGGTCAGAGGCCGTGCAGCATCCTGCTGAATGGCCATCAATGCAGGTACAAGCAAAAGCACCAGGAACATGCCAAAGCCCAAACCGTAAACCAGGGTGATCACCGTCGGCTTGAGGAACTGTGCCTGCTGCGAGCTTTCATACATCAATGGGGCCAGCCCCAGCACCGTGGTCAGCGTGGTCAGCATAACCGGCCGCAACCGGTCCGCGGCACCATCAATGATCGAGGGCACCAACCCACGGGTCTCGGCATATTCGTCGATGGTGGTGACCAGAACAATGGAATCATTGATAATAATGCCGGTCATACCCAGCAGGCCAATCACCGTGAACATGCTCAGAGGCACCTCCCACATGTAGTGGCCCCAGATGGTGCCAACCAGACCAAACGGGATCACCGCCATCACCACCAGCGGTCGGGTCCAGCTGCCAAAGACCCAGGCCAGCACAAGATAAATTCCGGTAAGGCACAGCACCAGCCCGTTGCGTGCGTCGGTGAGGAAGTCACTCTCCTGCTCGCTCAACCCGCTCATCCGCCATTCCACCTGAAGACGGCTGGCGATCTCTGGCAGGATCTCATCCTGCAGCGCCTGTACGATCTCTGCGGCGCGGGTTGGGTCATCCTCGGAGATGTCCCCGGTGACGCTAATCACCCGGATGCCGTTTTCACGCCGCACGGTGGAAAACCCGGTGCGCTGACTGACCGAGACAATATCGGCAAGCGGCACATAAATACCCGCCGGTGTGCGCATCAGGGTGCGCTCCAAAAAGTCTGCTGTCAGCTCATTTTGCGGCAACTCAACCCGGATTTCAGCGCTGCGTGGCCCATCCGGGTAGGTCGCAGCCTCGATCCCGTTGAGCCGGGCCCGCAGAACCCGCCCCAGGGAATCAATGGTAAAGTTCAGCGCCTGCCCCTGCGGTGTCAGCTCCAGCACCACCTCTTCTTTGTCATAGGCGAGGTTGTCTTCTACCGCCGAGACCTCGGCATAGCGCAGCAGGGCATCTTTCAGATCTTCCGAAGCGCCCTTGAGTACCTGCACATCGGCGCCGTAAAACTGCACGTCCAGCGCATCGCCACCGGGGCCAGAGCGCCAGCTGCGGAACGAGACCGTCTCGACCATCGGGTGATGCACCACCTCCTCTTGCAGTTCGGCAACGAAAGCAAAGCTTGAGTATTCAGGCCGCAGATCCGCATCGATCAGCTCGATCGAGATGCCGCCCAGCAGATCGGTGTCCTTAGCATCCACCCCGGACAGGCCGCGCCCGGCATTGCCACCGATCTCGGCGATGACAAAATCAACCGGGTTAGTGCCACCATAGCGGGCGGCAAATTCGGCACCCGTCACGGCCGTGGCGCGTTGCATCTCCTGCATCATCGCCAAGGTATCTTCGCGCGTGGCACCTTCGGCCATGGCAAAGTTACCAGTAACCGAACCGCGCTCAGGGGCGTTGAAGAACCGCCATTTCACATCCCCCCCGATGAACAGCGCCATCTGGCTGGCAAGGATCGTCAGCGCTCCGGCCAGCACCACGTAACGCGCCTGTACCACCAGCCCCATCAGCGGGCGGAACAGGGTGTCCCGGCCCCAGCGAAAGCCTCGGTTGACCACACGATTGGGCAGGTCATACCAGTGTTCCTTTTGCGCATGGGTCAGCGCATGCGCCATATGGTTGGGCAGGATCAGGAAGCATTCCACCAATGAGGCCGCAAGCACAGCAATCACGGTAAAGGGGATGTCGCGGATCAGGTCTCCAAAGCGCCCGCCAATCGCCGTCAGCCCAAAGAAGGCGATAATCGTCGTCAGCGTGGCGGCAAAGACCGGCATCGCCATCCGCCGCGCGGCATTCTCGGCCGCCTGCATCGGGGTCTCCCCCAGACGCCGCACCCGGAAATCAGCGTGCTCGCCCACCACAATCGCGTCATCCACCACGATGCCCAGCGTGATGATCAGGCCAAACAGGCTGATCATATTGATGGTGATCCCGGCGGCATACATGATCGCCACGGCAGCAAACATTGCAGCCGGAATACCGGCGGCCCCCCAAAAGGCAATGCGGCTGTTGAGAAACAAAAACAGCAGCGCCAGCACCAGGCCAAGCCCCATGAGGCCATTGTCAATGAGGATGCTTAACCGGTCGGAAATCCGCTCTGCCCGGGTGCGGATCAGCTCGGCTTTAACGCCCGCAGGCAGCGTTGCCTGCAGGGCCTCTACGACCTGTTGCACCTGCCCCTGAATGGCAATGGCATTGCCCTGATCAGAGCGATCCACCCGGATCGACATCGCCGGATTGTCGCCAACAAAATAAGAGCGATTGCGATCCACGCCCTCGCGACTGATCTGCGCCACATCGCCAATGGTCAGGACAGATCCATCCAGATTGGTGCGCAAAACGATGCCTTCGATCTCTTCTGGTGTGCGTTTTTCGCGCCCGGTGCGCACCCGTGCATTGGCGCCGCTCACATCCCCCGCAGGATCCGCGTCTACCTCAGAAGCAATGGCCGCAGCAATCTCGCTCATGGCGATGTCATGGGTGATCAGGCTGGCCGAGGGCACCTCGACCAGGGTTTGCGGTGCAGCAAGGCCGCGAATGGTGGTCCGTGTAACACCGACCTCAAAGAGGCGCACCACCAGCTCATCGGCAAACAGCCCCAGCTGATCCGCCGCCAGCGGCCCCGAGATCACCACATCCGTCACCCGGTCCCGCCAGGCGCCGCGGCGCACAGAGGGATCATCCGCGTCATCCGGCAGCGTGGTGATGGCATCCACCGCCGACTGCACATCGTCCGCCGCCCGCGCCATATCCCAGCCTGGTTCAAAATCCAGCACAATAGAGGCAGCCCCCTCGCGCGAGGAGGCCGTGCTTTCCTCGACACCGTCCACCGCCAAAAGCGCGGGCTCCAGCGCCTGCACGATGGCGCCATCGACATCTTCGGGACCGGCCCCTTCCCACGTGACGCTGACAGTGACGTTTTCGACGATGACATCGGGAAAATACTGCGCCCGCATCTTTGGGATCGCAGCACTGCCAAGGATAAGCAGCACCAAAAGCAGCAGATTGGCCGCCGTGCGGTGGCGGGTGAAATAGCTGAGCAGACCGCCTGCGGGTCGGGAGAGATCGCGCATGGCTTATCCCCCCTTCCGGGCTTCGATCCTGTCGACCAATTTGGCCGGGACCTGCGCCTCGGCCAGCTGCAATAACAGCCGCTGTTTGACCGCATCGGGCATACGGGTATTGCCCTCGACCAGCGTGATAAGCTGGGCACGGCGTGTGTCGCTCAGCGCGATCATCTCAGGAGTCTGCGCAGCAGTCACACCAGCCGCATCCAAAGTAGCACCCTGACTGGCCCCCTGGCGCAGGGGTCGGACGCGAATGCCCGCCCCCAACAGAGGCGTGCGACCAGTGACCACCTGACGTCCCGCCAGACCTTGGCCGCGGATCAGCACATCGTCGTCCTGGCGGCGCAGCAACTCCACCGGCAGCGACTCAAGCCGGTCTTCGGCGCCAAGCACCAGCACGGTGCCGTCCGATCCAAGGGCCGAGGCCGGGACGCGTGCCACCGCATCCAGCGCAGGCTCGCTCACCTTCACGGTGACAAAATCGCCGGGTTTGAACCCCGGTGCCAGCGCTAGACTGGCATAGAGCAAGCGTCCGGTCTGCCCGTCTCCCACAGCCCCACTGGCGCGCGACAGGCGGCCCTGCGCGACCAGTCCGGCCCCGGCTGCATCCAGCGTCACCTGCACGGGGGCTTGCAGCAGCGCGCCGCTCTCATCCAGCAGGCGGGCATATTGCCGGGTCGAGACCCGAAACACCGCCTCAAGCACCGTGGCGTCGACCAATTCCGCAAGTTTTTCATTGGCCGACACCAGACGTCCTTCGACCAGGGTGACCGCCTGCAGGGTGCCGTCAAATCTGGCCCGCAGCGTGGTATCCGCGAGATCCCGTTCGGCGCTGTCCAGCACAATGCGGCTGCGCGCCACGCGGGTTGCGGCCTGATCCACACGGGCCTCGGCCTGGCTCACCGCCTGACGGCGCGAAATCACCGTCTGGCGCGCCTGTACCGCCGTCAGCTCAGCCGCCTCGACCGCGGCAGTCGTGCCGACGCCACGCGCCTGCAAATCAAGCTGACGCTGATGCGCCCGCACCTGCAGCTGCGCCTGGGCCTGCGTGGCCTGCAACTCGTCATTGGCAAGAATCAGATCACGCCCTGCGTCGCGCTCTTCGGCACGCGCATCCAGCATATCGACCTCGGCCTGCTGTTTTGCTGCCTGGGCGTCAGACGGGTCGACCTGCACCAAAATCTCACCAGCGCGCACCGAGCCACCTTCTTCAAATCGCTCAGAAAGCTGGGTAATGCGGCCGCCCTGCGCACTGCGCAGCTCTAGCGTGCGGCGGCTTTCGATACGGCCAAAGGCGGTCAGTTCCGGTGCGATCTGCTGCAGCTCAGCTGTGACCAGATTTACCGCAAAGATACGTTCCCGCACCGGCGGCTTGCGCGGCTCGGCGTTCATCCGTGTCTGCACCGCAGCAATCACCATCTGCCCCGCATAGAGCAGCAGCGCGGCTGTCAGTGCCGCCAGAAACAAACCCGTCAAACTATGCCGCAAAAACCGCATGTCGCATTCCCTTTAGTGGCCGGGAAACCCCGCGCTACCTTATCAATATCATGCCGCCCATCAGACCATCTGACAGACACTGCACCACAAGGGACCAAGTCCCCCGTTCTGCCGTATCAGTTCTGCCTTATCTGGCAGCTACCTTTGAATATAGTCTTCACCTTCACGTCTTAAACGCACGGTTGCGTCACTTCCGTCGCTGGGTTTCAGTCAAGCGCGGCATTATTTCCACAAAATTGCAGGGCCGGTGGCGATAATCCAATTGAAACGCCAGAATTTCATCCCACCCATCCTTGCAGGCACCGGGGCTGCCGGGCAGCGCAAACAGATAGGTGCCGCCTGCAACGCCGCCCGTGGCACGCGACTGCACCGCTGAGGTTCCGATCTTTTTCATCGACACAATGGTGAAGACAGTGCCAAAGGCCTCGATCTCTTTTTCATAGACATCGCGATGCGCCTCGACCGAGACATCGCGTCCGGTCAGCCCGGTGCCCCCGGTCGAAATCACCACATCAACGGCCTCATCCGCCACCCAGGCGCGCAGCTGATCGGCGATCTCGGCGCGCTCATCCGGCATGATCTTGCGATCCGCCAGAATATGTCCCGCCGCCTGCAGCCGATCAACCAGCACCTGCCCCGAGCGGTCCTCAGCCAGGCTGCGACTGTCCGAGACCGTGAGCACCGCAATGCGGACCGGGATGAATTCCAGGGTTTCGTCGATACGTGACATAGGAGACCTCATGTCTTTTGCAAAAGCGCCGACCCCAAGTGTGAGGCCCGCAAATATTGTAGCCAAACCTTAGTCTAGAGAGCCTGGCCGGGAGCCGACAGCGTTATTAGAATGCGGGCCCTTTAGTTTGGCGCACCAAGCCGCGCCTTGAGCTCAAGAAGATCAGCCCAGGCGGCGCGTTTATGTTCGGGTTGGCGCAGCAGGTAGGATGGATGGAACATCGGCAGCACCGGTTTGCCCCAGGCCTGCCCCCAGTGGCCACGCAGTCGCGAAATGCCGACCTTGCCCAGCACGGCCTGACAGCTGACATTGCCCATAAGGACCAGAAAATCAGGCTGGGCCAGCTCCACATGGCGCTCAAGAAAGGGCACCATCATCGCGACTTCCTCGGGCAGCGGGTCGCGGTTTTGTTGGGGCCGCCAGGGCAACACATTGGTGAGATAGACGTTTTTGTCGCGGCTAAGGTCGATGGCTGCCAGCATGCGGTCCAGCATCTGGCCTGCGGGCCCGACAAAGGGCTTGCCTTGCTGGTCTTCTTCGCGCCCCGGAGCCTCACCGATTACCATCACCCGCGCACCGGGCTGGCCATCGCTGAAGACCAGATTGCGCGCGCCCATTTTCAGATCACAATGGCGAAAATCAGCCAGAGCCGCGCGCAGTGACGGCAGTTCCGACGCAGATCTGGCCAGCTTGCGCGCCTCTGCAACCGGATCCACCGGTTTTGGCTTGGGCGGCACTGGCGGGGGCATGCCGGGCTTGGGCGCCTCGGCTACCTTTGGCGCCGGCGCGGCCAGCTCATAGCGGTTGACCGGCGCTTCGCACAGGGTCTCAGTGGCGCCAAGCTCCACCTGCCACTCCAACAGCGCTTTGGCGCTCCAATAATCCAATGCCGATTCCATGCCACAAACTACCCCGCCGTGCGGGTAAGCGGAACACCTCTAATTCATCCATGTTTTTACGGGACTTTTCGCCGGATTTTTCACCCGAATTCTCACCGGACTTTATCGCAAGCACCCGCAAGCATCAGCCGACATCAGCCCAGGAATTATCCCAGTAATAATCCCGGTAAAAAGCCCCGCAGCCAAAGCCACGCGCCCGCCTTGCCCGCCGCAGCCTTGCTGCCTATAAGGTCAGTCAAACAGAGCGGAGCTTGCCCCCCATGTCATCGTCTCAGTCATCGCCCCATTCAGCGCCACAGTCATTGCAACAGTCATTGCAACAGGCAGCTCCCCCCCCATCGCAGCCCTTCGGGCAACGCCATCTTTTGGGCATCGAGCCTCTAAAGCCACATGAGATCACCGCGATTCTAGACCTGGCCGACAGCTATGCCGATCTGAACCGCCGCCCCGAGAAACACTCGGACGCCTTGGCAGGCCTTACCCAGATCAACATGTTCTTTGAGAATTCCACCCGCACCCAGGCGAGTTTTGAGATTGCCGGTAAGCGTCTGGGCGCCGATGTGATGAATATGGCAATGCAGGCCTCCTCGATCAAAAAGGGCGAGACCCTGATTGACACCGCAATGACACTGAACGCTATGCACCCGGATCTGCTGGTGGTGCGCCACCCGCATTCCGGAGCCGTGGATCTGCTGGCGCAAAAGGTCAACTGTGCGGTGCTGAACGCCGGAGATGGTCGCCACGAGCATCCCACCCAGGCGCTGCTCGATGCGCTGACCATCCGCCGCGCCAAGGGGCGTCTGCATCGGCTGAATATTGCGATCTGTGGTGATGTGGCCCATTCGCGGGTGGCGCGCTCAAACCTGATCCTGCTGGGCAAGATGGAGAACCGCATCCGCCTGATTGGCCCTCCGACGCTGGTGCCGAGCCAGTTCGCCGAGTTTGGCGCCGAGATCTATGATGACATGCGCGAAGGCCTAAAAGACGTCGATGTGGTGATGATGCTGCGGCTGCAAAAAGAGCGCATGGACGGTGGCTTTATCCCGTCGGAACGCGAGTATTACCACCGTTATGGGCTGGACGCCGACAAGCTGGCGCTGGCCAAGCCCGACGCCATTGTGATGCACCCCGGCCCGATGAACCGCGGTGTTGAGATCGACGGCACCCTCGCCGACGACATCAACCGCTCGGTCATTCAGGAGCAGGTTGAGATGGGCGTTGCGGTACGTATGGCGGTCATGGATCTATTGGCGCAAAACCTGCGCAAAAGCCGCGCAGACGCGGCAGCGGCAGCAGGCTGATCCAATGCAGGGCGTCATCGACATAGCACAATCAGAGCGCAGCGTGATCCGGGTCTTTGATCTGGATATGCAGCCGGAACAGGCGCGGTTTTTGGTTGAGCCCGGCGCGTTGGCGCAGGTTCTGGGGATTGAGAAGATCGATCTGGATCACGTAGAGATCTTTCCGGTCTCGGATCTCGAAGAGCTGGGCCTTGCGGGATATTTGATCCAGGGCTGCGGGATACCTGAAAACGAAGTGGCGCCGGACCGGGCGGCACTGGCGGCGATCAGCGGCCATGTGATGCTGCTGCGCTCCAAGGCCTTTGCGGGCGCTGCGATGCGTCTGACCCCGGCCCGTCAGATCACGCTTGTGGCCAGCTATGGCGAAAAACCGATCAACTGGAGTGCACCTGCGATGGCCGAGACTGACAGCAGTAAGCTCTATTCCGGGGCAAAAGTGCCGCCGCGTGTCGCGCGCGCGCAGGCACGGCGCATTGGTGCCAGTCTCTTTGCCGTGGTGATGTGCCTTGTCGCCCTGATTTTGTATGTATTGGTAACCTGAAATGACAGTCGTCGAATTCACCCCCAACCGCAGCGCCTATATCACCGCCCATGCATGGATGGCCGCCTGTGCCATGGTGGCCGGGATGGTGATCCTCTGGGCCCTGGGTAACCCGCATGTCTGGACCGGGGCCTTTGGCGGGCTGGGCGCGATTGCCCTGCGCGGCTGGTACATGATGAGCGAAGAGATGGCTGTGATCTGGCGCATCGAGGCCGGAGTGCTCTCTGGCCCTGGTGAGCGCCGGGTGCCGCTGGCCCAGATTGAAAAAGTGAAAACCATGGGCAGCTATGTGCAGGTGATCACCAAGACCGGCGACAAGCATCTGATCAAATACCAGTCCTCGCCCGGCACCACCGTCGCCGCCCTGGAGCACGCCATCGAAAGGCCCGTTGCATGACCCTTCTCTTTACCAACGCCCGCCTGATTGATCCCGAGGCCGGAACGGATAGCCTCGGTGCGCTGCTGGTTCAGGACGGTGTGATTACCAAAGTGCTACCCGAGGGTACGGAACCTAGGCAACTGTTTCGCGAGCGAAACATTGACGCCAACAGCACAGAGATCATCGACTGCGCAGGCAAATGCCTCGCCCCCGGAATTGTCGACATTGGCGTCAAAGTCTGTGAGCCTGGAGAGCGCCACAAGGAAAGCTATAAAACCGCCGGGCTGGCGGCGGCGGCCGGTGGCGTGACCACCATCGTCACCCGCCCCGACACCACCCCCACCATCGACAGCCCGGAAATACTGGAGTTCGTTACCCGCCGCGCCCAGGCCGACGCCCCAGTGCATGTGCTGCCAATGGCCGCCCTGACCAAAGGCCGCGAAGGCCGTGAAATGACCGAAATCGGCTTTCTCATGGATGCGGGGGCTGTGGCCTTTTCCGACTGCGACCATGTTGTCAGCAACACCAAGGTGTTCTCTCGCGCCCTGACCTATGCCCGGAGCTGCGGCGCCTTGGTGATTGCGCCTCCGCAGGAGCCAATCCTGAGCGCCGGTGCTGCTGCCACCTCGGGCAAGTTTGCCGCGCTGCGGGGCTTGCCAGCGGTGTCGCCCATGGCCGAACGCATGGGACTGGATCGCGATATCGCCCTGCTGGAGATG
>JAWUWF010000021.1:0-32026 GCA_034111985.1 Pseudophaeobacter sp.
GCCATCGATCGCATCCAGCACCAGCGGCACCAGATGGGTTTCGGGGCGGTGGAATTCGCCCACTTCGGCCTCAGGATCGGCGCCGGCCACATTGAAATAGCGAAAGATCACCGAACGCAGACCGTAGGCCGCGCCAAAATCCTTGAGGATGTCTTCCACCGCGCGCTTAGACGCGCCATAGGCGTTCAGCGGCAGCTGCGGCGTGGTCTCATCAAGCACCACATTGTCGTGCTCACCATAGGTAGCGCAGGTGGAGGAAAAGACAAAATCCAGACAGTTGGCCGCGACGGCCGCCTCGATCAGGTTCAGCGACCCGCCAGTGTTATTGGCCCAATAGCGCCCCGGCTCGCTCATGGCTTCGCCAACCTGGCTGAGCGCTGCAAAATGCATTACTGCCACGGGCCTATGTTTGGCAAACACCTCATCCAGCCGGGCGCGGTCCTGCAAATCGCCCTGCTCAAAGGGGCCAAATTTTACGGCATCTTTCCAACCGGTCACAAGGTTGTCAAAGGTCACAGGCGTGTAGCCTGCCGCCTTAAGCGCTTTGCAGGCATGCGAGCCAATATAGCCGGCTCCACCGGTCACAAGAACTGTCTTCACGTCAAATTACGCCCTCAAAAGGTCCTGCACAGCGGCACGACCGTGGTCAAAATCACTCGGCAGCTTTGTTAACCTGCGTCACTTTGGTGATATAATTCATCAAATCGTCGCGCAGCTCGGGGCGGGACAGGGCAAAGGACACAGTGGCCTGCAAAAAGCCCGCTTTGGAGCCGCAGTCAAACCGCTCGCCCTTGAACCGGTAGCCGCTGACCGGCACATCGGTGCCAATGTCCTGGGCAATGGCGTCCGTCAATTGGATCTCGCCGCCGGCACCTGATTTGAGCTGTTGCAGATTGCGCAGCACCGAGGGTCCAAGGATGTAGCGGCCGATCACCGCCAGATTGGAGGGTGCATCCTCTGCTTTAGGCTTTTCCACCATGCCTTTGACCGAGACCACCGATCCCATGTCTTCTTTGATATCCAGCACCCCGTAGGAGCTGGTTTTTTCCGGCGCCACTTCCATGGCTGCAACCATATTGCCACCGACCTCCTCATAGGCCTCAACCATCTGTTTGAGGCAGGGGGTTTCAGCGGCAATAACATCATCCGGCAGGATCACGGCAAAAGGCTCGTTGGCAATCAGACGGCGGGCGCACCAGACCGCGTGACCCAGACCCAGCGCACGATGCTGGCGGATATAGGCGATGGCACCACTTTCCATATTGGTGTCTTTCAGGATCTCCAAAAGATCGTCTTTGCCCTTTTTGCGCAGTTCCTGCTCCAACACGGGCGAGTGATCAAAATAGTCCTCAAGCGCGCCCTTGCCCCGGGATGTGACAAAGATAAATTCCTTGATGCCGGCAGCGCGGGCCTCGTCAATGGCGTATTGCACCAGTGGGCGATCCACCAATGTCATAATTTCTTTTGGCACCGATTTGGTGGCTGGCAAGAAACGCGTGCCCAGACCGGCAACCGGAAAAATAGCTTTTGTCACTTTTCTACGCATGGTTTCTTCTCACTCATCTACCTAAAAGGGCTTTTATGTTTCAAATTTTGAAGCATCGCCTTTAGACCGCCGATACTCTTTTATGGCCTTCCAAACAAGCGCGCATTCAATTGTGCTGCATCGCATAGTCAGGCTGCTTTTCTGCTAGGACCACAGACACATCCTAAAACTGCTTCATAACACAGCTCAACTCCATTGCACAAAATGAAGGCTGGAACTGTAGCAAAAACGCCCAATATCAGGCTACAAATCGCCCATCTTGACCATCATCGCCTCAATACGCTCCACATCTTCCGGATTGTTCAGCTCCCAGAATTCGCGGCCCCGCGCCTCAACCTCGACACAGAGGATCTTGCGGGCGTTCTCCAAAAAGCGCAGCTGCTCCAGTCCCTCCAGCCGTTCCAGCGGCCCTGTCGGCCAGCTGGGGTAGGCCGCCAGCGCATCTGGCCGGTAGGCATAAACGCCAACATGGTGAAACACCGGTGTCCTGTCTGCGCCGTCGAAACGTTCGGCGCAAAAAGGCACCACCTCTTTGGAGAAATAGAGCCCACTGTGGTCGGCGCCAAAAACGGCCGTGGTGCCGCCAACCCGGCCTGCGGCGCGATCCGCCAGCAAACTGTTGAGCGTGTCACCATCACATTGCAGCACCGGCGTCGCCAGCCCCATACCCGGAGCTGCACGCAGCCCCTTGACCAGATCCTCGATGAACCAATGCGGTGTGAGCGGCGCGTCGCCCTGCAGGTTCACCACAACCTCGTATTGGCCGCCCAGCACCGCATGGGCCTCGGCGCAGCGCTCGGTGCCATTGGCACAGCTTTGCGAGGTCATCACAACCTCGGCGCCGAACCCTTCGGCAGCCTGCCGGATACGATCATCATCCGTGGCCACAACCACCCGATCGACACCCTGCACCGCACAGGCCGCCCGCCAGGAGCGTTCGATCAGGGTACGCTTGTCCCCCGCAGCACCAGTAAGCTCCACAAGGGGCTTGCCGGGATACCGGGTCGAGGCATAGCGGGCAGGAATGACAATCAGAACAGACATCAGGCTTCTTTCAGATCAACATCGGGGGCGCAGGCGATAAAGAAGGGGTTCGCATAGCCTTCCTTGCCGTACATCAGCGGCGCGTGATCATCGAAACGGACCACTTTGCCACCGGCACCGGAGAGAACCGCATGGCCTGCAGCCGTGTCCCATTCCATGGTGCGGCCAACCCGGGGGTAGAGATCCGCTTCGCCCGTGGCCACCAGGCAGAACTTCAGCGACGAGCCCGCGCTTTTGCTGTCCTTGACGGCATATTTGCCGATGTAGTCTTCGGTCGCCTGGTCCCGGTGCGATTTGGACGCCACCACCATCAGGGCTGCATTGTCGCTTTTGGCAACCCGGATCGGGCTTGTCGCGCCGATGACCTGCGGGTCAAACGCGCCGGTTTCCTCAACCGCCGAGCCATCAGCAAGGGTAAAGAACATCCGCTGTTTAGCTGGGGCATAGACCACCCCACGGGTCGGCACACCCTGCTCTACCAGTGCAATATTCACGGTGAAGTCGCCACGGCGGTGGATGAATTCCTTGGTGCCGTCCAGCGGATCCACAATCAAAAAGGTGTGGCCCTGCGCTTTGTGCGAATCGGACTGCTCTTCGGTCACCAGCATCAGATCCGGAAAGGCGCTGCGCAAACCTTCTGAGATCAAAGCATCTGCGGCTTCGTCGGCTGCTGTCACCGGGCTGTCGTCCGACTTTACCTTTATGTCGAAATCATCGGAATTGTATATTTCCATGATCTTACTGCCCGCTTCGATCGCCAGACGGCGGATCACTGGAATAAGCTCTTCATAGGTCATCTGGCTGCTCCCCCCAAAAGGGTTAATTGAAAATTTCCTTCCGCACCCTTATGCTGGGTCGCAGATGGATCATCAAGAAGTCCATTTGGTATCGACCCGGGCGATTGGGCCCACAGTACGGTTTACTGGCAAACGGATTACAGGCAAAATGTTTCAGGTGCGCAAGCAACAAACGTGGTTATCCGGCGCTATCTCGCTTTCTGAGGTGGTGTTTCACTCTATCGTGCGCAGCGTGCGTTCAAAGCACAACAATGCCCTGATCGCGCTTGCGCTCAACATCATGCAAGCCGTGATGTTTGTCGCCGTGTTTTACGCAATGTTTTCAATTCTGGGCATGAGAGGCTCGGCGATCCGGGGTGATTTCCTGCTCTACGTGATGTCGGGTATCTTTCTGTTTCTGACCCACACAAAGACCGTGGGCGCCGTCGCCGGTGCCGAGGGGCCTGCAAGCCCGATGATGCAGCATGCACCGATGAACACGATGGTGGCGATTCTGTCTGCAGCGCTCGGATCACTCTATATCCAGACGATCTCTCTGTTTCTCATTCTCTTTGTATACCACGTGGCCTTTACCCCACTTGAGATCGAGCAACCCATTCAGGCCTATGGCATGATCCTGCTCGCCTGGGTCACCGGCGCGGCTGTTGGTCTGGTGTTTCTGGTGCTCAAACCCTGGGCCCCCGGCATTGTTGGTATTCTCACCACCATCTATCAGCGCGCCAATATGGTCGCCTCTGGGAAGATGTTTCTCGCCAATACCCTGCCCAGCTTTATGTTGGCGATGTTTGACTGGAACCCCTTGTTTCATTGCATTGATCAGGCGCGGGGATATGTGTTCATCAATTACAACCCGCACTACAGCAACTGGCAATATGCCGCCTGGATTGCAGTGGGGCTGGTCATGATCGGATTGATGGGCGATTTCTATACCCGGCGTCACGCCTCGATCAGCTGGAACGCCCGCCGCTAACCAATCCTGCCCACTGGTGATCTATCGTGAATGGCGCCCGCAGCACGGGTGCGCCGTTGCGGCACTCAGGTCACCACCCGCAGCGTCAGGTTGATACGTCCACCCTTTGGCAGCAGCCGGGATGAGCCGAACCGGATCCGGTCCAGCCCATGATAGTTGAGCCGCGCCGCGCCGCCCATCACCACCACATCCCCCGAGTTCAGCCAGATCGCATCGGTTTTGCCAGTGCGCCGCGCATCGCCCATGCGAAACATGCCATCATCGCCCAAACTGATCGAGACCACGGGAAAAGAGAAGTCCGCCTCATCCTTGTCCTGATGCAGACCCATTTTGGCATCCTGACCATAGTAATTTAACAGACAGGAGTCTGGCTCGCGCTCAAGCCCGGTAAGATCGCGCCAGATCGCCAGAACGGCGTCGGGAATCGCAGGCCATCCTGTCCCTTTGGGATGATTTTCAGCGTAGCGATACCCGGTTTCATCCGCGAACCAGCCGAATCTCCCCGCCGAGGTCATCCGCACCGACATTTTTCCGCCCCCTGGCACCGAAGGCGAAAACAGCGGCGCGGCGCGCAAAACAGGGCGCAGAGCCTCGACAAGGGCGCGCTGCGCCTCTGAATCAAGATGGGACTTGTAGATCTGAAACCCACGCAATCGCAGCACGCTCATGATGATTATTCCATTCTTAACTACCTCCCGTGCAAAAAAGCGCTGTGAATCGCATTTCGCGATGCGTTCTGACGCTTGCAGGGGCATATTCTGCTCCCTATATACGCCGTGCAGCAGTGAGGTGCAGACCCCACTGCAACAAAATCGGGGCCTGGATGCCACAACGGGTTCAAGCCGCGGGTAATCGCCTTAGTAAGTTAAAGGGATCAAACATGAGCAAAGTTATCGGGATCGACCTCGGAACAACCAACTCCTGCATCGCCATCATGGATGGCTCACAGCCGCGGGTGATCGAAAACGCCGAAGGCGCACGCACGACCCCCTCGATCGTCGCCTTCACTGACGACGAACGTCTGGTTGGCCAGGCCGCCAAACGCCAGGCTGTGACAAACCCGGAAAACACCATTTTTGGTGTAAAGCGCCTTGTCGGCCGCCGGTTCAACGATGCAGACCTCGCAAAAGATAAAAAGAACCTGCCCTTCACGCTGGTCAGCGGTGGCAATGGTGACGCATGGGTCGAAGCAAAAGGTGAGAAGTACTCTCCCTCGCAGCTTTCTGCTTTCATCCTTGGTAAGATGAAAGAGACCGCCGAGTCCTACCTCGGCGAAGAGGTGACCCAGGCCGTGATCACCGTGCCTGCCTATTTCAACGACGCCCAGCGTCAGGCCACCAAAGATGCCGGCAAAATCGCCGGTCTCGAAGTGCTGCGCATCATCAACGAGCCAACAGCTGCGGCCCTGGCCTATGGTCTCGACAAAGAAGAAACCCAGACCATCGCGGTTTATGACCTTGGTGGCGGTACTTTCGATGTGACCATTCTGGAAATCGACGACGGCTTGTTTGAAGTCAAATCGACCAACGGCGACACCTTCCTGGGTGGCGAAGACTTTGACATGCGCATCGTCAACTACCTGGCGGGCGAGTTCAAAAAAGAGCACGGCGTTGATCTGACCAAAGACAAAATGGCACTGCAGCGTCTGAAAGAAGCCGCTGAAAAAGCCAAGATCGAGCTGTCCTCGTCGAGCCAGACCGAAATCAACCAACCCTTCATCTCGATGGATCCCTCCTCGGGTCAGCCGCTGCACATGGTGATGAAACTGACTCGTGCCAAGCTGGAAAGCCTGGTCAACGATCTGATCAAAGCCTCGATGAAGCCCTGTGCCGCCGCTCTGAAAGACGCCGGTCTCTCGGCCTCTGACATCGACGAAGTGGTTCTGGTTGGCGGTATGACCCGCATGCCGCGCGTCATCGAAGAAGTGACCAAATTCTTTGGCAAGGAGCCACACAAGGGTGTGAACCCTGACGAAGTGGTTGCCATGGGTGCCGCCATTCAGGCTGGCGTTCTGCAGGGTGACGTAAAAGACGTTGTTCTGCTTGATGTGACGCCTCTGTCGCTGGGTATCGAAACTCTGGGCGGTGTCTTCACCCGTCTGATCGACCGCAACACCACTATCCCGACCAAAAAGTCGCAGGTGTTCTCGACCGCCGAAGACAACCAGAACGCCGTGACCATCCGGGTGTTCCAGGGTGAGCGCGAAATGGCCACAGACAACAAGATGCTGGGTCAGTTCAACCTCGAAGATATCCCACCGGCGCCACGCGGCCTGCCGCAGATCGAAGTCACCTTTGACATCGACGCAAACGGCATCGTCTCGGTTTCGGCCAAGGACAAAGGCACCGGCAAAGAGCAAGTCATCACCATTCAAGCCTCTGGTGGTCTGTCGGATGCCGACATCGACCAGATGGTCAAGGATGCCGAAGACAACGCCGAGGCCGATAAGGAACGTCGCGAGCTGATCGAAGCCCGCAACCAGGCCGAAAGCCTGATCCACTCGACTGAAAAGCACGTTGAAGAGCATGGCGACAAGGTGGATCCCTCCACTGTTGAAGCCATCGAGTTGGCTCTGGCTGCGCTGCGGGACGATCTCGAAAGCGAAAAGGCATCTGCCGAGAAGATCAAGGCAGGCGTCCAGAACGTTACCGAAGCCGCAATGCGTCTGGGTGAAGCGATCTACAAGTCCGCGCAGGATGAGACAGGTGATGAACCTACCGCTGCAGACGAAAATGCGGGCACCGGCGATGACGACATCGTTGATGCCGAATTCGAAGATCTGGACGGCGACAAACGCTAAGGTCTGAACACTTGGCTGCGGCGGGCCGGTCCGACCACGGACCGGCTCGTTGTCGTTAAGGCAGCAGAGGTAAACCGATGTCGAAACGCGATTATTACGACGTTCTCGGTGTGGCCAAAGGCGCCACAGCTGAGGAAATCAAGAAGGGCTTTCGGGCGAAAGCCAAAGAACTGCATCCCGACCGCAACAGCGATAACCCCAACGCTGAAGCGCAATTCAAAGAGGCCAACGAGGCCCATGAGATTCTAAAAGACCCCGAGAAAAAAGCCGCTTATGACCGCTTTGGCCATGCCGCTTTTGAAAACGGTATGGGTGGCGGCGGTCGTGGCCAGCCTGGCGGCGCTGGCGGCAATGGAGATTTCTCCTCAGCCTTCTCCGATGTCTTTGACGATCTCTTTGGCGATTTTATGGGCGGTCGTGGTCAAGCTGGCGGTGGTCGGCAACGCGCCTCCCGCGGTGCGGATCTGCGCTACAATCTCCGGGTCTCACTGGAAGAGGCCTATTCCGGGCTGCACAAGACCATCAAGGTGCCCACCTCGGTCTCTTGTACCTCCTGCGAGGGCTCTGGCGCCGAAGGCGGGGTCGAACCCACCACCTGCCCAACCTGTTCCGGTATGGGCAAGGTCCGCGCGCAGCAGGGTTTCTTTACTGTTGAGCGCACCTGTCCGACCTGTTCGGGCCTGGGGCAAATCATCAAGAACCCCTGTAAAACCTGCCATGGTCATGGCCGGGTTGAAAAGGACCGCTCCCTGTCAGTGAATATTCCGGCAGGCGTCGAAACCGGCACCCGTATTCGCCTCGCAGGCGAAGGCGAAGCCGGCCTGCGCGGTGGTCCTCCGGGTGATCTCTACATCTTTGTAGAGGTGGCAGCGCATGATCTGTTTGAGCGCGATGGCAATAATCTCTATTGCCGGGTGCCTGTTTCTATGGCCAAGGCCGCTCTGGGAGGCGCCATTGAGGTGCCGACCATCGACGGTGGCCGTGGCCGCGTACAGATCCCCGAAGGCAGCCAGTCCGGTCGCCAGATGCGTCTGCGCAGCAAGGGCATGCCTGCTCTGCGCGGCGGTGGCGTCGGTGACATGTTCATCGAACTGGCGGTGGAAACACCGGTCAATCTGACGATCCGGCAAAAAGATATCCTGCGCGAATTTGAGGACCTCTCAGAGGACACCACAAACCCCGAATCCCGCAGCTTCTTTTCTTCGGTCAAAGGCTTTTGGGATGGCATGAAGGGCTAAAACAAGGTTTCGAAACCCTCCCTGGAGGATTTCGATGCCAAGGGACTAGCCTCCGCGGATTGCCTTTTTCCGCCCGGATCGAAACACCACCACAAAAAGCGCCCCTTCGGGGGCGTTTTTCTTTTGTCCATTCACAGGCAGCTCCTAGCCTTTCCCTCCACAGCCAAAACCAATGAGAGGCGCGGATGGCACAGGATGAGGCAGACGACGGAACGATCTCTCTGCGCCTGTTCCCTGATGAGGATCTGGGCCCGCAGGAGCCGCCTCACAGGCCCGTGACCCCTGGCCGCCTGCCCTCTTACATCAAGGATCACCGCAGCCGCCTGCGCCAGCGCTTTCGCGAGGGCGGCGCGGCCGCCATCCCCGACTACGAACTGCTGGAGCTTGTGCTGTTTCGCTCTTTGCCACGCCAGGACGTCAAACCTCTTGCGCATCAATTGCTCAAACAGTTTGGCGATTTCAGCCGGGTCGTCAGTGCCCGGCCAGAGCGCCTTATGCAGGTTAAAGGCGGCGGCGAGGCTCTGGTCACCGCTCTCAAGATCCTAGAGGCCGCAGCCCAACGCAGGGCCCGGGCCAAAGTCATGCAACGACAGGTGATTTCCAGCTGGGATGCCCTGCTGGACTATTGCCACACCGTGATGGCCCATCGCTCTATCGAACACTTTCGTGTGCTGTTTCTGGATCGCAAAAATTGCCTGATAGCCGACGAGGAACAGGCCCGCGGCACTGTAGATCATGTCCCTGTCTATCCGCGCGAGGTGGCCAAACGTGCCCTTGATCTCAATGCAAGCGCCGTCATTCTGGTCCACAATCATCCCTCAGGCGACCCCTCCCCCTCTCAGAGTGATATCGAGATGACAGAGCGGGTCAATCAGGCGCTCACCCCCTTGGGAATTACCTTGCATGACCATCTGATCATCGGCAGTGCGACGGAACTCAGCTTTCGCTCCCAGGGCCTGCTTTAGGTCTACTTCCGGACCAGGGTCACCGCGCCCGGCCCAAGGCGCTTTGGATCATCTTGGATGATGCCAAAAGCCGCGGGAGCCATTTGGTGCGATGGCGCAACAGATAATGCCGCCGCTCCCCGAAAATCCCTGGGCGCAGCGCAGGTTTCAGCGCACCCAGACCTCAACCCGACGGTTGACCTGCCGCCCCCAGGCGCTGTCATCACAGGCCATGGGCAGGGCCTCACCAAAGGCCTCTACCTGCAGGTCAACCCGCTCTAGGCTGACTGTCTCAGCCGTCGTCAGGACTGTATCGCGCACGCTTGTGGCGCGTTTCAATGCGATCTTTCGGTTGGCGGCAGCAGCCCCCTGCCCATCTGAAAACCCCACGAACTTCAAAACCTTACCGTCGTACAACCCGGTTTCAAGCGCGCGGGCCAATTGGGCAATATTGCTTCTGGATTGCGCATCGGGCCTCGCCGAACCCGCTTCAAACCGAAACGAGGTGCTCAGACGCCGAAACCCGGAAAGCGTATGCGCCAAGCGCTGTAATTCTCCCAGGGATATTTCTGGTCCAGCTGCCAGGATCGCATTGGTCAGCCGATCACCCTGTGCATTCATCGAGATTCTCTCCGGGGCCTGATCCACAAATCCAGCCCGCCGGATCACAATCTGCGCTCCGGGTCCACGCACGTAAGCCAGAAAATCACGTGCCACTTTCGCCAAACGCCGCTCTGGCAGATACAGAAACATCGGCGAGGTCAGCGGATAATCCTCTGTCTTGATCGCGCGACGGTTGGCGCGCAGGACAAAGCCACAGGTCCCGGTCAGGGTCAGCATCCGCGTCGTGCCGGTATTGGCAAAACTGGCAATGCCAAGGGCAAAGGGGTCGGTGGCCACCCGCCGCACCAGAGAGGTGCCACGATCATAATACCGCAGGTCCTGTGAAAACTGCTTACCGGAGGGAGCCAGAACTCGATCCTCAAAGGCCTGCGTCAGGCCAGCCCCTGGCGCTGACATATGCAGCGAGATCGGCGCGTCCGGTCCGCCCAGAGCCTGCCAGTTTTTGATTTCGCCTGAAAAGACCTTGGCCAGACTGGGAAGCGAGATACGGGTGACCGGGTTTTCTGGCGACACCACCGGCACCAAGGCATCCAGCGCCACAATTCTGCTGCGAGAGGCAGCTGTCATGTCGCCCAGGCCTGCTTCGCGGGCCATCTTTTGCTCGGATGCACGAATTTCGCGCTGTGCCATGACAATATCGGCCTCCTGCGCAATGAGATCCGTGAAACCATCATCCGTCGTGCTGACCATAAATGAGAAACGCGCGGCCGGGCGCCCTTCGGCACGCATCAGAGTATATTCAAAATTCCCGCCTGACAGCGCGTCACGGCGTGTTTTGAACCCGTTGCGCAGGGCAAACCCCTCGATCAGGGCCGGCAGGAGGACCTCGGCCATATTGGACGACCCCGAAAGTGTGATCTCGGCGACAAAATCCGACAGGCTGGGGCATCCGGGCCCTTCGCAGCTCACGCCAGAGCCATCCAGTGTCAGTTCGCCAAATTTGGTTTCAACACGGTAAAACTCACCGTCGAACCCCAAAAGGTTACCCGTTATTTCAACCACCCCATCCGGAGACGACAGGGTAACATCCTGCGCCTGCACCAGTTTGGGAGTTACAAAAAGAAGGAGTGCGGCGCAAACCGCCGCACGAAAATTGACCATGAAAATTCCTGAATTAACCGCAGATTACTTCGATGCGATTCTCAGGTGTTCTACAAGATTATTCAACACAAGAAAGTCACCCGTCGCGGTGCAATCGGGCATCTCGAGGACCAAATCTCTGGTTTGCACCCGTCCCTGAGAAAAACGCAGGCTCTGTGCAGCGATTTCTCGACCACAATTGATCTCGGTCACTTCGGCCTCGACACTGATTTCAATGACCCCATCCGCGCCCGATGCATCCCGCTGGAAGCTGTAGACCTCTGCGAGCCGGGGCGACAATTGCGCGCGATCTCCCAGTTGAACCATCTCTCCCTCGCCGCGCGCAGGCTCTGCCCCGCGCCAGACATGGCCCTGCTCGCCGTATTGGGCGCCAAACTCGCGGGCATGTACCTCAAATCCGCTGTTGCCGCTCCACTGCAGCACAACCCGATCGACCTGCGCCATATCCGGCACCGTGACCTGGACCACCGCGCCATCAGCCGGAGCGGACCGAATACGCAGCGCTTTTGGCACCATGGCTGGTTCAATAATAAAAATGGCAGAGCTGGCAAGGGCTGGCACCGTGAGCTCTAACGCGCCGGTGTCTCCAAGCGTTTCCGTGACCATCATACCCTGATGATGTAGCGTAACGCGCTCACCGCCGCGACAGGGAGCCAGAACTTTCAGGGCAACCATAGCGCCCGGCAGAGCCTCGGCGCTGGCCTGCATGCGGCATGCTGGAACGGCAGCACTGGCAGAGGTGCGTGCCTCAGTAACCGTCTCGCCGCTACCTCCATTTGGAGGGAGTTTATGCCGTGAGGTCAGGGTAATTTTCTCAATCTCTAGCGGTGATCCAAGCGCAGGGTCTGAGGGTACCCGCTGTTGCTCACCAGTCTGAGCAAGATCTGTTGCAGGTTTTTCTCCTGCAGCGGGCTGCATCAGAAACCCAATTCCCAAAGCACAGGCCGCGGTGGCCGCGCCTATCAAAACCGTGCGTTTATCCAGCATTGTACACTCCAAACCTAAACTCAGAACCTGACGTGGGACTTTGGACATAACACAGGGCAAAGGAGGCCAGTTTGTGGCCTCCAACGGATGAGATTCAGGCAACTATCCGCAATTTTACAGAATCTGGCGGATCAGTATGCCATCACAGTCTGTATGCTGCAGCTGTGAGGATAGACCAAAAAAGATTAACCCCAGCCAAAGGCCGGGGTTAATTTTGAAAAGTTTTTCGGTGGTCAGGTTTTGCTGTGGTCTATCTGTGACCTAAAGGATCAGCTCAGGCGTCCGTGGCAATGCTTGAACTTTTTGCCCGACCCGCAGGGGCATTTGTCGTTGCGCGAGGGGTTTCCCCAGGTCTGCGGATCGTCTTCGACAAATCCAGGCGCTGCGTCTTCGGGGTTTGCCTGCGCAGGCGCTTCGCCTAATGCCATCTGCTGCATCGCAAGCTGACGCGCGGCCATTTCCGACAGCATCTTTTGCTGCTCTTCCTCGGTCATTGGGCGCACCCGGCTCAACTGCGTGGTCACATCTTCGCGCAGAGAGTCCAGCATTGTCTCAAACAGCTGGAAGCTTTCATTTTTATACTCGTTCAGCGGATCACGCTGCGCATAACCGCGAAAGCCCACAACCGAGCGCAGGTGCTCCAGCGTCAGCAGATGCTCGCGCCATTTGCCGTCGATGGCCTGAAGCAGGACCTGCTTTTCGATGTTGCGCATGCTTTCCGGCCCAAAGGCTTCGGCTTTTTCCGCCATCATCTTGTCGCTGGCCTCAGACAGGCGCTCGGCCATTTGCTCGTCATCGACGCCTTCTTCGGCGGCCCAGTCAGCAACCGGCGCATCCATGCTGAGCTTTTCCAGCACGGCAGCATGCAGGCCTTCGACATCCCACTGCTCGGCATAGGTTTTGGGCGGCATATAGGTGTCGATCAGCTCGTCAATCACCTCGTGACGCATATCACCCACGATTTCCGACAGGTCTTCAGCAGCCATGATCTCGCGACGCTGACCAAAGATCACCTTACGCTGGTCATTCATCACATCGTCAAACTTGAGCACGTTTTTACGCATGTCAAAGTTACGGCCCTCGACCTTAGCCTGGGCGCGTTCGAGAGATTTGTTCACCCAGGGATGAATTATCGCTTCGCCTTCCTTCATACCAAGGCTCGACAGTACCTTTTCAAGACGTTCCGAACCAAAGATCCGCATCAGGTCATCTTCGAGGCTGAGATAGAAACAGGTGCGGCCCGGATCCCCCTGGCGACCGGAACGGCCGCGCAGCTGGTTATCAAAACGGCGGCTCTCGTGGCGCTCAGAGGCCATCACGCAAAGGCCACCGGCCTCGATGACCTTCTTCTTTTCTTCCGCGTGCTTGGCTTCTTCTGCAGTCCGCAGAGCAACCCGCTCCGCATCCGGGTTGGCTTCGAGAGCGGCCATGACGATCATGTCGACATTGCCGCCAAGCTGAATATCGGTGCCACGCCCCGCCATATTGGTCGCGATGGTCACCGCGCCAAAACGACCCGCATCGGCAACGATCTGGGCTTCTTGTTCGTGGTGACGGGCGTTCAGCACGTTGTGCGTAATGCCGTCTTTTTCCAGCATGGCGCTGAGAAGTTCTGATTTCTCAATCGAGGTCGTCCCCAAAAGCACTGGCTGCCCCTTGGCATGGGCAATCTTTGCTTCATCAATCATGGCCTGGAATTTTTCGGCCGCCGTGCGATACACCCGGTCATCCTCATCCACCCGCGCGATGGGGCGGTTGGTTGGCACTTCGACAACGCCAAGGCCGTAGATTTCGGAAAACTCTTCGGCCTCTGTCAGAGCGGTGCCGGTCATGCCAGACAAACGGTCATAGAGACGGAAGTAGTTCTGGAAGGTCACCGAGGCCAATGTGGTGTTTTCCGGCTGAATAGAGACCTCTTCCTTTGCCTCAATCGCCTGGTGCAGACCTTCGGACAGGCGCCGCCCTGCCATCATGCGGCCGGTGAACTCATCAATCAGAACAACTTCGCCGTCGCGCACGATATAGTCTTTGTCGCGCTGAAACAGCTTATGCGCCCGCAGCGCCTGGTTCACGTGATGCACCACGGTGGTGCTTTCGGGATCGTAAAGCGAAGCATCCTCTGCAAGCAGACCATGTTCGATCAGCTTTTGCTCAAGGAAGTCATTGCCCTCTTCAGTGAAGGTGACACCGCGCGTTTTTTCGTCAATCTCGTAATGCACATCCGACAGGAAGGGGATCATCTTGTCGATCGAGGTATAAAGCTCGGAACGATCCTCGGCCGGGCCTGAAATAATCAGCGGCGTGCGGGCCTCATCGATCAGGATCGAGTCGACCTCATCAACGATGGCAAAGTTGTGCTGCAGCTGGAACACCTGATCCAGCGAGGACTTCATGTTGTCGCGCAGGTAGTCAAAGCCGAGTTCGTTGTTGGTGGCGTAGGTGACATCGCTTTTGTAGGCGGCCATCTTTTCATCTTCGGCCTGACCCGACCAGATCACCCCGGTGGTCATGCCCAGAGCATCAAAAACCTTGCTCATCCACTCCGCATCACGTTTGGCGAGGTATTCGTTCACCGTCACCACATGCACGCCCTTGCCGGTCAGCGCATTGAGATAGGCCGGGAAGGTCGCCACAAGGGTCTTGCCCTCACCGGTCTTCATTTCGGAAATATTGCCCTGATGCAGGAAGATCCCGCCCATCAGCTGGGTGTCAAAGGCCCGCAGACCCAGCGAGCGGCGCGCCGCTTCGCGCACATTGGCAAAGGCCTCGGGCAGCAGCGCATCCAGCTTTTCGCCGTCCAGAGCCCGCTTGCGCAGCTCTTGTGTTTTTTCCTTGAGACCCTCGTCACTGAGTTTCTCGACCGTCTCTTCGAGCCCGTTGATCTGTGCAACCAGTGGCCGTGTCGCCTTGATTAAGCGGTCATTCGGTGTCCCGAAAACCTTTTTGGCGAGTGTTCCGATACCCAGCATGTGTTCTCCAACGATCCTCTTAATGGCCTTCGTGTCAGGCAGGCTTGCCCGCCGTGGTCGCAACCCATAAACACTGGGGGAAACGACGGTCCTGCCTCGGGCCTCTTTGGGATGTAAGGGGCAGGAAAATAAGTGTCAACGCCGCGCCTCTTTGCGGCCCGGGAATAGGAAGAATTCAATGCGTAAAGGTCTCACTTTTTTGCGAGGTGCTGCAATGGCCGTTTTGGTGGCTTTGCCGCTGCCTGTTTTGGCCGCGCCCCATGCCAACACGGTGATTGCAACCGTGAATGGTGAAGAGATCACGCTGGGTCACATGATCATGGCCCGCGATGGCCTGCCCGAGCAGTATAAGAAACTGCCAGACGATGTGCTCTACAATGCGATCCTGGATCAGCTGGTGCAGCAGACCGCCCTAAAGCAAGAGCTGCATGGCAGTGTGCCTCACTACGTGAAACTCTCCATTGAAAACGAAGAACGCGCGCTTCTTGCCGCCAGTGTCATCGAAAAAGTGATGCAGGCCGCCAATGACGAAGAAACCCTGCGTCAGGCCTATGAAGACAAATACTCGGATGGCGATGGCAGCGACGAGTTCAACGCCGCGCATATTCTGGTTGAGACCGAAGAGGACGCCCTGGAGATCAAGTCAGAGCTGGATACCGGTGCTGACTTCACCATCATGGCCAAAGAACGCTCAACCGGGCCGTCCGGCCCCAACGGCGGTGATCTTGGCTGGTTCACCAGAGGCCGCATGGTTCCCGAGTTTGAGGAAGCTGTACTGTATCTTCGGGCTGGCGAGATTTCTGAGCCGGTGGAAACCCAGTTTGGCTGGCACCTAATTCTGCTCAAAGAGCGCCGTAAAACGGCTGCGCCTGCCTTTGAAGATGTCCGGGATGCTCTGACAAAAGAACTGCAGGATGCCGCAGTCGAGGCGCGCGTCAGCAATCTGACAGCCTCAGCCGTTATCGAGCGCCCCGATATCGAAGACCTGGACCCTGCCATGTTGCGCGACCTCAGCATGGTCAGGAACTGAGCATGGGTGACAGTCTGCCCCGCTCTCCGCTGGCCCCCAGTGCCTTTCCACAACTGCCCGTGATCAAGGGGCTGCGCCTCAGCGCTGGCGCCGCCGGTGTGAAATACCAGGGCCGAGACGATGTCATGCTGGCCGTGATGACGCCTGGCACCACTGTCGCCGGCACCTTCACCCGCTCCAAGACCCGCTCTGCCCCTGTGCGCGACTGTCAGGAAAAGCTGGCCAATTCGGATGCAGACAGCTCTGCTGGCGTGGCCATCCTGGTGAACTCGGGCAACTCCAATGCCTTTACTGGCCGCTATGGCCAGACCTCGGTCGCGGAAATCACCGCAGCCGTGGCAAAGATCACAGATGTCCCCCAGGACCGTGTGTTTACCGCCTCAACCGGCGTCATTGGCGAGCCGCTGCCCCATACCCGCATCATCTCGCAGATCGAAAGCCTGAATGCCGGGTTGAGCGAGACCGGTATTGAGGCTGCGGCCAAAGCGATCATGACCACGGACACCTTTGCCAAAGGAGCCTCTGCCAAGATCACCATCGAAGGTGAGGTCGTGTCCATCGCTGGCATCGCCAAAGGGTCAGGGATGATCGCGCCGGACATGGCAACCATGCTGGTCTATATTTTCACCGATGCCAAATTGCCTCAGGCGGCTCTACAGGCCGAGCTGAGCCGCCTGTGCGACCTCAGCTTTAACTGTATCACCGTCGACAGCGACACCTCCACCTCGGACAGTCTGATGCTTTGTGCCACGGGTGCCTCTGGGGTTGAGGTCGTGGGTAGCGCCGAATTCACGCAGGCCCTCGAAGCAGTCATGCTGGATCTGGCGCATCAGGTTGTGCGGGACGGAGAAGGTGCCACAAAATTTGTCGAAATCCAGATCACGGGTGCCGTCTCGGATGCAGAGGCCAAGGTGCACGGCTTGGCGATTGCCAACTCTCCGCTGGTGAAAACCGCCATCGCGGGCGAGGATCCCAATTGGGGCCGCGTCGTCATGGCAATTGGCAAATCCGGCGCCGAGGCAGACCGGGATTTGCTGTCGATCTCATTTGGCGATGTTCTGGTGGCGGAAAAAGGCTGGGTCTCCCCGGATTACCGCGAGGAAGACGGCGCGGCGCAAATGAGCTGCGACGAGATCACCATCAAGGTCGACCTGGGTCTGGCGACCGGTAAATGCACGGTCTGGACCTGTGACCTCACCCATCAGTACATCACCATCAACGCGGACTATCGCTCATGAAGGTTGTGCTGGTCTCTGCCGTCGCGCTGATTGATGTCGAGGGACGCGTGCTGCTGGCACAGCGCCCCGAAGGCAAATCCATGGCCGGTCTGTGGGAGTTCCCGGGCGGCAAGATTGAGGCCGGTGAGACACCCGAGGCCGCCTTGGTCCGTGAGCTGCAAGAGGAGCTGGGTATCAACACCTGGTCATCCTGTCTGGCGCCGCTCACCTTTGCCAGCCACAGCTACGAAGCGTTCCATCTGCTGATGCCGCTGTTTGCCTGCCGCAAATGGGAAGGGATCCCTGAGGGGCGCGAAGGGCAGCAATTGAAATGGGTGCACCCGCAAAATCTGCGCGACTACCCCATGCCCGCAGCCGACATCCCCCTGATCCCAATTCTGCGCGATTGGCTCTAGCCTAGGTATGGATCTGATCCAGTCCGCAAATCTGAGGACCTCCGCCGCCTGACGAGAGGTCCTCAGAGTTTCACCATAAGATGTAGCTGTATTCTCGGCTGCTACCACTGAATGGGGAAAACCATAGCTGTAGTTTATAAAATTTACGCAAAATCCACCAAACTTACGCCCCAGAGAATCAGTGGAAACCTTTTGTTAACCATTTTGGCAAAAAGTGGGCACAGCATTAGACGCTCATTACAAAGACACTTTCCCTTCTGAAGGATCTTAAACGGCAACCCGCTCTCCCTCTGGGGTGCCGACACAAGATCCCTAGGCAGTTTCATACAGGCAACACCTCTTCCAGCAGCGCTTTGCGTGTCGGCAATAAGGCCCCAAAGGGCCACCGCGCACCGCACTGCATATTGTAAGACCACCACCACTCACTCACAGAACAGGGGCAGCCAATGGCTGCCCCATTTTCGGTGCCGCCAGGGGTTTGGACATTTACTACATGCCAAATGAGCGATGATCCCGCCTGCCGCGCGCTCTGAACGCCCCATCCTTTTGACAGGTAGCATGCTCCAATGCGCCGCGACCCCATACAAAGGGGCCTCTACCCTCTGGCGCGTAAATCACGCAAAGATTGGGGCGTAGCAGGTCAAGGATTTGTACGGATAGGTCTATCGCCCCCCAGCGGCCGGACCTGATGTCTGATTTCCACTGGTCTCTCTGCCAGACTTGGCTGCTACGCCAATGTCCCTGAACCGACTCCCTTACGGGATCGCAGAAACGAAAAAGCCCCGGCACGATGGCCGGGGCTTTTTTTAATTGGTATCTAGACCGATTAGTCCAGATTACGTTCAACTTCCTGACGCTCAAAGATCTCGATGACGTCGCCTGCGCGCACATCTTCGTAGTTGTCAAAGGCCATGCCGCATTCCTGGCCAGACTGCACTTCAGGAACTTCGTCCTTGAAACGCTTCAGCGTCTTCAGCGTACCCTCGTGGATAACCACGTTGTCACGCAGCAGGCGTACGCCAGCTGAACGACGGGCAATACCTTCGGTGACCAGACAGCCGGCAACCTTGCCAACATGCGACACCTTGAAGACGTCTTTGATCTGAGCGTAACCAATGAAGGTTTCTTTGATCTCGGCGCTGAGCAGACCAGAAGCGGCCTTCTTCACGTCGTCGACCAGATCGTAGATCACCGAATAGTAACGGATCTCAACGCCCTTTTGGTTGGCTGTGTTACGCGCCGATGTATTGGCCCGCACGTTAAAGCCCATGACCGGAGCACCGGAGGCTTCGGCCAGCGCAATATCCGTCTCGGTAATGGCGCCAACACCAGAGTGCAGAACCCGCACACGCACTTCGTCGTTGCCGATTTTTTCCATCGCCTGAACGATGGCTTCGGCAGAACCCTGCACGTCCGCTTTGATGAGAATGGGCAGTTCGGAGACAGTTTCGTCTTCTTTTGCCTTCAGCATCAGCTGTTCCAGAGTGGTCGCAGCGCCAGCGGCGGCACGACGATCTTTGGCGGCCTGAGCACGATATTCAGCGATTTCACGCGCCTGTGCTTCGGTCTCAGTCACGTTCAGAACATCCCCGGCTTCGGGGGTGCCGTTGAGGCCAAGAACCTCGACAGGAACTGACGGGCCGGCTTCTGTGACGCGCTCGCCTTTGTCGTTGATCAGCGCACGGACCTTACCGTACTGCTCACCGACCACAAAGATATCGCCCTGACGCAGCGTACCATTCTGGATCAGAACAGTTGCAACGGGACCACGGCCAACATCAAGCTGCGCTTCGATCACAGCACCCTGGGCAGCGCGATCGGGGTTGGCTTTCAGTTCCAGGATTTCCGACTGCAGCGCAATGGCTTCGAGCAGGGTATCAAGGCCCTGACCAGTGACGGCCGAGACTTCAACATCCTGAACATCGCCAGACATCGCTTCGACCACAACTTCGTGCTGCAGCAAATCTGTGCGCACTTTCATCGGGTCAGCTGCCGGTTTGTCGATCTTGTTGATGGCAACAATCATCGGAACCTTGGCCGCTTTGGCGTGGGCGATGGCTTCAATGGTTTGAGGCATCACAGCGTCATCTGCCGCGACAACCAGAACCACAATATCCGTCACCTGTGCACCACGGGAGCGCATAGAGGTAAAGGCAGCGTGGCCGGGTGTGTCGAGGAAGCTCAACACGGTGCCGTTGTCTGTGGTCACCTGATAGGCACCGATGTGCTGGGTGATGCCACCGGCCTCACCAGCAACAACACGGGCATCGCGGATCGCGTCCAGCAACGAGGTTTTACCGTGGTCAACGTGACCCATGATGGTGATCACAGGGGGACGCGACTGCAGATCTTCGTCATTGTCAGTCACGACGTTCAGCACATCTTCGACGTCAGCATCGGAAACCCGGACAACCTTGTGGCCGAATTCTTCGATGATCAGTTCCGCTGTATCGGCGTCGATGGTCTGGTTTTGCGTAACCATCATGCCCATGTTCATCAGCGACTTGACCACGGCGCCAACACGCTCGGACATCCGGTTTGCAAGCTCGGAAACCATAATGGCCTCGGGCAGCTGCACTTCGCGCAGAACCTTTTCGCGCTCAACAGTACCCATCGCCTTTTGACGTGCACGCTCTTGCTTACGTTTCATCGAGGCCATGGAGCGGTGACGGTTGCCCGCACCCCCAGTTGCCTGACCCAGTGTCAGCTTACCGGAACGACGGCTGTCATCACCAGTACGTGCTTTGGCGCCTTTGCCACGTTCTTCGCGCTCGCGGTCGGACTTGCGCGGTGTCTGCGCAGGAGCCGGTTTCGAGGCAGGATTGTTACGTGGCGCGGCGGCCCCGGCAGGAGCACCAGCAGCAGCAGGCGCTGCCGCCTTGGCTGCAGGCTCGGCCGAGCGTTTGGCGGCGTCCGCAGCTTCCTGCTTTTTACGCTGTTCTTCCTCGGCCTTTTGACGGGCCTTTTCTTCAGCTTCGCGCTGCTCGCGGTCCTTGGCCTCTGCCTCGGCACGCCGACGGGCACGATCTTCTTCGCGGGATTTCTCCTCAGCTGCGCGATTGGCCGCGTCTTCGACCTCGCGGGCCTTGGCAGCCTGCAGCGCCTTCAGGCGGCGGCTCATTTCCGCATCTGTAATCCCGGCAGGCCGACGTGATCCGTCGGTCGCAGGCGCGGCATTGCCGCCCTTATTGCCACCCGGCTTGGGCACCAGAACGCGTTTGCGTTTGGTTTCCACCACGACATTCTTGGTCCGCCCGTGGCTAAAGCTCTGTTTTACGTTCCCAGGCCGGGAACCACCGCCACGCAGACCTAAGGTCTTTTTGCCGTCACTATCGCTCATAAAGCTCTTTATCCTTCTGTGCGGCCGCTGCCGCCCACCATTTCGCGCAAACCCTGCAACCGTTGCGCTTCGTCTACAACACGTTTGCTGAGTCCACCAGAGGCGAGCGCCGCATGTATCATAGTTTGACGCCCAAATGCCATCCCCAGCTCGTTTGCAGTGAGGCACCCAATGAAATTTCCCCGATGCGGGGTACTCAATTTCGATTTGCCGCGCCCTGATCCATCACTTGCTTGAATCAGGACCGAGGCATGTTCTTTACCTAGCCAATCCTTGACTTTTTCATATCCACCAACCGCATCGCCTGACTTTCGCGCCAGGCTCAGCAGATCTACCAGACGGCGCAGCGTTTGACGCTCCACCTCGTTTGCCAGATCCTCGGACACCACAACCTGGGCCTTAAAGCCACGCGAGAAGAGTTTCTTCTTCACCGCCAGATCCAGCGCCTCTCGGCTGGCCGTCACATAAACCCCGCGTCCCGGCAGTTTGCCAAAGATATCGGGCACCACTTGAGAATCAGGTCCCATCACAAACCGGAGCAAACCTTGCTTTGGCTCGGTCTCACCGGTTGCGATGCACTTGCGCTCCGGACCCTCTTCTCGAATTTTGCTGGTGCCTGCGCGACCCATGCTGTTCTTCTCCTATTCGGAAACCCGGAGCTTACGCTCCGGCTTCCTCTTCGCCATCTTCGGCGACATCGTCTGCTTCGCTCTGGTCACTCACCAGGTCATCGGGATCAACCCAGCCCAGCATGACCCGGGCGGTCATTACCATGGTCTGTGCCTCTTCGAGGGTCATTCCAAAGGGTTCAAGAATACCGTCATCTTTGACACGCTCGCCATTGTCATTGGTCCAGCCACCGGCCAGCTCCCAATCGGCGCAGGTTGCAAAATCTTCCAGCGTCTTGATGTCATCCTTGGCCAGAGCCTCGATCATTACCGGGGTCAGACCGTCGAATTCGATCAGGCTGTCCTCAGCGCCCAGCGCACGGGCGGCATCAATTGCGGCTTTTGCCTTGGCTTCCAGGTTATCGCGGGCACGGGCCTGCAACTCTGCGGCCGTGCTGTCATCAATACCGTCGATGACCAAAAGCTCATCCAGCTCAACATAGGCAACCTCTTCGAGGCTGGTAAAGCCCTCGGAGACCAGAAGCTGCGCGAAGAATTCGTCCAGATCCAGGGTTTCCATAAAGAGACCGGTGCGCGCTTCGAATTCCTTCTGGCGACGCGATGATTCTTCTTCTTCGGTCATGATATCGATGTCGAGACCGGTCAGCTGCGAGGCCAGACGCACGTTCTGACCACGACGACCAATCGCCAGGCTCAGCTGCTCTTCGGGAACCACAACTTCGATCTTGCCGGCTTCTTCATCCAAAACAACCTTGGAAACCTCGGCAGGCTGCAGAGCGTTCACCAGGAAGGTCGGCTGATCATCGTTCCAGGGAATGATGTCGATCTTTTCGCCCTGCAACTCGTTGACCACGGCCTGCACACGGCTGCCGCGCATACCCACACAGGCGCCAACCGGATCAATCGAACCATCGGGCGAGATCACAGCGATCTTGGCACGCGAGCCCGGGTCACGGGCAACGGCCTTGATCTGGATGATGCCGTCATAGATTTCGGGCACTTCCATTTTGAACAGTTCGGACATGAACTCAGGCGCGGTCCGCGACAGGAAGATCTGCGGGCCACGGGGTTCACGACGCACGTCTTTGATGTAGCACCGGATCCGGTCGTTGGGGCGATAGCTCTCGCGGCCGATCTTTTCGTTGCGACGCAGGATGCCTTCGCCAGCGCCAACATCAACAATAACATTGCCGAATTCTTCGCGCTTGACCAAGCCGTTGATGATGGTGCCGGCGCGATCTTTGAAATCTTCGTACTGACGATCACGTTCTGCTTCACGCACCCGCTGCAGAATCACCTGCTTGGCCGATTGTGCCGCGATACGGCCCATTTCCACCGGGGGGACTTCTTCGACGTAGGTGTCGCCCACTTTGGGGTCAGCCATATACTGTTTGGCCTGCACCACGGTGAGCTCGGACTGGTAGTTTTCCAGCGCGTCATCCTCAACAACGGAACGCACGCGGGTAAAGGTCGCCTTGCCGGTCTTGCGGTCAATCGCCACGCGGATGTCCATCTCGCTGCCGTAACGGCTCTTGGCCGCCCGCGCGAGGCTTTCTTCCATCGCGTCAACAACCAAACCGGGGTCGATCATCTTTTCGCGCGCCACTGCTTCGGCAGTTTGCAACAGCTCTAGCTGATTTGCAGAGGTGATAGCCATTACTTGTTCTCCCCTTCGGGCCCTTCGGCCTCGATCTCGTCGAATTCGTCTTCGTTCAAGGTGCCTGCAGCTTTGCGCTGGCGCAGCATTTCCGTGATCAGATCATCAGTCAAAACCAGCTTGGCATCAGACAGCCAAGCAAATTTCAAACCAATGGTAACGGTTTGACCCTGATCTTCGATATTGATCAGAACCTCGTCTCCTTCGGTGCCGGCCAGCTCGCCCTTAAAGCGACGGCGTCCACCAACCAGCTCATCTGTTTCCAGCTTGGCCTCGTAGCCCTCGAACATGTCAAAGTCCTTCAGCCGGGTCAGTGGCCGGTCGATACCAGGGCTGGAGACTTCCAGCGTGTAGGTATCAAGGATCGGATCCTCGACATCCAGCGTGGCACTCACCGCACTGGAGACGATGGCACAATCATCCACTTCGATGCCGCCATCAGGCTTATCAGCCATGATTTGCAGCGTGGTCGTTTTACCGGACATCAGACGAATGCGCACTAGCTCATAGCCAAGGTCCTCGATCACGGGGATCAGAATCTCGGCCAGGCGGCGGTCTATCGCGGCTTTGGCAATCAGGTCGTTGGTCATTTGACTTCCCATAATCGGGTTGGCCACAATCAGGTTGGGCGTTGGATTCTGCATCTGGTTAAGGACACAAAAAAACGGGCGCGCGGCCCGTTGAACTTATCCGGTGGTGTCTTGAACCAGAGCTCAACACGCCGCTGTTAATCAGCCATATACGCCCCTGATTGCGAATCTGCAAGCCTTGTGTTGCGAACGCTGAAACAGCAACGGCCAAAGCCACAATCTGCCCCTCACAGGCGCATGAAAACGGCAGCCAAAAAGACCTCTTCTCAGAGCCGCCACCAGCGTTCGGCAATCCTGCCATCATCCAGAGCCGACTGCTGACTGACAATCCGGGGCATGCCAACATCGGCGCGAAGGGCCAGCGCCATATCCTCGGCAGACGGATGATAGAGAAACCCACCGCGTTTCAGCAGCTCTTTTGGCTGCGGCAAGGCAGCTACATCAACAAAGCCATCGCGCAGGGCCTCGGCCCGGACCGCGGCATCTGGAATAACAATAACCTCAAGGCTGTCGACCCAACCGGCCTGACCCTCCTTGTAGTGACCACTCACCTTAGTGGCGCGAAAATGCCGCCCCTCTTGGGCGCGCTCAACCTGATAGCATCCGGTTCCGACCAAATGCGCCAGCGGCAGGTCGCTTTGTCCCTGCGGAGCGATGACATAATCAGACCCGGCCAACAGATACGGCACATGCGGATTGGGCTGCGTCAGGCGAAACTCCACCTGATGCGACGCAAGGGCTGCAACCGCAACGGGGCCAACACCCGGAATGTCCAGCCCTTCCAGCGAGGCAACAACATCTGTTGCCAGCAGCGGACTGCCATCGTGGAACGCAACATCGCGGCGCAGATCAAAGCGCCAGATGCGCGCATTGTCCTGGCTGTGCCAGGCCGTCGCCAGCTCGGCGCGCAGTAAGCCATCCGGCGCGATCTCGGTCAGGCAGTCCAGCACGGCACCCCGAGCCACCTGATCCAACAGACCACTTTCACGCGGCAGGGCCAGACGTAAAACCCCGCCAGCCCGCGGTGAGGCGGCCAGAGACGTGCCGGTTGCCGCCAGCAAGGCAGCAGCAGCACCAGAGGTAAACAGGGCGCGACGGTCGATACGGGTCAAGGCAGTAATTCCTCGGCAATGCGGTCC
Source organism: Pseudophaeobacter sp. (assembly GCA_034111985.1). Classification (GTDB taxonomy): domain Bacteria; phylum Pseudomonadota; class Alphaproteobacteria; order Rhodobacterales; family Rhodobacteraceae; genus Pseudophaeobacter. Next base: position 25,039 of record JAWUWF010000021.1, read on the forward strand.
ATGGCCAGCACCAGCTCTGCGCTGATTCCCGGCTCTGACAGAGCATGCCCTGCATTCCGCACCATGATCAATTCCGCATTTGGCCACAGCTCGCTGAGCTTCCAGGCCGAGACCGGGGGGCAAATCATATCATAGCGTCCCTGCACAATGGTGCCGGGGATATGTGAGATACGGCCCATATTGGCCAGGATCTGCCCATCAAAATCCAGAAATCCACGGTTGATGAAATAGTGATTCTCCAGCCGGGCAAAGGCACGGGCATAGTCTCCGGGACTTTCGACCGAGGTGCCATTGGAATGGATCGAGGCCAGCGCATTCTCCCAGGCGGACCAGCTGCGCCCAAGGCGAATCTCTTCCGCTATGTCGCCCGAAAACAGCCGTTTGTTGTAGGCCGCAATCATATCGCCGCGCTCGGCATCGGGAATAGGCGCCACAAATTTTGCCCAGGGTTCAGGCCAGAACCGCCCAGCGCCGCCGCCGTAAAACCAGTCCAGCTCGGCCTGGGTCATCAGGAAAACACCGCGCAAAATGAGCTGCATCACCCGCTCGGGATGGGTCTGGGCATAGATCAGCGCCAGCGTCGCTCCCCAGCTGCCACCAAAAACCAGCCAACGGTCGATCTCCAGCTGTCGCCGGATCTCTTCCATATCGGCAATCAGATGCCAGGTGGTGTTGTCCTTGCAGGAGGCATGTGGCGGCGACCGGCCGCAGCCACGCTGATCAAACAGAATCACCCGATAGATTTTGGGGTCAAAATACCGCCGCATTGCCGGACTGCTGCCGCCGCCGGGCCCGCCATGACAGACCACCACCGGGATGCCCCGTGGGTTTCCAGATTGTTCAACATATACTTTGTGGCATTGCCCCACTTCGAGCATCCGCTGATCAAAAGTATCAAGGGGGGGATAAAGATAATGCACTGCGCGCTTTTGATCCGAGAATTTGTCCATTACTGACCTAGATGAAACCATTGAGTACAAAAGAACATACGGAGACAGGAATGCAAGCGCCTCAATCCACAGTCGATCCGGCTGAAATCGCAAAATTCGAAGCAATGGCAGCCGAGTGGTGGGATCCCAACGGTAAGTTCAAGCCTCTGCACATGCTCAATCCCTGTCGTCTGGACTATATCACGGGTCAGATTGCAGCGGAATTTGATTGTGACCTGACCCAGCCCGAGCCTTTCAAAGGGCTGCGCCTGCTGGATATTGGCTGCGGGGGCGGGCTGTTGTGTGAGCCCATGTCCCGGCTCGGTGCCGAAGTTATCGGGGCCGATGCAGCGGCGGGCAACCTGCCTGTGGCACGGCTTCATGCAGAGCAAACGGGTTTGACGATTGATTATCGCCACACCACCGCCGAGGATATGGCCGCCGCAGGCGAGCAGTTTGACGTGGTGCTCAATATGGAAGTGGTCGAGCATGTGGCTGACCCCCTCGGCTATCTCACCGCGACCCGGCAGCTATTAAGACCTGGCGGGCTGGAAATTTGCTCGACCATCAACCGCAATCCCAAAAGCTATGCCATGGCGATCTTTGGTGCCGAGGTGGTGATGCGCTGGCTACCGCGCGGCACCCATGAATGGCGTAAATTCATCACGCCGGACGAATTGTTTGACCTGTTGCAAAAGGCCGGACTGACGCCGGTGGATCGCAAAGGGTTTGTGTTTAATCCCCTCAGCTGGAAATGGTCGCTCTCGGACCGGGACCTGTCGGTCAACTATGTCACCGCAAGCACAAAGCCCGCGTAAGGAGCCGCCTGCTCTCAGGGTCAGACGCCGATGCCACACTGCCTTCCTATCCTTTTGCGTAGGGAGGCAGTCTTTTGCGGCCTTGGGTTTGAAGCCCTGTCTCGATATATTGATTGCAGAATATGTTTTTTCAGATCTGGGCACTGCTCCAAACACGGCCCGAAACACTTCTCATAATTGGCAAGAATGCCAAAGGTCACAGTCCCATATCATCCCTTGCCACCTGTTTTTTCGGCACCAGTTGTTGCGTTTTTAGGGGGTTGATGTGGAAAGAAAAGGGGTGCCAGAAATGGTGCCCTTTTTTGTTGTGCCGCAGACTCCAACGCCCAAAACCAGAGAGAACTGTTCAGGCTGTGGTTTCCAGCTTGGCCCGAAGCTCTCGCAGGATGGGCAGCGTCGCGCGCACCCGGTCACCGCCAAGTTCGCTCACCACCTCTGAGATCAGCGGCACAATACTGGCAAGAGCCGTATCGCGGGCCTTACGTCCTGCCGGGCTGATCGCCACCATCTTGCGGCGCGCGTCGTCCCAGTCGGGGCGAATATGCACATAGCCCGCCACTTCGAGCTTGCTCAATGTGTTGGTCATCGCTCCACGCGTCACGTGAAAGGCCTTGGCCAATTGCGCCGGAGAGCGCTCAACACCGGTGCGGGTGAGGTGATTTAGAACCGAAAAATGCGACAACTCCATCCCCTTGGGCAGAGCCTTGCCCAAGCGCGCCCGCGCCAGCTGATCCGCCATAAGGATCTCGCTGAACAGCGATACCGCCAAAGAATGGGATTCTTCCATCAGGGTCCGTCAAACTTTCGATCATGGGTCAAGGAGGGCACACGTCTGCGTGCTTCTGCCACTTTTTCCATGTCGAGATCAACGTAAGTAATGCCCGGTGCCGCGCCGGCATCCACCAAAATCTCTCCCCAGGGCGCTACCACCAGCGTGTGACCATAGGTCTTGCGTTGCGCGCCACGGCTGGTTTTATGCACCCCTGTCTGGGCTGCCGCCAGTACGTAACAGCCGGTTTCAATAGCGCGCGCCTGCAACAAGGCATGCCAATGTGCCGCACCCGTCACCGGTGAAAACGCCGCCGGCGCGATTAGAATTTCCGCCCCCGCCTTGGCCAGGGCACGGTGCAGATGGGGAAACCTCAGATCATAACAAATGGTCAGCCCTAGGGTGGCAAAGGGCGTTTTGGCAACAACGGCCTGGTCTCCCGGCCGGTAACCATCGGATTCGCGGAACGTCTCTTCTGGGGTGACCTCCACATCAAACATGTGGATCTTGTCATAGCGCGCTATGACATCGCCCTGCGGCGATATCAGGAACTGCCGATTGGCAAAACGGCCATCCGGATCATCGGTTTTGACGCCAAAGGAGCCGATCGACAGCCAGATCCCATATTTGGTGCAGGTCTGGCGCAGGGCTGCAAGGTTGGGGTCATCTTCCTCGCGCGACAAAACCTCTTGCTGATGCACACGGCTCAGAGAGACGCAGTTTGTCACCTCAGGCGTCAGCACAAAGCCCGCACCATTGGCAGCCGCCTCAGCGATCAGCTGCTGCAGCAGTTCCAGATTTTCAGTCGGGGAATCGCTAGAGGTGATCTGCAACAAGGCGGCGCGCATCAGATTTTCCTTTTGGTATGCAATGCTATCTCAAGCACAGCTGTTTCAGGCCGCGAGTAAGGCGTCCAGCTTGCCGGCCTGCTCCAGTGCATACAATTCATCACAGCCGCCGACATGGGTCTCACCGATAAAAATCTGTGGCACGGTGTAGCCGCCATTGGCGCGCTGGATCATTTCCTGCTTGCGTCCCGGATTGGCCAGCACGTTGACCTCTGAAAACTCAACGCCCTTTTGGCTCAGCAGGCGTTTGGCGGCGTGGCAAAAACCGCAGAGCGGCGATGTATAGAGTTCGACCGTTTTCATACTGGTCTCCATGTGTCTGTTTGGATTGGTTCTGCGACATATGGGGCGGCATTGCAATCATTGCCAGAGGCGGCCCCATCAGCTCACGCCCGTGTGACCCGCGCCAGAACCGCGACCCGCACATCCGCAGCCCCTGCCGCACGACAGGCATCCGCACAGGCGGTCAGGGTCGCGCCGGAGGTCATCACATCATCCACCAGCAAAACCACCCGCCCCTGCATCAGCGCCCGGTGACGCGGATGGGCGACAATGGCGCGCTGCAGGGCCGCAAAGCGCTGTGCGCGGGTTTTACCCTCCAGGCTTGGCGTGGCCTTCACCCGTTTCAACATATCAGGCCAGTAATCCAGCCGGGCAAGCCGCGACAGGTTTTCGGCAATCAAGGCGGACTGATTGTAACGCCGCTTCATCAGGCGCGACCAGTGCAGCGGCACCGGACAGATCAGCGGATTGTCCCGCAGCAACGGCCCCGAGGCCCGCGCGATCCAACCTGCCGCCGGAGCCGCCAGATCCGCGCGGTCGCCATGTTTCAGCGCCATCACCAGTTTGCGCGCCTTATCCTTGTACAGCAGCGCGGCACGGCCCTGGCTCCAGGCGCGCGGTATAGACATGCACTCATCACAGTCCAGGCGAAACCCATCCACTTCGCCGGGCAGAGGCAGGCCACAGCCCTCGCAGACCGTACCGCTGATAAAATGCGCGTCACCCCAGCAGGATCCGCACAGACCAAAGTCCTGCTCAACCAATTCATCACAGCCCAGACATTTGGGCGGATAAACAAGTGAAACAGCGGTTTGAAACGACGCGCGCAACATCTAAAGAACTCCTATGACGCAAGCACCCAAATCACAGCCAGAGCTGTTTGATCATCAGGCACTGACGATCCATCGCGCCCGCCACCAGCGCGCGGCCTTGTTCCTTCACGACCTGGCAAGGGACGAAGTTGAAGATCGCTTAAGCTTGGTTAACAGAACCTTTACGAGTCCAGCAATTGTGACTCCTTTTGCTGAAGTTTGGCGCAATTCATTCCCAGACTCCAAAATTGTCGCCGATGACGACACTCTGGACCTCACACTCGGAGCCCATGATCTGGTTGTGCATGCCATGGGGCTGCATTGGGCCAATGATCCGGTAGGGCAATTGATTCAATGTCGCCGCGCTCTGACCGAGGACGGCTTGCTGCTGGCCATGACCCTTGGCGGGCGCACCCTGCACGAGCTGCGCGCCGCCCTGGCCGAGGCCGAGGCGCAGGTCTCGGGCGGGCTGTCACCGCGTATTTCACCAATGGGAGAAGTGCGGGACCTGGGCGGGCTGCTGCAGCGGGCGGGCTTTGCCCTGCCGGTGGCGGATGTTGTGCCCCTCACCGCGCAATACCGCGACAGCCTGCACCTGATGCGGGATCTGCGCGCCATGGGCGAGGGCAATGCCCTCAGCCAGCGCCTGAAACACCTCAGTCCCCGCGCGCTGTTTGCCCAGACCGAAGCAATCTACCGAGAGCACTTTGGCCTGCCAAACGGCAAACTGCCCGCAACGTTCGAGCTGGTCTGCCTCACCGGCTGGTCGCCCTCGGACAGCCAGCAGCAGCCGCTGCGCCCCGGCTCTGCCAAGATGCGCCTGTCAGAGGCCCTGAAGGTGCCGGAAACCAAGCTGCCTGACTAGCCCCCTCAGCCCGCCCCTCCCAGGCGCTGAGCCCGGAGCGATAAGAAAAACAAATCACTGCGCCAATGTGATCCAATTGGCCTTTGGCGTCGTAGTATTATAACTGGTGGCGGATTGTGACTTTCGCCATGGTTTCCACAAGCAAAGCTTTGCCGCAGATACAGGACCACCGCCCCTATGTTGGATTCTTCCGCCCCCGCCACCTGCCCCGCCCACGCGCCAGCCGATCACCCCAAGATCAAGGGCGAAAAGGTCGGTATCCTTCTGGCCAACCTCGGCACCCCGGATGATTATAGCTATTGGCCAATGCGCCGCTATCTGGGTGAGTTCCTGTCGGACAAGCGGGTGATCGACTACCCTGCCTGGAAATGGCAGCCTTTGTTGCAACTGATCATCCTGACCAAACGGCCCTTTTCATCGGGCGCGGCCTATAAATCGATCTGGAATCACGACAAGGGCGAAAGCCCCCTGATGACCATAACCAAACAGCAAACCGCCAAGATGGCCGAGGTCCTGGCCCAGCGCTATGGCGACCAGGTCATGGTGGATTTCTGCATGCGCTATGGCAACCCGTCAACCCAGTCCAAGGTGCGCGCCATGGTCGAGGCCGGCTGCCAGAAAATCCTGTTTTTGCCGCTTTACCCGCACTATGCCGGCGCCACGTCCGGCACCGCCAATGATGAGTTCTTTCGCGCTCTGATGAAAGAGACCCGCCAACCTGCCGCCCGCACCATCGCACCCTATTTTGATGAGCCTGCCTATATCGACGCACTCGCGCGCTCGGTTGAGGAGGCCTATGGCAAGGCGGACAAGAAGCCCGATATTCTGGTCGTGTCCTATCACGGCATGCCAAAACGCTACCAGAATCAGGGTGATCCCTACCACTGTCAGTGCCAGAAAACCACGCGACTGCTGCGGGAACGGCTGGGCTGGGATGAGACCCAGATCACCACCACCTTCCAGTCGGTCTTTGGCCCAGAAGAATGGCTGAAACCCTATACCGTCAAACATGTCGCCGCCCTCGCCGAAGAGGGCAAAAAGAGCATCGCCGTGATGGCGCCGGCCTTTTCGGCAGACTGCATCGAAACCCTAGAAGAGATCAACGAAGAGATCAAAGAGGCCTTTGAAGAGGCCGGCGGTGAAGACTTCCTCTATATTCCCTGCCTCAACGATGATGACGACCACATCAAAGCCCTTTCGGGCGTGGTTGAGAATAACCTCAAAGGCTGGCTGGACTAATCTGCTCTCCCCGGTCCAAATAGGATCCAAAATAGTGGGGTGCCGCAGATGCGGCAGACGGGGAGTGACACGAATGAGTTTTGCGCATTGGGCCGATGCCTTCAAATACCATTGGGGCATCACGGCTGAGCTGAGCCAGCTGGACGGCGAATATGATCTGAACTTTATGGCCCGGGCCAGTGATGGCCGGGGATACATCCTGAAGGCCATGCGCCCCGGCTGCGCCGACTGGCTGGTTGAGATGCAGGTGCAGGCCTTTCAACACATTGCCATCCGCGCGCCTGCCCTGCCCTGCCCGCGCATCATAGCAGCCCTAGACGGCGCTGCTATGTTGGCGCTTGCGGATGAAAACGGCGACACACGTCTGACCTGGGTTCTCGAATGTCTGCCGGGCCAGTGCTACGCCACCAGCGCTCCTAAATCTCT